>CAZIUM010000209.1:0-5222 GCA_964542285.1 uncultured Lentisphaerales bacterium
GCGCCCCGCCTCGTGCCTGTTTCCGGCCTTTTTTGACGTGTTCATATCACAAAGGGAACGTACTTAGTGATTTGGCGTAACAAAAAAGCGACGCCGGAGAAAAATTTCTTCAGCGTCGAGGGCTCCCGCCCAGATCCGGCTAGGGGCCCGGATGCGGAGGATCGGCAGTCCGAAAAATTCCTCATTCGGAATCGCCGTTTTTTGAAGCGAAGACAAATGTCCCTGCGAGACGCCGGTTCTCGACTTTTCGACGTTAATCTCGACGTGCCCGGAATGATTTGTCATAATGCTGATTTGAATCGTATCGAAGAAGGCTTTTCAGGATCATGGCATGACACAATGGAACAAAACGAGCGGTGGGATCACGGCGGCCAAGGGATACCGTGCTGCCGGCGTGGCCGCCGGCATTAAATATCCGGATCGCAGGGACGTCGCGATCCTGATATCGGATCAACCGGCCGCGGCCGCGGCGATGTTCACCACCAACGCGGTGGCGGCGGCGCCGGTTCGACTGGGTCGGGAACGCTTGTCCGATGGCCGTCTGAGCGCCGTGGCGGTCAACACGGGCTATGCCAACGCCTGCACCGGAGAACGCGGCATGCGGGACGCGCGTTCCATGGCACGCATGGCCGCTCGCTATCTGGAACTGCCCGAAAACGAGATCTTGGTGTGTTCCACGGGCGTGATCGGCCAACCTCTGCCCATGGATCGAATCGACAAGGGGTTACGACTGGCGGCGGAAAAATTGTCGCCGGATGGCGCGGCGGACGCCGCCGAGGCCATCCTGACTACAGACACGGTCCCCAAGCAGGCGGCCGTGACCTTCCAGGCGGATGGCGTCCCGATTACTTTGGGAGGCATGTGCAAGGGAGCCGGCATGATCGAACCCCACATGGCCACGATGCTGGCGTTCATTGCCTGCGATGCCACCATCGCCGCACAGCATCTCGACCGGGCCTTGCGCGAAGCGGTCAACGTCAGCTTCAACCGCATTGCGATCGACAATGACCGCAGCACCAACGACACCGTGCTGGCGCTGGCCAACGGTGCGGCCCAGGGTCCCGAGATCGCCCCCGGCAAGCCCTGCTGGTCCGATTTTGTATCGGCCCTCACCGCGTTGTGCCAGGACCTGGCCCGCCAGATCGTGATGGACGGCGAAGGCGTTTCCAAGTTTGTCACCGTCAAGATCCTCGGCGCCGTCAACGACGCGGAAGCCCAGCTCGCCGCCCGGGCGATTTCCCGCTCGATGCTGGTCAAGACGTCCTGGTTTGGACTCGACCCCAACTGGGGCCGGGTGATCGCGGCCGTGGGGTACTCGGGCGCAACGGTACGGGAAGAGCAGACCGTAATCGCCTATGACGGCATTCGAGCCTTCGACCGCGGTACGCCCGCAACCGGGGAAACGCTCGTTCGCCTCAAGGACGCCATGCGATCGCGTGAATTTGAAGTGCTCGTCGACCTGGGCCTCGGCTCCGGGAAATGCGTCATCTGGACCTGCGACTTGACCCGCGAATACGTCAACATCAACGCCGACTACACCACCTGATATGCAAGCGTACATTCAGAAAGCCGAAACACTGATCGAAGCCCTGCCCTACATCCAGGACTTCCGCGGAGCCATGGTGATTGTCAAGGTGGGCGGAAGCGTCATGGAAGACCATGACAGCCTGGAACGCCTGCTGACGGACATCGCCTTCATGGCGACGGTCGGGATGAAGGTTGCGTTGATTCATGGCGGCGGCAAGGCGATTTCGCGCGGCATGTCCGACAGCGGGATCGAGCCGCGGTTTGTCCATGGCCTGCGCGTCACCTGCAATGCGACCATCAAGGTCGTGGAAAAGGTGCTCAAACGCGAGGTCAACGCCGAACTTGTGCGGTTGTTGCGCCTTCATCGCGCGCAGGCTCGCCCCCTGCATGGGGACTGGATTTTCAGCGTGGCGCGCAAACAAGGCATCGATGAACAAACCGGCGCTTCGATCGACTGGGGATTTGTCGGAGAACCCATCAGCATCGACGCCGAAGTGGTGCGCGAAATGCTGGAGGCTGGCATGCTGCCGGTGATTACGCCCCTGGGAATTGACGCCGAAGGACAACTGCACAACATCAATGCCGACACCGCGGCGGCGGCCCTGGCTTGCGCGTTGCGGGTCCGCAAGCTGGCCTTCATTTCGGATGTTCCCGGGGTGTTGCGCGATGTTGGCGATCCCCAATCGTTGATTTCCTCGTTGCGGGTCGGTCAACTGTCCGGTCTGCGCCGGGAAGGAATCATTGCCGGGGGGATGTTGCCCAAACTGGAAAGCTGCGCCGAAGCCATCCATGCCGGCGTCGGCAAGGTGCACTTGATCGACGGACGCATGCCGCATTCGCTGTTGCTGGAAATTTTCACGAACCAAGGTGTTGGAACGGAGATAGTAGCCGATGAGTAAAAACGAAGACATTGCCGCCCTGTTTAATCAATTTGTCATGCCGACGTACAAGCCATCCGTAACGCTCGTGCGCGGACAGGGATGCAAGGTGTGGGATGCCGACGGCATGGTTTATCTCGACTTCACCGGCGGCATTGCCGTGCAAAACGCCGGGCATGCCCATCCTCAGGTGGTCAAGGCGGTGCAGGAACAGATGGCGGCACTCAACCACTGTTCCAACTTGTTTTACACCGCCAACCAGGCGCTGCTGGCCCAGCGGCTTTCCCGCCTGTCCCTGAACGGCAAATGTTTTTTCTGCAATTCGGGCGCCGAAGCCAATGAAGCGCTGATCAAGCTGGCGCGACTCTGGGGGCACAAAGAGGAACGGTTTGAAATCGTCACCATGATCAATTCGTTTCACGGCCGCACCCTCGGAACCATGGCCGCCACCGCCCAGAGCAAGATTCAGGATGGATTCGATCCCCTCCCCCTGGGCTTTGCCTACGCGGAATACAACAACCTGGACTCGGTCAAAGCCAAGATCAATGATCGTACGGTGGCCGTCATGGTCGAACCGATCCAGGGGGAAGGCGGTGTACATCCGGCCGACCTCGATTTCATGAAGGGGCTGCGCCAACTTTGCGACGAAAAGAATTTATTGCTGTTCTGTGACGAAATTCAATGCGGAATGGGTCGCAGCGGCTCCTGGTTCGGATGGCAGCGCTATGGCATCAAACCCGACGCTTTTTCGCTGGCGAAATCGCTGGGGAGCGGCATTCCCATGGGCGCGGTGGTGGCGTCACCGGCCCTTTCCGACGTCTTTCAGCCCGGCAAGCACGGCAGCACCTTTGGGGGCAACCCACTGGCTTGCGCCGCGGCGCTGGCCACCATCGATGTGATCGAATCCGAGCACTTACTCGACCGCGCCAAGGAAGCCGGCATGATGCTGCGGGAAGGACTGGGACAGTTCGTCGAGAAATACGACCAGGTTCTGGAGGTGCGCGGCGAGGGGCTGATGGTCGGCATGGTCATGGACGTGCCGGCCGCCGAGGTGGTTTCACGCTGTCGCGAGATGGGACTACTGTGCTGCACGGCGGGCGAAAATGTCGTTCGCTTCCTTCCGCCCCTGACGGTCAAGGACGACGAGTTGGACGAGGCCATGGACATTCTGGACGAAACCCTCGACATTCTCTACGGCGAGGAAGCAGAATAAAGCCGCATCGGCAACAGGTTAAGGGAGCGAAAATTCATGGCACTAAACATCCATTCTCTTAAGGGTTGTCATTTAGGCGCCTGCGTTTCGGGCGGGCTGGACAGCCGGACCATTGCCAAGCGGTTGACTGAGGCCGATGTCAAGGTAACCGGTTTCACGGCCGACCTGGGGCAACCGGATGAAACGGACATTACCGATGTGCGCAAGCGCATGGCGCCCTGCGGCGTGGAGACCCACATTGTAGACCTCAAGGAGCCGATGGCGGAGGCCTGCTTCGAGGTGCTGATGGCGCAAGCCATGTATGACGGCGGATACTGGAATTCCACCGGCATCGCTCGCGCCGTGACGGTCCGGGGGCTACTGCCCGAATTGCGCAGGATCGGCTGCACGGTGCTCGCCCACGGGGCCACGGGTCGCGGCAACGACCAGATGCGTTTTGAACGTTACACGAATGTCCTGGCACCGGACATGCAGGTGTATGCCCCCTGGCGCGACCCGGATTTGCTGCGACAGTTTCCCGGGCGCACCCAAATGGCCGAATACCTGGCCGGCTTCGGCATTCCCGCCCCCGTGGGCGACAAGAAGAAGTACTCGACCGATTCCAACCTGGCGGGACTCTCGCATGAAGCCGAAGACCTCGAAAGCTTGAGCACCCCCATGACCATCGTGCGTCCGACCATGGGCGTCTGGCCCGCCGACGCTCCGGACCGGCTCGAATCGTTCAGCGCACGCTTCGAACGCGGCCGCGCGGTTGCCATTGACGGACGGGATGTCACCCCCATCGAAGCGATGCAACTGGCCAACGACATCGGCGGTCGCAACGGCATCGGCATGAAGCATGCACTCGAAAACCGCATCGTGGGCACCAAGAGTCGCGGAGTCTATGAAGCACCCGGCATGGAACTGCTGGGCGCTAGCCTGCGCTTCCTCTACCAGGCCGTCATGGACCGTCGCGCCACGCAGTTGTTCGCGCAGCTTTCGCGTCTGATCGCGGACCAGATTTACGACGGACGGTATTACGATCCGGCCACGCAAGCGGCCAAAGCGGCCGTCGCAACACTGGCTCGCCATGCCAGCGGAATCGTTACGGTTTCGCTCTACAAGGGCAACGTTCTTTTCGAATCGCTGACCGACTGCAAGGCCTCGATTTACAACGAAGAGGATTCCTCGATGGAAGCCAGCACGGGATTGAATCCCGTCAGTTCCCAGGGATTCGCCGAAATTCAAAGCGTCGAGGCACTGGCACTGGCTCGCGCCGGACAAATTCAGCCCGAGACATTTCCTTGCGTTTCCCCGAAATGAATCCGCCTCCAAAGCCTTCCCCTGCCATCGAAGTGGTCGCGCGCGGAGTCTGCCTGGTGGAAGACCATCTTCTGCTGTGCCGATCCCGCAAAGCGGGCAATCTGTACCTGCCCGGCGGACATGTCGAATTCGGGGAAAAGGCCGCCATGGCCCTGGTTCGCGAGATGCGCGAGGAACTGGGAATGAAAGTCAGGGTGGGAGAATTTCTCGGTTGCGTCGAACATGTCTTCCGCCAGGCAGGGCAACGACACGCGGAAATCAACCTGGTCTTCTCGATGCATTCGCCGCGCCTGGCCCCGCGG
>CAZIUM010000210.1:0-5192 GCA_964542285.1 uncultured Lentisphaerales bacterium
CGCCCCATGCGCCGGAAGAAATCATGCCTCAGGGTGGTGCATTTTCCGATGGCCGGGTCTAGCGAGTAACCCGCGCGCGTCGCTGAAGGGCCTCAGTACCCTTCCGGCGCATGCGCGGGAACAAGAAAACTTCACGGTAAAGCGCGCCCTTCACTGCCAACGAGTATTTTCGCATCTTGTCAAGCTTCGCGGAATTCGGCAAGATGAACATTCAAAAAGGCGCTTCAAAATCATGGCTGCCGCCACGGGGGGTAAGTCTTTGCCACGAGACCTGGCCGACGTAATTCCTCGTCCCGCAACTCATGGACCAACGTACGTTGAATTGAACCTTAGTGGACCCACACCATGCCCACCGCACAAAAGACCAAAAGAACCCCGCAACGCTCAAGTCGCAAGGGCCGCAAGGCTCCGGTCGTACGCCAGCGTACGTCTCGTTCTTCCACTTTGCCGACGGACGCCGAAAGCATCCAACTGCGGCGTGAGGGCGCCGCACGGGAAAAAGCGCGCGTCACCTGCCGCGAGAGCGGAAAAAACGTCTATTACGGCCTGTTCGAGGTCGAGTCGTCGCAATGGAAGGAACCTTACCGGGTCGAAATACGCAGTTTGACCGAACCGCTCAACACCTGTTCGTGCCAGGACCACCGCATGAATCGGCTGGGAACCTGTAAGCATATCGAACGGGTTTTGCAAGGACTGCTCCGGCGCGGGAAACGGCGCTTCGCGGCGGCCGCCGTCCAAGGCCCCGACACCTACGAAATTTTCTTCGACACCCGCGAGTCGCCTCCCCGGTTGCGTTGCATGCGACCCGCACGAAGACTGGCCTCCCTGGACTCCCGCCTGAACGATTGGTTCGATTCGGATGGAGCGGCCGTGGACACAGCGATGCGGGTCTGGACGGCCCTGGAGTCCGCGCGAAGCAAAATGTCCGCACCCGCGAAAGCGCGGCTGCGGTTGTCGCGCGAAGCTCCCTACTGGTTGTCGCGCGAACGTGAAGCGGCCATGCTGCGCACGCTGCGTGGGCGTTTCGATGCCGACCTCGCCGCCGGTCGCCGTTCCGACGACCCGCTGCGCCACCCGCTCTATCCTTATCAAAAACAAGGCATGCTGCATCTCGCCTTTTCAGGTCGGGCGTTGCTGGCGGACGACATGGGTCTCGGCAAAACGGTCCAGGCCATTGCCGCCGCCGAACTGCTGCGACAATACGGCAAGGTGCGTCGTGTCCTGGTGGTTTCGCCCGCTTCGCTCAAGGCGGAATGGGAGGAACAGATCGAGCATTTTACCGGCCTTCAGGCAAGCCTGGTTTTCGGGCATCGTTCCGCGCGTCTGCGCCTGTATGCGGAAGACCGCTTCTGGACCCTGTGCAACTACGAACAGGTCCGTAACGACGTCGACGAGATCAACCGGTTGATGGTGCCGGACCTCGTCATTCTCGACGAAGCCCAGCGCATCAAGAACTGGCCCACCCGCACGGCCAAGACCATCAAGCGCCTGCGAAGCCCCTACGCATTCGTGCTGACCGGAACGCCCCTCGAGAACCGTATCGAAGAACTTTATTCGCTGGTCGAATTCGTGGACCCGCACCTCTTCGGCTCGCTGTTCCGGTTTCAACGCGAATACATGGAAAAGATCGAGGACGGCTCCCTGCGCCCCAGGAATCTCGAGGGGTTGCACCGCCGCGTTTCGCAAGTCATGTTGCGCCGTCGCAAACACGATGTCGAAGACGACCTGCCGCCGCGCACCGACAAGAACTTTTTCGTGCCCATGACGAAGGAGCAGCGCTTGCGCTATGGAGAGTACGAGACGGAAGCCGCCAAACTGGCAGCCATTCTCAAACGCCGGCCGCTGACCCGCCAGGAATTCGAACGCCTGCAACTTCTCCTCGCCTGCATGCGCATGATCTGCGACACCCCCTACATTCTCGACCGGGATTGCCGCGACTGCCCCAAGCTCGACGAGCTCGAAAACATCCTCGACGAAGTACTTGCCGACGAGACGGCCAAGGTCATCGTGTTCTCGGAATGGGTGCGCATGCTGGACCTGGTAAAGGAACTGCTTGTGGAGAAAGGCATTGGGTTCGCGGAGCACACCGGCAGCATTCCCCAACCCAGGCGGCGCGTGGAGATCCGTCGTTTCAAGCAGAACCCCGCCTGTCGCCTGTTCCTCTCGTCGGAATCCGGCGGAACGGGATTGAACCTGCAAGCCGCCAATACCGTCATCAATCTCGATCTGCCCTGGAACCCGGCCCGACTCGAACAACGGATTGCGCGCGCCTGGCGCAAACACCAGCCCCGCGGCGTCCAGGTGATCAATCTCGTGACGGAATCGTCGATCGAATCCAACATGATCGGAAAACTGGATTACAAGCGCGCGCTCTCCGACGCGGTGCTCGACGGCAAGGCATTCGAGCCTTCTCTGCGCACCGAAGGCGGGCGGCAGGCCTTTGCGGAGCGTGTCGGCGCTCTTATCGGCGGCGAACCTCTGCCCGCGCCGACTCCCGAAGCCATGGCTCCGCAAGCGGTTCCTCCGGCGCAGCGCCTCGAAGAAATCGTCACGGAGCACGCCGACGGCATCCTGGCCGTCGAGCACCAGCCCGCAACCGGCGCCTACCTGGTCATTGCCCGTCCCGGCGCCAACCTGCCGGCCTTGCGCGCGGCCGCGGCAAGCGCCCTGGGCTCCAGCGCCCAGGTGCTGACCCCCGAAATGGCCGCCATGCTGCAGCAGTTGCAGGCGCTGGGCATTGTGTCGCTCGCGCCGGGACTGTCCGCCCTGCACGCCGAAAAAGGCTATACTCCGATGGGCGGCGACCCCCCCGCCGCCACGACTTTGAACCGTATGGCCGCGCGACGCGTCTGGGAGGAAGGGGAAGCCGAGCGAAAAGCCGCCGCGGCCCTCGACGACATTGGACTGCATGCGCAGGCCCGGCCCCATCGTGTCGCGGCCCTGCACAATGCGCATGCAACGCTGATGGCTCTCTATGATGCGAAGGACGCGACACTGCCGGACCGGGCCGACGACGCTCACCGGAGACTCGCGCGGGAACTGGCCGCCGCATGGAACACCCCGGACGAAACCCCGGAGACCCTGGCCCGCGCGCAGGCGCTGCTGGAGGACGTAACCCGTCTGGCGACGGCATGAGAAGGAATGCCGACCGCGATCGCTGTATGCCCCCTTTCGAGTTGTAACACGAGCCCAACCCTTGGCCACCGTTAATCCACAGACTTTTTTCCGCTTCGCGGCGGATCACCACAAGCTGCTGGTCGAGCTGTACCCGCATCGGGACGGCATCACCGAGGCCGAGTTGCTGCGGCTCGTCCGGGAATTTGCCGTCGAAGGCGGTCCCTCGACGCATTATCTCGTGGACCGGCTGCGCGACCTCGGGTTCATCGACTACGCCCCGCAGGCCACGGCGCAATACGAGATGACCCGTCCCTTCGCGGAGCTGATGAGCAGCCTGCTGCGCGAATACCGCCTGACCAGCGTGGAGGTGATCCGGGGATACTTTACCGCCATGGACAGCCTGGCCGCGGAAATCGGCCAGGCAACCGTTGACCGTAACGGGGACCGCATGGTTCGCGCCCTGAACGACACCACCGAGCATGTCGAGCGGATGCGACACGACTCCCGCCGCAACCGCGATGAGGTCGTGGCCACGGCCCTGCGCGTGAAATCCAACCAGGACCGGATTCCCCCCCTGCAACGGTATGACATCATCAACCGGCTCTGGACCCGCTACCTGGTGCCGTTACGCGACATGATCGACACGCAAAAAGCCATGGATGCCTCGCTCGACGGCATGGAGCGAATCCTGGAAGAAGCGGAAGCCGTTTTTCAGACCGACGGCGCCGTCGCGCCGGCGGTCGAGATGGAGCGCGCGCGAATCCGGCGGCTCCGCCAGGATGTGGTGCTGGATTTTCGCGAAAGCATCCGGGAGATCGCCCCGCTGTACGAGGAGCTGCGGCGCGAGAACGCCCTGGCGCGCGGCGCCTCCCACGCGCTCGAATGCCTGGGCAAGCAGGGGCTTGCGCGCATGGACCTGTCCCGCCGGCTGGGCATCTGCAACTGGCAGCAACAGGGACTGTTCAGCGACGCCGCCATGGAAGCATACATCCTGTCGCTCCGGGGCTACGTCCCGTCGCGCCCGCGTCCGATCCGGGAAGACGACTCCACGCCGGCACGGGAACATATCCCTCCGGAAGATTTCGATCGGCGCCTCGACGCCGCGCTGCCCATTCCCGACGCCCTGGTCTGGCTTGCGGCGGCCTACCCGCAAGGTCCGCTGGACGCCATGCTGCGACTCTACGGCCGCATCCACTCTGGCCGCTACGGAACCGTAGCGTTCGGCGCGGAAGCCAACGAATACGATTTGTGGGGTGTAACGCTGGTGGCACACCCGATGAATCTCGATCGAGCCGCCCCCCAGGACGCCAGAACGATGTCGCCCAACAGGAAATCGACCCATGCAGGATAACGCACCCACCCGCACGGCACCCGACCTGCCGCACCTGGCGGAGGTCTTCGAAGCCCTCCGACGCGGGAAACATCTCGCCATGAAGGATGGCGAGATGTACCACGCGTTGAAACGACACGAATCCGCCTTCGAGCCGCTTTTCGCGAAGCTCGGATTCAAGCTGGCCCATCATCCCCGGGATTTCTTTTATTTCCTGGACCGCTCGAATTTCACCGAACTTTCGGCACGGATCGCGGTATTCATGTTTATCCTGGTCGAATTTTTGTCGGACCGGGGCGAACCCGTGGAGGAAACCGTGATGACGCGCCGCTTCACCTACGCGGACCTCCCGCACCTGCAGGGCGAACGCTATCAAACCTACATGCGGGAGGCGGGCGTCAGCACCCCGGAGGACCTGGCCACCATCGTGCGCACCATGGAACGTCTCGGGTTCACGCGCCGCCTGGACAGCGCTACGTTCTGCTTCGAGACGCCGATCTACCGTTTCCTGGACCTGTGTCTCGACATGGCGGCCCAATCGTCTCCTTCAGAGTCCGCGGCCCCGGAGACGGACGACCGGGAGGAAACCGCGTCATGAATTCACGTTACGGCCCGTACCGAATCGTTGCCCTGCACTGCGGAAAGTTCGATTTTGCCGAAATCGAAATCGACAGCCCCGTCCACCTGGTCGGCCCCAACAACGTGGGCAAGACCTCGCTGATCTCACTCCTTCAATTTCTCTACC
>CAZIUM010000211.1:0-5178 GCA_964542285.1 uncultured Lentisphaerales bacterium
CGGAAGGGCGTGTGGGTGTGTGAGTGTGTGGGTGGGAAAGGAAAATCGGTTGACGAGAGTGGAGACCCGCCTTGCCGGACGCCTGGCGATCAACTTCTTCCTGCCGGACGGCTTCCGGGGCGCCCGGCTGGAGCCGACGCGGCGTCAGCGTCGCGCGTTGGCCGCCGCGAAATCGCGGGCGTTGCGGAACATCCGCATCCAGGGACCCGCTTCTCCTGTGAAGAGGTCGCGTGGCCGGTAGGACAGTTGCACCGATCGGAACCCGCGTTCCGGGTGGGGCATCATGATCGTGACGCGTCCGTCGGTCGTGGTGAGTCCGGTCAGTCCGCCGGGGGAGCCGTTCGGATTGAGCGGGTAGGCTTCGGTGGCCGAGCCCGTGCCGTCCACGTATCGCAGGGTTGCCAGATTGGCCTGCTGCAAAGCCTCCCGCTGTGCGGTGCTTTCGAAAGCGGCATAGCCCTCCCCGTGGGAGATGACGACCGGCAGGCGCGATCCGATCATGTCTTTCATCAGGATGGAGGGAGACGGAAGGACTTCGACGGTGACGAAGCGGGCTTCGAATTGTTCGCTGCGGTTGCGTTCGAAACGCGGCCAGTGTTCCGCGCCGGGGATGATCTCCTGCAATTGGGAGAGCATCTGGCAGCCGTTGCAGACGCCCAGGGCGAAGGTGTCGGGACGCGCGAAGAAGGTCGCGAAGGCTTCGGCCATGCGCGGGCTATACAGAATGCTGCGTGCCCAGCCGGAGCCGGCGCCCAGGACATCCCCGTAGGAAAAGCCCCCGCAGGCCACGAGGCCCGCGAAGTCCGACAACGAGATTCGTCCCTCCTGCAGGTCCGTCATGTGCAGGTCGACGGATTCGCATCCCGCCAGTGTCAGGGCCGCGGCCATTTCCACGTGCCCGTTGACGCCCTGTTCTCGCACGATCGCGATCCTGGGGGGCTGTTTGACCGCGATGGAGGGGGCCCGGGTCTCGGGGTCGAAGGTGAGGTTGAAGCGCATGCCGGGAGCGATGTCCTGGGACGCCCGTTCGAATTCCTGCCTTGCGCAGTCGGGATTGTCGCGCAGGCTCTGCATCTGGTAGCTCAATTCGCTCCAGATGGAACGTAGTGCCGTGACTTCCGCGGAGACGCAGATCGTTCCTCCGACCTTGAGGTTGATTTCCAGGTCGTCGCGCGTCCGGCCCAGCACATGCGCGATTTCGCCCAGTCCGTGGCGCGCCAGGACCTCTCGCACTCTGTCGATCCGGGTGTTGGCCACCTGCAGCACCGCGCCGAGTTCCTCGTTGAAAAGCGACGGGAGGGGATTGTCGGGGTCTCCCGGCAGGTCGGCGTCGAGTCCGCGGTGGCCTCCAAAGGCCATTTCCGCCAGGGTTACGGCCGCTCCGCCGTCTGAACGGTCGTGATAGGCCAGCAACAAACGTTCGGACACCAGTTCCTGCATGGCGGCGAAGAAGGAGCGCATCCGTCGGGGGTCGTCGAGATCGGGCGCAACCGTGCCGGTTTGATTGTACACCTGGGCCAAGGCCCCGCCACCCAGCCGGTTGCGGCCGTGTCCCAGGTCGATCAACAGCAGTTGCGATGCTCCCGGTTTAAGGTCCGGCGTCAGGGTGAGACGGACATCGGTCACGGGGGCGAAGGCACTGACGACCAGGCTCAGCGGCGCCAGTTGTCGGTGCTCACGCTGCCGATCGTCCTGCCAGAGGGTGCGCATCGAGAGGGAATCCTTGCCTACCGGGATGGACAGCCCCAGTTGCGGGCAGAGTTCCATGCCCACTGCCTGGACGGTATCGTAGAGTTTCGCGTCTTCGCCGATTTCGCCGCATGCGCACATCCAGTTGGCGGAAAGCTTGACTTGTCCGATCGGTCCGATCGCGTTGCCGGCGAGGTTGGTGAGGGCTTCGCCCACCGCCATGCGCCCCGAGGATGGAGCGTCGATCACGGCCAGGGGCGTGCGCTCGCCCATGGCCATGGCTTCGCCGCTGGTGGCGCGATAGCCGCTGACGGTGACGCCGCAATCGGCCAGGGGCAATTGATAGGGCCCCACCATCTGATCTCGATGCACCAGGCCCGTGACACTGCGGTCGGCGATGGCAATCAGGAAATTCTTGGAGGCCACCGAGGGAAGACGCAGGATGCGTTCCAGGGCGTCGGCGGGGGAAATGCCCTCCAGGTCCAGTTCCCTTGGCGGGGCCTCCAGGTGCGTGACGTCGCGTGTCATGCGCGGCGGCTTTCCCAGCAGCACGCCAATGTCCATGTCGATGGGACGGTCGTCGAAATGCGCATCCTCCAGCACGAGCCGGCGGTCGTCGCGTGTCACGCCGATAAAGGCCACGGGGCAGCGTTCACGGGCGCAGATGGCCGCAAAGCGTTCGCGGTGCTCCGGACGGATCGCCAGGACATAGCGTTCCTGCGCCTCGCAGCACCAGATCTCCATGGGGTTCATGGAGAGTTCTTCGTTGTGGACGGCGCGCAACTGGAATGTGGCCCCATGCTGTTCGACCAGCTCGGGGCAGGCGTTGGACAGTCCGCCTGCGCCAATGTCGTGAATCGCCAGGATGGGATTGTCCTGGCCGAGGGCGACGCAGAAGTCGATCACCTGTTGTGCCCTCCGCTGCATTTCGGCATTACCGCGCTGCACGGAATCGAAGTCCAGGTTTTCGTCATTGCTGCCGGTGGCCATCGAGGAGGCCGCGCCGCCCCCCAGGCCGATACGCATGGCCGGCCCCCCGATCTGGACGATCAATGCTCCGGGGGTGACTTCCTGCTTCTGCACGAAATCCCTGTGAATGGCGCCCATGCCGCCCGCCAGCATGATGGGTTTGTGATAGCCGCGGGCCACATCGGAGACGCGCTCCTCGTACGTTCTCAGAAACCCGCAGATTTGCGGGCGGCCGAATTCATTGCCGAAAGCGGCGCCGCCGATGGGCGCCTCGATCAGAATTTCGAGCGGACTGGCCAGGTGTGCGGGGAAAGACCGGTCCGTCTGCTCCCAGGGCATGATGAAATTCGGAATGTGGAGGTTGGAAAGGATCAACCCGTTCAAGCCGGCCTTGCTGCGTCCTCCGCGCCCGGTGGCGCTTTCGTCGCGGATTTCGCCCCCGACGCCGGTGGCGGCACCGGGAAAGGGTGCAATGGCCGTGGGATGATTGTGGGTCTCCACCTTGATGACCAGGTCGGACTGCTCCTCGCGGAACCGGTAGGTCTGGTTTTCCGGCGCCATCTCGAAAACCTCGAACCGGTGTCCTTCCAGGACGGCCGCATTGTCGCGGTAGGCCGAAAGGGTGCCGTCCGGACTGCAGGCATGGGTGTTGCGAATCATGTCGAAAAGACTCATTTCGCGCGCCTGTCCGTCGATAATCCAGTGGGCATTGAAAATCTTGTGGCGGCAATGTTCGGAATTCACCTGGCCGAACATCACCAGCTCCGTATCCGTGGGGTTGCGTCCCTCGCGCCGGTAGGCGGCGGCCAGGTACTCGACTTCGTCATCGCTGAGGGCCAGTCCCATGGAGGTGTTGGCTTCGTCAATGGCTTTCCGTCCGCGTTTCAGAACATCGAAAACCCGTCCCGGCGCGGGAGGCGTCGAATCGAAGAAATCCGACACGTCTTCGTAAATGCCTTCCACCATGCGGTCGTGCAACCGTTCCAGTCCCGGACCGAGCTCCCTGGGGGACAGGCTGCGACCGGCGGCATCGCTCGCCATGTAACGCACCCCGCGCTCGATGCGGCGTATCGCGCCGAGCCCGCAGTTGGCGAAAATACCGGTGGCCTTGGAAGACCAGGGCGAGATGGTGCCCTTGCGGGGCGTCACCACAAACCCTCCGTCCGGGGGAGGCGCGGCACGGGCGCCCAACAGGGCCGCCGCCCGCTCGCGGGTTACATCGTCCAACGGCCGGGCCAGGTCCAGCAGGTAAACGAAATCGGCCTGCAGGCGCAACGGGTCGGACTGTGGCAGGGCGGCGTTTAATGCCGACTCCAGTTGGCTCAGACGAAAAGGGAAATAGGCCTTGGCGCCATGCCAGATTTCCATACTCAAGATAGAAGCTCCCAGTTGATGTCTTATTCGTTTTCGGGGTCGGGTTCCGGCGCAATGACGCGCTGCGGCACGTTCATGACGGATGAAGCCTTCCATCCGCGCGCATCGGTGACAATGACGGTGTTGATGCCGGCGACGTCATCCCGGCGTTCGTAGTTGGCCGCCACGATATGGGTCGCGTTCGATCCCGAGGGAACCCCGGTGATGGACCCCATGTTCGGATCGCTAACGCTCCAGCGCATCGGGGGCTTGGCGCCCTGCACACTGAGCGTTACAACCTTGTCGTCCGCACTTTTGAAAGTGTGCGACGCCGGCGTAATGTACATTTCATTGCCGGTGAGGTGATCGTTGCTGTCGCAGCCCATGAGACCGGCCAGCAACAGCCCCAGCCACAGGGCCATCCCGGTTGTTTTTGAAATAATTCTCATCTTTTTGTCCTCGCTTTTGGCCACGTCGATCCAGTCCATGACGGGCTGTCCACAGGAAAAGCAAATAGTAGACCAACCTTGCCCGGTTGTACATTCAAACGTTAATTTTTCGAAGGGGACGCTTCAGCCGGGCCCAGGATCCAAAAATTTCCCTGCCGGTTTCTTCCTGTCCCCCGTAAAGTCATGAATAAACGTGCATACCCCCTCCGCTCCGAGTGAACTGGCGTTGACTCCGTAAGGCACGGTGACGTTCCGGATGGACGGTTCCGTGGATCGATGGGCACGGGGAATAGCCCGGTGGTCGCAGCCTTGAAGGCGGCATCACCCGGTCAGGGGGCTTTTTTGAGAAAATGCGTGGCCTGTCCCGATGCCGCTTCGGCCGCCTCCATCACCGTTTCGCTCAGTGTCGGATGGGCATGGATCGTCAGCGCCAAGTCTTCGGCCACCGCTCCCATTTCGATCGCCAGCGTCGCCTCGGCAATCAGCTCGCCGGCGCCGCTTCCCACCAGGCCGACCCCCAGCACGCGACCGCTCTTTTTCTCCACGATCAGCTTGGTGATGCCCTCTTTTTCCCCCAGGGTCGCCGCGCGGCCGGAGGCCGCCCAGGGAAAGGTGGACACCGCGATCTCCAGACCCTGCGCGACCGCCTCCCGTGCACCGAGTCCCGTCCAGGCCAGCTCCGGCGAGGTGAAGACCACGGCCGGAATGGCCCGCGGAT
>CAZIUM010000212.1:0-5162 GCA_964542285.1 uncultured Lentisphaerales bacterium
GGTTCCGCATGCGGCGGGCGGAAACGCGAGCAAAGAGACGCCGTGAACGGTTACCCTTTAAGAAACCGGAAACGAAAGCCATACCATGATACGACATCGCCTTGCGGCGCGAACCCTCCCCGCTTGTATCGTACTTTTGCTCGGCGGCATGGTGCCGTCGCCCTCCACCGCGGAACCTGTCGTCGGCGCTCTGACCCTGGTGCGCGACGGCCTGCCCAACGCCACGCTGGTGGTGGAAGCCAACGCGAAACTTTCGCGGCAAGCCGCCGAGGCCTTGCAAACATACCTCGAAAAGATGAGCGGCGCCCGACTGCCGATCGTCGTCGAAGGCCAGGACCCCGACCCGGCGGCAGGGACGGCGGTGGTGCACGTGGGGCACACCGCACGCGCCAAGGGACAAGCGGTTCCCAGAGGCTTCGACCCGTCGGTGCGCCCAGAAGTCTTCGAGGAGGAGGGCTACCTGCTGCGGACCCTCGACGACATGACATTGCTGGTGGCCGGCAACAATGACGGTCCCTATCGGGGCACCCTTTTCGCGGCCTATGCGCTGCTCGAAAAGCTGGGCTGCCGCTTTTATTTTCCCGGGGATTGGGGCGAAATCGTGCCCGAAAAGCCCACCGTGGTCGTTCCGGCGCTGGACATCGCAAGCCGACCCGATTTCGCGGTGCGCCTCATCTGGCTGTCCGGCTGGGTGGCAACTTCGCGAGAAGAACGCCAGTTGTATCACGCTTGGAGTGCCAAGGTCGGCTTTACGCCCAGCCGATTGTATCCGGTCGGCGGCGACGGTTCGCTGGCGCCACGCCTGGTTCCGCCCAAAACCTACGCCGAAACCCATCCCGAGTTTTTTGCCATGGGCCGCGACGGCCAACGGGGCGGTCGCATGTTGTGCCTTTCCAACGAAGAAATGTTCCGGGAGGGGGTTCGCAACCTCAAGCGCGCCTTCGCCGGCGCGGAAAGCCCCGTTCGTGTGGAGCCGCATGGCATTGGCATCAGCCCGCCGGACGGCATGCCCTACTGTTTTTGCGACGATTGCCGCAAACAGTCGCTCAACTTTCGGTATCCACGCTATGGCTACCTGGACCGTCCCTCCAACAGCGAAGAATATTACGCCTTTGCCGCCAGGCTGGCACGGGAATTCCCCGACAAGTTCATCAGCACCATGGCCTACTCGCTGCGCCTGTTCCCGCCGCAGGGGGTGTCGTTCGAACCGAACATGGCCGTCCAGGTTGCCCCGATTTCTTCCGATGTGATGCATGCCGGCGACACCACGCTGTGGCGACGACGCCAAACCATGGAAATCCTGCGGCAATACCGCGAACAAACGCCCCACCTCTGGATTTACGACTACAACCCGGGATTCCTCACCGGTTTCTTCCTGCCGGAGCGCGACGCGGCCAACATGGCAGTCAACGTGCCGCTCTACAAGAACCTGGACATCAAGGGAATGAACCGGGAAGGACGTAAGGCCTTCATGCAGACCTGGATCAGCTACTATGTCACGGCCAAACTGCTCTGGAACGCCCACACCGATGTGGACGCACTCAAGGAGGAGTTCTACACCACCTTCTTCGGCCCCTCCGCCGGCCCCCACGTGCGCGCCTGGTGGGATGCCTGCGAACGGGTGCTGGTCGAATCCGACATGCAGGCCCATGAAGATTGGCTGGTCAGCCACCTTTACACGCTGGAGTTCACACGTTCGATCCGTCCGCATGTCGAGGAGGCGCTGCGCGCGGAAACAACCCCCGCCCAACGCGAACGCCTTGCCGCCTTTTCCTTGATTGTGGAAAACCTGGAGTCCTATGCCGCGATGAACGACGCGGAAAAGCGTATGGACTATGCCGCGGCGGCCGAAGCGGCGGAGCGCATGGCCGAGATCAAGCATGAACTGCACGCCATCTATTCGTTCTTTATTTCACCCTGCGACCGAGGCCGGCGTTTCTTCGCCGATGGCAGGGCCGCCCATTTCCGCCAACTCGCGGCCAAAACCGACGGACGCGAAGGGGAACTCGTCGCCGCGCTGCCGCTCGAGATGAAATTCCGCCGCGACCCCTTCAACGAAGGGGTCATTACCCGCTGGTATCTTCCCGTCCATGACGATACCGAGTGGGAAACGCGAAACACGTATTTCCTGCTCGAACAGCAGGAGCCGCTTCTAAACAAGCGTGGCTACCATGCGGATGGATATGTGTGGTACCGGACGGAACTCGAGGTCCCAGCCTCCTACGAGGGCAGGGACCTGGCGCTCTACCTCGGCGGCATCCTCAACGAGGGTTGGGTATGGGTCAACGGCGACTTTGCCGGCCATCGCGAGGAGCTTCTCTGGTGGTCGCGCGCCTCGACCGAGGGACTCTCCCTGCCGGTCGGCAACCTTCTGCGCCCCGGCGAACGCAACACCATTGCCATCCGGGTATTGAACCACCCCGACGAAGTGGGCGGCTTGTTCCGCCGCGGGTTCCTGTATGCCCTCCTCGCACCGCCCCCCCCTGCGCCATGAGTTGACGACTCTCTTCTAAATTCGGCGGTCCGGCGCCCGGCGCCGAAAGCGCCCCGATCCTAACCGATTTCGTCCGGACGCCACAGCACCACGCCCATGTGATAGCGCTCGTGCGACGGCGTCTGCGCGCAGTAGTAGGCGGTGACGATGACGCCATCCGCCCGTTGGCTGCTCGAAGGGTATCCGCCGTCGGCGGGCCGCTGGTAGGCCACAAGGGGAAAGGCCGGCCCCCAGGTGTGGCCCTCATCCTCGCTGAGCCGCGCACTGACGCCATGAGACCCCGGATTGCGCAGGCCGCAACTGAAAAGAATGCGTCCGTCGGACAGCCTCAGCAGATGGCCCGGATGCTGCATCGGCAACGACAGCCGACATTCGAACGCCCAGGTCGCGCCATTGTCCGTCGAGCGAAAAAGTCCCATGCCATTTTTATCCACCGGTCGCGCCGCGGCCAGCCAGTTTCCATCGCCAAGATACAGCAGGCTGGTTTCGTTGTATTTCTCTGCAATTCGCTGGTGTTCGGGCCAGGTTTTGCCGTCGTCGCGACTGGCCACGAACCACACACCGCTCGTGCCGTAGCAGGTCGTGCCGAGAATTCCCTCCGCGCCGGCATGAATATCGCCGAAGGGCACGAAGTAATCGGCTTCTTCCGGCAGGGATACGGTTTCCGCCCGGGTCCAAGTTTTACCCCGATCGACGGACCGGCAGACCCAGGAGGGGATGACCTTGCGATGCGTCTCGAACCTTCCGCCTTCGGGCGGATCGTAGGAATCATGAGGGAAGACGGGCACCGGATCGGGCCGGGGCGGACGGGAGATCCAACCCGAGGCGATTACCAGCAGGTCGCCGTTTTTCGCCAGCCCCGCGGCCACATTCATCCGGTTGGTCTCCGGCTCATGCGGTGCCGGCACCCCACGGCGCTCCCAGAATCTTCCGTCCCGGCTGGACCAACACTCCACATCGCCTTCCCATTTGCCGTGGCAGGGCTGGTTGAAAATCGTGGCGATCGTCTCCCCGTTTGGCAGCAACGTCAGGTTGGGCCAGGCGCAGACGCCATCGATCGCAATGTAGCGTTCCATGCTTCGTATCCTCGTTGGGTTCGAGAAATCAATACTCGACAATCTGGCCAGCACACTACCCGTTCTCCCAAAGCGAGTCAAGAATACTCCCTGCGAAAACCTTGGTGACAACCTTGAGGTGAAACCTTGACGACGCGAAAGCCCAGTCCCGGCATCCGGGATCGACATCCGGGAACGTTTCTGATGGAATGGTTCACGAGGAACTTTTATGGCCATTCAATGGAAAGCGGAAGCCTGCGACCTGGCGCCCGACCCCGTCAGCGGCGCGGCCATCTGCCGTCTCACCGCAAGCGCTCTGCACAACATCAACATCTATTTCGAACAACCGCATACCACGCCGGACGGCAAACGCATCGGCTACCTGCGCGCTGTTCACGCCGATCCGCGCCAGCCCCCGACCGAGCTTTGCGTCGCGGACCTGGAGCGGCTGCGGATCGCCTCGATCGACACGGATATCGCCAACTCCTGGATCGCGACGAGCCCCTGGAGCGGCCGGCTCTTCTATCTGCGCCACAACGGCGAACTGATCTGCGTCGACCTGGCCACCCTCGAGAAACGCATCGTGCTCACCCACTGGCCCCTGGCCCTGGCGGTGACTCTCTGGTCGGTCACGCCGGATTTCCGCAAGCTGCTGGCGATGCGGCGCGGGGCCGACGGCCAGAGCGAGCTGCTGCGCGTGGACCTGCGTAACGGCAGAGTGCGCACGATCTTCCGCTCGCCCGATGCGCTGGGTCACGTGCAGATCGACCCCGTCACAGGACGCGATATCCTGATCCAGCGCAACCGGGGACTGCGCACGGACCGCTACGGACGCCGTCGCCAGGAACAAACGGAACACCCCGGCGCGACCCATTTCCTCCTCGACATCAACGGGCGTAATCTCCGTCCCCTGAAAATCGGCGAGCCCGACACCGCCCCCACGACCGGTCATGCCACCTGGATGGGGGACACCGGACGCATCGCCACCCCCGTCCACGTTCCCGGCGAATCGCGCGCTTTTTCCGAACGAGGACACCCGCCCGTTCAAGATCGACGCCATCCGGCGGGAAACATGATCGCCGTTGGTCCCGGCGAAGCGCCGGAGCCCTTTCCCGCTCCGGAACACCTGTTCAACCACGCCTCCTGCTCCCGCTGCGGTCGTTACTTCGTGGCCGAATCGCTGCGGCATGGACTTCCCGGACCGGTCGAAATCGTGGTCGGGGCCTGGAAAACGGGCAAATACGCCACGCTGGTCAGGGATTGCGGCAGCCAGGGCGGCGGCCCCGCCTGTTCGCATGTGCACGCCTATTTCACGGCCGACAACCGCCACGTGATCTACAACGCCGACCCCTTCGGCCTCGCCCACGTCCACAAGGCCCGACTTCCCAAAGAC
Source organism: uncultured Lentisphaerales bacterium (assembly GCA_964542285.1). Lineage (GTDB taxonomy): Bacteria > Verrucomicrobiota > Kiritimatiellia > RFP12 > JAAYLN01 > CAZIUM01. The sequence goes on from CAZIUM010000212.1 coordinate 4,943, forward strand.
TTCCTGGAGCGCTTGGACGGATGAAAGATCGGCAGAAAGTAACGGCTCCGCTATATATTAACTCTGGAATTTTGGATTGCCCCCCCTTTTTGAAAGGATCATCATGCCGACCAAGACACTCCTTCCTCTCCTCCTGGTTTTTGCCGTGACGAGTTCCCTTCGCGCTGCCGCCGGGCTGGTTCTGGTTGAAAACGGACATCCGCATGCACGCATCGTGGTA
>CAZIUM010000213.1:0-5158 GCA_964542285.1 uncultured Lentisphaerales bacterium
ATGCGATACTCTTTCCGTGTTGCCATCATGAATACATACGATATAACCGTCCTGGGTCAGGTGGAAATCGCCTTCAATGGCGTCGGCGCCTTGCTCCCATGCAAGCTTAAAGGCAGGGATTGTGTTTCCCGGAGCGTCTTGAGAGGCACCCTGATGCGCAACGATCATTGTTTTTCCTTGGCTGAATATAATGGCGCTCCGTTGCCTGTGAAAAAGCCGACAAACGGATTCCTGACTTCTGGATTCCAGACTTAAAACAATCCCGTGACCTGCCCGGTTTTCGTTTCGACGTCAATGCGTCGATACGCGGGGTTGGAACCCGTTCCCGGCATCAGGTTGATGTCGCCGGCAACCGGCACGATCCAGCCTGCGCCCCGGAAGGTCAACAGTTCGCGAATCGGGAGCGTCCAGTTTCGAGGCCGTCCCACCAGGGCCGGGTCGTGGGACAGGCTGTATTGGGTTTTGGCCATGCAGACCGGCAGGTTGGCGGTATCCGGGTCGGCTTCCAAACGGGTCAGGGTGGCCCGGGCGCTTTCCGAGTATTGCACTCCGTCTCCGCCGTAAATGTCGCGGACCAGGGTGTCGATGCGCCGGCTCAGGGGGGTGCCCTCCGGCCAGGGACGGCGCACTTCGGCTTTGTCGTTGCAGGCGTCGATGACGGCTTCGGCCAGTTCTTCGGCCCCTTTGCCGCCATGTTCCCAGTGCGTGGACAGGGCAAAGCGCGCGCCGGCCTGCTCCGCGGCGCGGCGGACGATCAGGATTTCCTCGGCGTGGTCGCCGTGAAAGGCGTTCAGGCAGACCACCGGACGCAGCCCGCTGCGGCGGATGATGTCGATATGCGCCAACAGGTTGGCGCAGCCGGTTTCCACCAGCTCGGGGTGGTTTTCACGGTAGGAGGCATCCAATGGCACGCCCGGCTTGACCGCCGGTCCCCCGCCGTGCAGCTTGAGCGCGCGGATGGTGGCCACCAGGACCACGGCGGAGGGCTGCATGCCGCTCAGGGGACATTTGATGTTCCAGAATTTCTCGTACCCGATGTCGGCGCCGAAGCCGCTTTCGGTGACATGATATTCCGCCAGACGCGCGCCGACCTGGTCGGCCAGGATGGAACTCTGTCCCACGGCGATGTTGGCAAAGGGGCCGGCATGCACCAGCATGGGTTGACCCTCGGCGGTCTGCATCAGGTTGGGGTTGAGCGCCCGCAGCATCCAGGCCGTCATGGCGCCGTCCACCTCCAGGTCGGCGGTCGTGACGGCACGACCGGAGCGATTGCGGGCCACCACGATGCGTCCCATGCGACGGCGCAGGTCTTCCAGCCCGGTCGCCACGGCCAGGATCGCCATGACTTCGCTTCCTACGGAGATCATGAAGCCCGATTCCATCTCGAAGCCGTCGCGCTGGCCTCCGCGACCGATGACGATGTTGCGCAGCGACTGGGCGCAGAAATCCATGGCCCAGCGCATTTGCACTCGTTTGGGGTCGACATCCAGGCGTTTCAGTCCGCTGCGCGCCAGGCGCGCATCGTCGTAGTTGCGTTCGTGCTGCATGCGCGCCGTGAGGGCCACCATGGCCAGGTTGTTGGCGTTGGTGACGTTGTCGATGTCGCCGGTCAGCCCCAGCGAGAGAGGCTCCAGCGGAAGGCATTGCGCCAGTCCGCCGCCGGCCGCGGACCCTTTAATGTTGAAGGTGGGGCCGCCGCTGGGCTGGCGAATGGCGCCGGAAGCGCGCCGACCCATGGCGCCGAGTCCCTGGACCAGGCCCAGCGTGGTCGTGGTCTTGCCTTCTCCCAGCGGGGTGGGGGTGATGGCGGTGACATCGATGTAATGCGCCCGGGGCCGCGGAATGCGGGCCATGACGGCGGCATAATCGACCTTGGCGACATGTTTCCCGTAAGAAATCAGTTCCTCCGGCCGCAGTCCAAATTCCCCGGCAACGGTCTGGATGGGTTTCAGATCGTGGGAAAGCGCCGCGGCGATTTCCCCATCGCTCAACTTGGTGGGATCGGTTTTTTGCATGCGGATATTATGCCGGTTTCCTTGCGCTTGTCCAGCGAGCGCAGCCGTCAAGCGACCCAAGCCAAACCAATCGATCGCTATCGGGGTCAAGCGTTGCGGCGCGAAGCGACGAGCTTGGGGAATTCGCGCGTTCGCTTCGCTGAAGGGGCTTCGTGCTGGGAATCTATGCGTTCCACCAGGGGGCGGCGAGCCACAAGGGGATGGTCAGCAGGCTGAAAATATGGGTGGTGAGCACCGTGGCCGTGGCGAAGGATGCATCGCTGTCGTAGGCTTCGGCTAGCGATACGCTGGCCATGGCGCAGGGTTGGGCCGCCACCAGCAACAGCACGGGGCGAATCTCGGACGGGAAGGGCAGCAGCAGAATCAAGGTCGTGGCAACGGCCGGAATGGCGATCAGCCGTAACAGCGTGGCGCCGGCCACCAGGCGCGAAAAAACATGACTGGCGTCGAGGCCCGCCATGCGCGAGCCCACGATCACCGCCGAAACGGGGATGGTGGCTTCGCCCGTGCGGTACAGGGCGGCGTTAAGCATGTCGCGCAGGCCTCCTCCCACAGTGGAGTCCGTGATCCGCTCCATGACGCCGGCCGCATAGTGGTTCAAGCACAGCAGCAGCGCTCCCGTCAGCATGGCCATCATCGGCAGCGACAACAGATTGCGTAGCACTTCGGCGCGATGCGCGCGACGCCCGGTCAGTGTCTGCACCCCGAGCGTCCAGACCATCAGCTCCGCGCCGAGGGTAGAAAAAATGATGCGGGAAACGCCGTCAGAACCCAGCAACATGGCCGCCAGCATGATGGGAAGAAAGGAGTAATTGTTGCTCATGCATTGGAAATGGAACATGGCGCGCGTGCTCTGGCTTTGGCGCCGCAGCAGGGGACGAAAAAAGCGCCCGATCAGCCAGCCGCAAAACAGGATCATGGCAGATCCGGCCGGCAGCGGCCAGTTGTCCAGCAAGGTGGTCCAGGTGTAGTTGCGCAACAGCGAAGTGACGATCAACGCCGGATAGAATACGTACACCAGCAGCAACGAAAGCTGACGGTTGAAGGTGGCGTCGATCACGCGGCGGCGACGCAGCAGGTACCCGAAGCCGATGATCACGAAGATCGCGGCTGTCTGGAAAAAAACTCTCAGCATGGGTGGGTCAGGCCTGCCGGGCCGCCTCCAGCAGGTCCGACAGGCGGGTGCGTCCCTCGTACAACGCCTTGCCGACAATGGCGCCGGCCAGGTTGGCGAGGCCCAGGCGACCGAGGGCCAGGACGTCGTCACTGTTGCTGACGCCGCCGGCGGCGATGACGTTGCACGTCACCGCCCGGCACAGGCGTTCCATGGCGGTCAGGTTGGGGCCGGCCAGCATGCCGTCAGTGGCCGTATCTGTGTAGATGAGGGTAGCGACACCGAGATCGGCGACCCTGCGGGCCAGGTCGGTGGCACGCACCGAGGTGGTTTCGACCCATCCCTTGACCTGCACCCAGCCGTCTCGGGCGTCGATGCCCACGGCAATGCGTTCGCTGCCGTATCGCGCCACCAGGCGTGCCACGGCATCCTCGTCGGCCAAGGCGCGCGTTCCCAGGATCACGCGCGTCACCCCGGCGGACAGCATCAGGTCCGCGTGTTCGTCGTTTCGCAGTCCTCCGCCCACCTGTACCGGAATCGACAAATCCGCGGCGATGCGGGAAATGATGTTGGCGTGAGCGGGCGCTCCCTGGAAGGCGCCGTCCAAATCAACCACGTGCAGGGCCTGCGCACCCTCGGCTTGCCAGTGGCGGGCCATGGCGACGGGATCGTCCCCGTAAACGGTGGCGTCGTCGGCGCGTCCCTGGCGCAGGCGCACGCAGCGCCCCTGCTGCAGGTCGATGGCGGGATAGATCGTCAGGGCCATATCAGATGATTCCTTTGCTGGAGGGGATGCCGGTTTCGCGAGGCTCGAGGGCGACGGCCTGGCGCAGGGCGCGCGCGAATCCCTTGAAGATCGATTCGTAGGCATGATGCACTTCGTCACCGTAGAGATGGCGGATGTGCAGGTTCATGCGGGACTGGGTGACCAGGGCACGGAAGAATTCCTCGATCAACTTCACGTCGAAGTCCCGAATCTTGCGCTTGCGGTTTGCCACTTCGTACACCAGAAAGGGCCGCCCGCCCAGGTCGATGGCCACCTGGGACAGCGATTCATCCATCGGCAGGAGGATCGAGCCGTAGCGGCGAATACCGCGCCGCTCGCCCAGGGCCTCGGCGAGACAGTTGCCCAGCACCAGCCCGATGTCCTCGACGGTATGGTGGTAGTCCACATCCAGGTCGCCCGTGGCCTGGATTTCGAGGTCGATCAGCGCGTGTCGCGCCAAAAGTTCGAGCATGTGGTTGAGGAAAGGAATGCCGGTGTCGACGCAGGGGGTTCCCTGGCCGTCGAGATTGAGCGACACGGTGATGTCGGTTTCGCGGGTGGTGCGGGTCTGGGTGGCGGTGCGGTTCATGGGTCGATCTCCGTCAAGGTCGCGAGCAGTTGGTCGATTTCGGCATCGGTGCCGATGCTGATGCGCAGGAACCCGCCCGTCCGTGGGCCGGGGAAGTGGCGCACAAAAATTTTTCGGTTGCGTAAGCGATCGAAGCAAGTGGCGGCGTCGATTCCGGTGGGGCGGGCAAACACGAAATTGGCGCCCGAAGGAAGCACAATCCAACCGCGATGGCGAAGTTCGCGCGTCAAGCGGGCGCGCGTCGTCCGGATGCGCTTCACATTGGCACGCATGTGCTCCAGGTCCTGGAGGGCCGCCAGTGCCAACACCTGGGTCAAGGCATCCAGGTTGTAGGAGTCCTTGACCTTGTACATGGCTTCGATCAGTTCCGGCGGCCCCACGGCGTAGCCGAGACGCAAACCAGCCAACGAAAAGGACTTGGACAGGGTGCGCGAGACCAGCTGGTTGCGGTTGGCATCCTCCGTGGCCAGCGCCATACAGTTCACGTCGGCAAAATCGGCGTAGGCTTCATCGACCAGCATGACGCCGGCAAGCCGTTTCGCAAACTCGGCCACCCGTTTCACGTCATGCGTTTGCCCCGTCGGCGCGTTCGGTTGCGCCAGGAAAAACAACGACGCCTGGTAGTCCGCCGGCATGCGCCAGCCAAAATCGTCGTCCAGCGCGACGGGACGGCG
>CAZIUM010000214.1:0-5091 GCA_964542285.1 uncultured Lentisphaerales bacterium
CCGACGAGCCGCAACGACAGCGAAAAACTGGGGAACGCGCTGCACACGCTGGCCGCGGAAGATCCAACCTTTGCCGTTACGCTGGACCTGGAAACCGGCGAAACGATCATTTCCGGCATGGGCGAGCTGCATCTCGAGGTACTGGTGGACCGCCTGCGGCGCGAGTTCAAGGTGGACTGTGAAGTCGGGCGCCCGGAAGTGGCGTATCGCGAGACGCTCACCGTTCCCACCGATGGCGCCTACAAGCACGTCAAGCAGTCCGGCGGTCGCGGTCAGTACGCGCATGTATGCCTCAAGGTGGAACCGCAGGATCCCGGCCGCGGATTTGCCTTTGTCAACGAAGTCAAGGGCGGCAACATTCCCACGGAATACATTCCGGCCGTGGAAAAGGGTGTCATCCGCGCCCTGGAAGCCGGTCCCGTGGCCGGCTATCCCGTGGTGGACGTCAAGGTCACGGTGTACGACGGCTCGTCGCACGAGGTCGACTCCAGCGAGCATGCCTTCATCGAGGCCGGTCGCCAGTGTTTCCGCCAGTTGTTCCTTAAGGGCGATCCCGAATTGCTGGAGCCGGTGATGAGCGTGGAGGTAACCGTTCCCGAGGAGTTCATGGGGGCCGCCACCAGTTCGATCTGCCAGCGCCGTGGGCGCATCGAGGGGATGGAGGGCAAGGGCGCCGCCAAAATTGTGAACGGGTTCGTGCCCCTGGCGGAAATGTTCGGCTACTCGAACACCATCCGCACCCTGACCCAGGGACGGGGCACGTTCACCATGCACCTGGAACGCTACGACGCCGTTCCGTACGAAATGTCCGAGGCGATTATCGAGAAGCGGCGCAAGGAAAACAAGATTCACTGATCGGCGTCGCGGTCCCGGCACGGAATTAATCGCGGAAGACCATCTCGCGCGCCGCCCGCGTTTCGTCCGGACGTGAAATGGCGGTCGTTGTGGGCAGGGTCTCGAAGGCCTCGGGGTGCTTGTCGGCGCGTTCGGCGAGTTCCAGCATCGCCTCGACAAAGCGGTCCAGTTCTTCCTTGCCTTCGGTTTCGGTCGGCTCGACCAGCATGGCTTCCTTGACGATCAGGGGGAAATACACGGTGGGGGGGTGAAATCCCCGGTCGATCAGGCCCTTGGCGATGTCGAGGGCACGGACCCCCTTGAGAGCCTGGCGCGAGGCGCTGAATACGCATTCGTGCATGCAGGTGCGGTCGAACGGAAGGTCGAATGCCGATCGTAGCCTGGCGCGTAGGTAGTTGGCGTTCAGCACTGCTTGGTCGGCTGCGTCCCGCAGTCCGTCGCGCCCCAGCATCAGCATGTAGGCGTAGGCCCGCAGCACCACGGCGTAATTGCCGTAAAAGGGGGCAATGTAGCCGATGGATTTGGGGCGGTCGTAATCCAGTGCGAAACTTCCGTCGGAACGCCGGGTCACCAGACTGGCCGGCAGATAGGGTTCCAGGAGCTTCTTGACGCCGACAGGGCCCGCGCCGGGACCGCCACCGCCGTGGGGCGTGGCAAAGGTCTTGTGCAGGTTCAAATGGACCACGTCGAAGCCCAGGTCGCCGGGTCGGCAGCGGCCGAGCAGGGCGTTCAGGTTGGCGCCATCGTAGTAGAGCAGGGCGTCGTACTCATGCGCGAGCGCGGCAATCTCGTGCACCTGTTTCTCGAACAGTCCCAGCGTGTTGGGACAGGTCATCATGACGGCGGCGACTTCGTCGTCCAGCGCTTGCCTGAACGCGTCCAGCTTCATGCACCCCTCGTCGTTGCTGGGCACGGTGACGACCTGGAATCCCACCATGGCCGCGCTGGCGGGGTTGGTGCCGTGCGAGGAATCCGGCACCAGCACCTTGCGTTTGCGATTGCCCTTGTCTCGATGGTAGGCCGCAATCAGCATGATCCCCGTCAGCTCCCCCTGGGCACCGGCCATGGGTTGCATGGTAAAGGCATCCATTCCGCACAGCTCGCACAGCAGGCGGTCGGTTTCATGGAGCACTTCGAGTGCGCCTTGCGTCAGTTTTTCGCCGTTGGGCAGTTGCGGCAACAGGGGATGCAGCCCGGCAAAGCCTTCCAGGTTCGCGACCTTTTCGCAGAGCTTGGGGTTGTACTTCATGGTGCAGGACCCCAGGGGATAAAAATGAGTGTCGACACAGAAATTCATGCGAGAAAGGTTGGTGAAATGACGCACGACATCCAGCTCGCCGACTTCCGGCAGCTCGGGGGGGCTCGATGCGAGGCATGTGGGCGGAATATCCAGGGGGCAGGCGGCTTCATCGGGGGTGAGACTTGGCAGCCTGACGCCGCGACGCCCCGCGACGGACTGGGAAAAGATCGTTGGGTTCATGCCGCCGATTCTAGCCGGGACGGGGAAACTTGGCAACGATAGCTTACGAGCGGCGGTGGGTTAAGGCTTGAGGCTGGAGACTGGAGGGCGTTCCCATTCTTGTCTTCGGACTTCCGAATTCCGCGTTCGGTGCTTCGCGGCGCCTCGCGCCGGAAAGGCCCGCTTTCGATTTTAAATTGCCTTCTGTCCCGGTTGGATGTTCAATGTTCCGAGGGAACGCTTTATCAGGACATAGGAGTTGCATGGACAAGCGCATCGGGTTTATCGGCATTATCGTCACGGACCGACACAAGAACGGGCCGCGGGTAAATTGTTTACTGTCGGAATGCGCGGAAATGATCCTGGCGCGCATGGGGTTGCCCCGGCAAGAGGGCGATGTGTCGGTCATCACCCTGGTGGTGGAAGCTACTTCCGACGAGGTGGGCTCCCTGACGGGGCGCCTGGGACAGATTCCGGGGGTTTCGGTCAAGTCCGGGCTATCCAAGCGTTGAGCGGGTCGCGCGGTTACGAAGCGGCCGGGGGCTGGATTTCGATCTTGGCCTTGGCGCGCAACGTATCGATGAAGCCCGACAGTCGTTCGCCACGTCGGGCGTGACGCAGAAAATCGGCGGCTCGTTCGCGGGCATCGTCGAATTCGGCTGACGTGGCGGCCTCGTGTTCGGTCTTGTAGATGATGTGGAATCCGAAGGAAGTTTCGATGATTTCGCTCAGTTCGTTGACCGGCAGGTCGAACGCGGCTCGATCGAAGTCCTCGACCATCATGCCGCGGGCGAACCAGCCCAGGCTCCCACCGTTTTTTCCGCTGGGGCAGTCGCTGTGTGCGGCGGCTTCCTCGTCGAATGAAGCGCCTTCCTGTACGCGGGTCCGGATGGCCTCCAGTTTTTCGCGCGCCGCCTGCTTGGCGGCGTCGTTTTCATCGGCGGGTTGCACCAGGATATGCTGGGCCAGGACTCTTTCGGGACGGCTGTATTCTTCGCGATGCTCCTCGAAATGCGCGTGGACTTCTTCTTCCGTGGGTTCCGGGGCTTCCTGGACAATGCTTTCGATCAGCAGGTCCACCCGGCGGCCCGCGCGGATCTTCGAGCGCAACTGATCGATGGACAGTCCCTGCTTCGTCACCAGGTTGTTCAAGGCTTCGGGACCGCCGACTTCCTCGGTCATCGACTTCAGGCGTTCGTCCACATCGGCGTCCGTTACGGGAATGTCGCGCCGGTCCGCTTCTTCAAACAGCAGGCGCGCGCCAATGGCCTGTTCGACGGCTTTTTCGCGCAGCGCGGGCAATTGCTGCCGCACTTGGTCCTCGGGCATGTGCTCGGAGTAGAATCGGGCCAGACGATTGAACTCGAAGGCAATGGCGGCGGAGGGAAGGGTATGTCCGTTAATCGTGATGGTGGGGAATGTGTCTGACATGCAGGCATACTACCCGACTTGGAATGGCGGCACAACCTTATTGTTGGCACCCTATGGGTTGGCGCAGGGGACACTGAATTCTTGATGACGGCAACCGGCGTATGGTATACCGCTGCCCATGTTCAAGGAGAATAGAACCTGCTGGGTGGCGGCGCCGGGTAAAATAAACCTGTCGCTGGAAATTCTGGGTCGTCGCGCGGACGGCTATCACGAACTCCGTAGCGTCGTGATGCCCCTGGCCTTGCATGATCGCGTGGAACTTTCCGAAGCGGCGGAGGACTCGCTGGAAGTGGTGCCCGAAAATATCGACATCGGGGCGCTCTGTCCTTCCGCCGACAACCTGGTCATGAAGGCGCTTGGCCTGATGCGACGCCGCGGGCAAGGTGGCGGGGTGCGCATCCGGATTCTGAAACGCATTCCGATCGGTGGAGGGCTTGGCGGGGGCAGTAGCAATGCAGCCGCCACTCTGGTCGGTCTCAACCGATTGTGGGGATTGGGTCTGTCCCTGCGGGAATTGATGGACCTGGGGGCCCGGTTGGGGTGCGATGTGCCGGCCATCGTTTGCGGCGGGGCGGTGTCGATGGAGGGGCGCGGCGAACGCGTGCAGGCGTTGTTCGAGGCCGGGGGGGCGCCCCCGGCAAGCTTTGACGTGGTGCTCGCAAACCCGAACGTCGTGGTTTCCACGGCGTCCGTATACCAAAACTTCGCGCGAGTGTTGACCCAGGATAACGATTCCTATACTATAACTGTTTCCGCGGTCCGAAGTGGCGACCTCATGGCCGTTGCGAGATGCTTGCGGAACGAATTGGAACCAGGGGTGTTTGCCCGTTACCCGGCGATTGGACGGCTGGCGGAGAGCATGCGTGCCGCGGGAGCCTGCGGCGTGTTGTTGTCCGGCAGTGGGGCGACGGTTTTTGGCCTGGTTCGGGATGCCGCGCACGGAGAAAGCGTGCGGCGCCGTTTGCCGTCCGATTGTTGGAGCTTGGTGACCCGTACGCTGCCCGATGGTGTAATGGTAGCACACGGGCCTTTGGAGCCCTGAGTCTTGGTTCGAATCCAAGTCGGGCAACCAGTTGTTTAAGGACGACTGGGGCGGGAACCCGGGCTTGATGGCGATAAGATGACGAAATGAATATTTTTTCGGGAACAGCCAATCCGCGGCTTGCGGAACACATTGCCGCGTATGTCGGCCTGGAATTGGGCGCGATCGACATCACTCGTTTTCCGGATGGGGAGACGTTTGTAAAGATTCGCGACAACATCCGGGGCCGCGACGTGTTTGTGGTGCAGTCGGTCTGCAAGCAGCCCAACGAAATGTTGATGGAACTGCTGATCATGATCGATGC
>CAZIUM010000215.1:0-5047 GCA_964542285.1 uncultured Lentisphaerales bacterium
ATTGCTCGTCATCCGCTGAAGCGCGCCGATTCGTCCTCGGAGTGAAGGTCCGGCTAAAGCATGATGAGCTTCATAAACTTTCTGGAGAGTTTCTCCACCCCTGTTTTTGTAATGCGCGCGCCGTTTTCCCAACGAAGACCGAAGGTGCGATCATTGAAAAAGGTGTCGACCTGGAAGATCATATCGGGCCGAAGCTTGTAGTTTGAAGTGGACTCCATCCAGGGACGCTCGACCTCCATCATGCCAATGCCGTGGCAGGGGCCGTAGAGCATGTGTTTCCCGAAGCCTCGCTCCTGTACAAACCCCTCGTACCGACGCACGATCTCCCCGGCCGGTTGGCCGGGCTTGAGCAGTTCAAAGGTTTTGTGATGCGCCTCGAGTCCGAATTCGAGCAGCTTGCGCTGACGCTCCGGAAGCGGGCCAATGGAAAATGGCAGCCCGACACTGGATGAATAACCGCTGACCCGTGCCCCGATGTTGAGCTGGATCATGGTGTTCTTGCGGATTTTGTTGTGCGTAGGCCTGGAAATGGCGTTGTTGGTGGCCGCTCCGCAGAAACAATAGAGCGCGTGGCCTTCATAATCGCCTCCATGCCGGTAGATTTCATGTTGGGCGATGCCAATCACCTGCAGTTCGGTCATGCCGGGACGGATTTGCCCCAGAATCGCGTCAATGGCTTTTTCGCTGATGCGATACGCCTTGCGCATCTGGGTGATCTCGTCCGGACTCTTGGACATGCGTAAACGGATGAGGGTGTCGTCGGCCTTGACGAGTTCCACGCCGGGCAGCGACGCCACCAAACTTTCGTACACCGGCAGCGGCAGAATGGATCGACCCACCAGCCCCAGACGCTTCAGCGGGCGCCCTTTCATGACCCGTTCGGCCACATCCTTGAAGTTGTCCACGGCAATGCCGGGGTATTCCGGCTCGGCCGATTCACGATACTCGATCATCATGGCGATGTCGGGAAGGATGCTGCGACCGCGCGCGTAGTTCCCGCTTTCGGGCCCGACCAACAACACGGGGTTGCCGCGCGCGGGCACAAAGATACCGGCAGTCTCGAACGTAGGCCAGTATTCGGACAGGTAGCGGATGTTGGCAAATTCAGACTCGCTGCCATGGACCAGGGCAGCATCCAGGTCGGCCTTGCGGATATTGGATTGGAAACGGCGCATACGCGTGGCGAACTCCTGCATGGATATTGCGGTTGTCTTCATGATGTGGTTCCTTCGTTCGACGCCTGGGTTTGCACTTCAACGGCCTGGTGAAAAACGGCGCCGCGCCTGAGCATCGTCCCCACCAGCAGGTCAAGTTGTTCCACGGCATACTCGCCGCAGTTCTTGACGATGAAGGGATCGGGACGCACCGATCCCTCGCCGAAATGAATATCCCCCTGGGGCATGGGATGAAATTCCCAGGGATGCATGTAAAAACAAAGAAACGGGGCGCTGCCCGCCGCGCGGCTGTAGGCCGCAAAGTCGTCGACATGCCGCAACAGGACCGCGGCGCCTTCGGTGCGGAAGCGCGGCCATTGATCGAGATCGCGCCCATAGGGATCGGAAGATGGGATCGAAAGATCGGCGAAGTTTGGCAGTTCCACCAACGCGGAATCGCCCGGCTCCGTCCAGTCCGAGCGGCTGGGATGGTAGGGCGCCAGGCGTTTGCGATAATAATACATCGGATAGCTGGCATCCGCGCGGTACCCCAGTTCCTCCAGCGTGTTGATCATCCTGGTCGAACCCCACAAACGGGGGGCGCGAAATGAAACGGGACGCACTCCGGCAACGGCTTCGACACGCTCGGTGGCCACGAGCAGACGGTGACCGACCTCCTCGGGGAGCAGTGGAAAATCGCCAGGGATGTCGAAGAGCGGATCGCCGATTGTTTCATGGCAAAGGCCATGGCAAGCGATTTCGTGCCCGGCATCTTTCACGGCTCCAACGATTTCGGGATGGGTTTCGGCACTGGCGGCCGTAAAGAAAAAGGTGGCGGAGATGTCATGCCGCTCCAGCACTTCCAGGATGCGTGGGGTGCCGTGAACCAGGCCCTCGTAAAAGGGCGTCCAGCTCCCGACGTCGGTTTCCATGTCAAAGCCCAGCACGACTTGCGTGTCTTTCATTTGCATTGCTCCAGGTTAATGCTCCAGTGCGAAAGCAACAGATGTTCGAGGGTGTCGACCGCTCCCTTGTATATCGTGGTACGGGAAATCAGCATGGAAGTTGCCACCCTTCCCTCTCGTTCCTGCAGCGGCGCGATGGTCTCCAGCTCGTAAAAATTGTCGGCGCCACCGTTGAAGACACTGTACAGGTCCGCCGCCGACCAGGGCCCGCGGGGTTGTTCGTTGTCGGCAATGTTAAAGTATCGTCCGGTGGTTTGCAATGGGGTCTCGCGCAGCACCAGCAAGCCGCGACGCCGGTCCAGTGCCCCCAACAGCCCGGGCCCGGAGGCGCAGCGAATGCCGATCTGGAATTTTTCCTTCCCCCCCAGCGGCAGCGCCAGGAATCCCTTGCCAAACCAGGGTTTCGGGGGCGAAGCGTAAAAATCGCTGTTGAGGGCCTCGCCGGGACGCTGTGCCGTCGCAAAGGCGATAACTCCTTCACCGCCGGGAAATTGTTCCAGTGACCAAGGCGCCAGAAGCACCTCCTCGGGGCTGAAATCGCCCTCGGGGGCCAGGGAATCCTCCGTCCGATAAGCCACGGCCCGCAGTTTTCCCGGGCAGGGAGCATGGACCAGATGCACCATTCGCCGCCAGACAACCGGAAGCTCGACCCCCTTGCGGTTTAACAGGCGGATACGCTTCGTAAGATCCGCCAGACAGCCGTTGGCCCGCAGTACTTCGGGGCATTCGCGGGCAATGCCGGGCGGCACCCACCACGCCTGGGTCATGGGATGGTAGTTGAAGGCCAGCGGACCGCCTTCGGGTGCCGGCCAGAGAGAGTTGCCGCCAAAGTTGTTAAAAGAATCGTGCGATGGATTTGCCAGCAGTGCAGCATCCAGTCGATGTACCGGTTCGCCGGCCAGCTCGCAGAAAATGCGTCCCTGCAAGCCGGGGGCGATCCGCACCACTCCGTCCGGAGTCCGCAACTCGATCAGATTTGAATCGTGCGCTTTCAACAGGTCATGCATCGTAACGCGCTCCCATTCCTGCCCGGGTTCCCACAAGAATTGCCGTGACTCGCACCATGAAGGCGGTCAGCAGCATGCCGGTGGCGAAAAAAGGATACAGCCACGAGGCGTGCCCGTCGATCAACGTGGCGATGGCCATCGGAGCGACCACTACACCCAGCGAACCGACGGCCACAACAAACCCCACCGCGGCCCCGCTGCGGTCTGCATGGTGCGTCACGCACAAGGCTACGATCAGCGGCCAGATGCCTGAAAAAACAAACCCCGACACCGCAAACAACACCAGGCTGAACCGCCAGCCAGGCGCCAGTGCCTGGGCGCCCAACGACAGCGCCCCCGCCAGCGCCAGGCCGATGACCAGACGTTCGGTCGGGAATCTCTCCGGCAGGCCCGCGCACACGATGCGTCCCGCCAGCATCCCGATCCAGACCAGTGTAATGGCCAGCAGGGCCCATTGCTCCGGGGCCTGGTGACGCACTTGCAGGTAGGTCGCCGTGCTGACGACCAGGCCGGATTCGGCCAGGACATACCCAAAAAGCGCCAGCGCCAACAGTCGCAGGGAAGGTTCCCGCAAGGGACGCACCATTTGCGACCAGGTCGTCGCGACACCGGATCGTGTTCCTTCCGAAACCTTGACGAAACCATAGAGCAGCAAAAGCAGCAGGCCCAGCAGACTCTCGCCGGCGAAAAACAGCCGCCAGGAAACGCTGTGCGGCAAAAGAACCGACATCAACGCCGGTCCTGTGGCGGCGCCGGAGCAATAGGCCACCTGGGTGACGTTCAACACGAACTTCCGGCGTTCCGGATAAAGATCGGCCAGGCATGCCGACCCGAGACTTTCGAGAATCCCACCCCCCATGCCCAGAAGCGCGGCGGCGACATGCGCCGTGGGAAGCCCGGATGCAACGGTCCAGAGCAACGCCCCCGCCGACGTCAGCAGGCAGCCGAATCGCAGGATGCCGAGCTTGCCGTAGCGCTCGCTCAGCAATCCTCCGATCAAGGTACTGAGAAAAAAAGCCCCGAACTGTGTGGCGATAACCCGGGTCAGCATCGCGGGGGACACCTTCAGGTCCCCTGCGGCACGCAACAAGGCCGCCGGCAGAATGGCGGCCGACAAGGCAAACACCAGCATGGCAAAACATGCGGCCACCAATGCCAGGCGACGCCCGCGGATTTTGGCGTGAATCGACGGTGTTGTGTTTTTTTTCAAATCTTCGAAAGCCCCATTGACTTTTTCACGGCGAATGATAAACTATGGTCTCCATGCGTGTAAAGGGCAAAGGTAAATCCCCAACCGTGGCGGAACTGGCGCGTCACTGCGGCACCAGCGTGGTAACGGTCAGCCGCGCCTTGCGCGCCGACACGTCGGTTGCCGAGAAGACCCGCCAGCGCATTCTGGAAGCGGCGGAAGCGATGGGATACCGGCCACGCGTGCGCATGGGCCGTCCCCGGTGTTTCGCGTCCTCTCGTCGTGACAGCATTGAAGTGGTGATGGGGATAAAGTTCCACACCACGTTCTATTCCGTATTACTGACCTCCATCGAGCGGGAACTGGCCGGGAACCGTCACGATTGCGTCATTCGTTCGGCCAATGGCGATTACCGGGAGTTCATGCGCCTCTGCGAGATCCTGCGGGCCAGCCCGGACATTCCGACCTTGGTCGTAGGGTATCTGCCGACTTCACAACTGCGAACCCTGCTGGAGGTCCGTCCCCATGCCCTGTTGGTGGACCACACCGGCGACCCTGCGCTGACCCTGCCATATTCCGCCATCGGGTTTGACAACCCGGAAGCGGCGCGATTGATGGTGCGGCATCTGGTGGACCGCGGTCGTCGGCGCATTTTACTGCTCAAGGGGTTTTCGGAGCATTATTTTGCGCGCGAAATCGAGCAGGGCTACCGCGAGGCCCTGGCTCAGGCCG
>CAZIUM010000216.1:0-5045 GCA_964542285.1 uncultured Lentisphaerales bacterium
ACCGCCGGGTTCTGCCTGCCCGGGGACGCGCGCGTGCTGCGCGTGGCGGACCTGGAACCCCGCCTCGACCGCAACGGGGTGGTGCGCGTGGAGGAGGATCGGTTGCTGCCGTCCATCTATGCGGTTGACCTTCCGGACGGCCCCCGGAGCCTGTCCGCGCCCAATGTCCCGGACGAGGCGCCGCGCGTGGAATACCTCCAGGTGCCGTCCACCCTGACGAATGCCGTGAACGTCTGGGTTGCCACCTGTCCCGGGGTAAACGGCGCCACCAATGCCCTGACGGCCGGGGAGGCCATTGCACGGCATTTCGCGAGCCGCTTTCGTTACAGTCTCGAAAACGTCTCCCCGGAAGCGGGCGAGAACCGGATCGAAGCCTTCATGCGCCTGCGCCGTGGCCATTGCACCCTGTTCGCCAGCGCGACGGTGATGATGCTGCGACGACTCGGTTTCCCCGCGCGGGTGGTCGGGGGCTTCGTCTGCCATGAGCAGCATCTCTATGGCGGCCGTTACGTGGTGCGCGAACGCGATGCCCATGCCTGGACGGAAGTCTGGGACGCCCGCCAGAAACGGTGGCACGCCTTGGAAACCACGCCTCCGGCGGGGGTGCCCATCGCCTGGTCGCGTCCCGGAAATTTGCGCCTGGCCTTCGAATGGTTCGATATGGGGCGCCGTCAATTGGTGGACCTGTTGCAACGCGCCGATATCGTGACCCTGCTCGCCCTGGCGGGACTCTGGTTTTTCGACTCCGCGCGGACGCATCCGTTCACGTTGCTCTCGATCCTGGCGGCGTTGGCCCTGGCCGGCTGGTGGTGGCGTCGTCGTCGGCGGCGGAATCCCCTGCCACGGAGTGAGGAGTGGCGCTTGCGCCAACAGCTTGCGCAGACCATGCAACGCCATGTCCGCCGGGTGGTTCCCGGTTCCTTGCGTCGGCAGGAGGCGGAATCCTGGAGCGAATGGATACGTAGGGTGCGGACAGATCTGCCCGGGGATCTGGGAGAGGAACTGGCGCAACTTGTCGACGAGTACGAAAGCCTGCGCTATGGACGCGAAATTCGCGGCGAAGCCGTGCGTCCATGGCGCGAGCGATGCGAACTCATCCGCCGGCGCCGGACAGGGCGGTCGCCAGGCCGGCGGCATTGAACAGGGCGTGCATCAGGATCGGGGTTTGCAGTCGTCCGCTCCCGGCATATCCCAGGCCGCAGGCCATGGCGACACCAAACAAGGGCAGTACCGCCGCCGCGTTTTGATGACAAAGGGCAAACAGCAAAGAGGTCAGGACCAGGGCGCGTCGTGGCGAGCCTTGCCTCGCCAGCGAAGGCAGCAGGACGCCGCGGAAGAACATCTCTTCGGCGACGGGGGCGACCCCCAGGGCCAGTCCCGCCAGCCAGAATTTGCGCCCCAGGCCGAAATCGGGCTGCGTCAGCCATTGCAGGGTTTCCTGGGGTTCCATGGGCCATTGCAACCTCGCGAACAGGTACGCCGACAGGACCGACAGCAGCCAGACGGCGGGCAACATCAGCACAAACCCCTGGAGACCCCAACGCCATGCCTGGAGGAAGGGATACGTTTCTTGCCGGCCGGACGGCGGGGACGGCAAATTGCCATTTTCCCTGGCGGTCCGGCGGGGCGAACTCGTCAGTTGCCGTCCGTGCAGACCGGCGGACCGGAGCGCCAGCATCCCCACGATCCAGAACGCGCCATATTGAATCAGCGGCGACAGGAACAATCCGGTGTTGGAAATTGAGGACGCCGCGGGAATCGAGCGCGGCCGCCCCAGCGTGAGAAACAGGGGCATCTGGCTCCAGGCCAGCACGGCCAGCAAGGGCCAGGACGTCGCGCCGGCGCCCGGAAGCGTCCGCAGGCGCGGCAGGAATTCTTTCCAGGCGTTGTCGGGTCGCCCCGCCGCAAACAGTTTCAACCACAGCAAAAAGCCCGCCAGCAGCAGCAGACCGCTTCCGGTTTGTACCAGGGCATGGAGCGCCTCGGCGTTCATGGCGGACTCCGTGGCGCGGAACCCCGGGGCGTTCGACGGGAACGCAGATGTTTTTCCATTCCGTATGGAAAGTCGTGCGGTTGGAACCCCTCCACATGACGGTGCACCAGGCTGTAGTTCCGCGGAAAATGGATGAAAACCCAGGGGCATTCCCGCCGGACGATGCGTTGCAGGTCGGCGTAGAGTTCATGCCGTGCGGCAAGATCGGACGTCGCCATGGCCCGGCGGAATCGTTCGTTGTAGGGCTCGTGGTTGAAGTTGCAGCGGTTGGGCCCGGGGGATGCGTTGGGTCCATAAAACAACTGCAGGAAATTCTCGGCGTCGGGATAATCCCCGACCCATGCAATGCGGAACAGTTGCGACTGGCGCTGGGCCACCTTGCGCAGAAAGGCCGGCCAATGGTGATACGAAGCCTGTAGGTCGATGCCGATGCGTGCCATGAATGCGGCCAGCAACTCGGTGGATTCGCGGGTTTCCTGCGTGGTGCGTCCCAGGTCGAGCGTCAGGCGCAGGCGTCGCCCAGTGACGGGATCGCGCCCCTCGGGGTAGCCGGCGGCCGCCAGCAGGCGGCGGGCCTTGTCGAGGTCGAAGGCAAATTCGAAGGGGGTGTTCAAGCGTCCCGCGACCCCGGGGGGCAGGGGCCCGTCGGCGGTTTGAACGCGTCCCTGGTAGTAGGCGTTCCATCGCCGGGAATCGAACGCGCAGTTCAATGCCTGTCGCAAGAGGCGGTTGGTCCCCAGCAGGGGATCGTCCATGTTGATGCCGATGTAGGCGACTTCAAGGGTCGGCATGCTGTGCATGCGAATGCCGCGTGCCGCCAGGTCGGGCTGCAGGGTTCCCGCGGGGGTCACCACCGAATCCCAGATGTCCCGTCCGATTTCGCCTTGAAAGTCGAGCTCGCCTGCCAGGAAGGCCAGCCAGCGGGTGGAGGGATCGTCCATAACCGGAAAGACGAGTCGTTCGAAGGGGTGTGTGACGCCGTGGTCCGAAGGCGGTTCGTGGCGCCAGCCATGCCAGTCCGGGTTGCGGCGGAAGGCCATGGCATAGTTGCGGCGCCAGTGGTCCAGCCAATAGGGGCCGCTGCCGACCGGATGTTCGCCGAACCGGGGTCCGTAAAACTCGGCCGCCTCGCGTGGAACGACCGCGGTGTAGGGCATGGCCAGCATCCAGGCGAACTGGGGGCAGGGAGCGGTGAGTTCGATGACCAGGGTCTGCCGGTCGGAGGCTTGCAGGCCCGCCACCGGCAGGTCGTAATCGGTGGGGGCCGCGGTGGCGGATTGACGGCGAAACGCTTCCAGCCCACGAATCCTGCCGTCGAGCAGCCAGTATCCGGGCGAGGCCAACTTGGCGTCGGCCAGGCGCTTGAGCGAAAACACCACGTCCGCCGCGGTCACCGGTCGGCCTTGAGGACGCCCCTGCGCATCCCGGCCGAAACAAGGATCGGGAGCGAAGCGCGCTTCCGGGCGGATGCGGAACCGGAGGCGGCGTCCCTCGGCCTCCCTGCGCGGGAGGGCGTCCGCCAGTCCCGGGATCAGGCGATAAGGGCGCGCCTGGTAGTCATATTCCAGCAGGGTTTCGTACACCAGGGCCGTGGCGCGGGCGGCATACACCGAAGAGGCTTCGGCAGGATCGAGCGACGCGACGCGTTCGATCGTGCGGCGAAACACCGGTTCGTCCGCGACTTGTGCTGGCAGGAAGGGGCCGAGCGTCAGGCCGATTCCCAGCCAGAGCGCAACGAACGAACCGCGCGGTCTGCGCGCACCTTGGCGCGGGTCGTTCGAAAGGCAATGGGGCAGGGGAAAGATTGAGACTACTCCTCGATTTTGAATTCGACCGAAAGCCGGGGAAAGGCTTGTAAAAAACGGGACGCAAGCCCCTGCACCCGTCCCACGCGCCGTACGGCCGCGAGGACCGAGGCATCCATGGAAACGCTGCCCGAGGACGTCGCGACGCGCGGGTTGGACAACACTCCGCCCGGTCCCAGGGAAAACTCGACCACGGCGGGACGGCGCCCGGCTTCGGATGCCGGCGGTTGTTGCCAGGCGTCATACAGCGCGTTGCGGATCAGCGAAAAATTGCGCGCCTGTTCGTTGTCGGGCAGCGAGTCCGTGGCGCCGACGCGCACGCGTTGGCTGAGCCATTTCTTGATTTCTTCGTCGCTGAGCGTAGTTGGCTTGACGGGTTGAGGCGTCCGGGGACGACGCACGACCCGTCGTCCGGTCTGGATGGTGCGCTTGGGCGGTTTGGGGGGCTCCGGTTTGGGCGGTTCGGGTTTGGGTTCCGGCGGTTTCGGAGGCGTCGGCACGGGCGGAGTGGAGGGTGGGGGTGGCGGTTCGGGCGGGGCCTCCGGAACCGGTGCTTCCGGAGTGGTTTCGGAATCGGCCACGGCGATGGTAAACTCGATGGTTTCCACGGGACGGCGGCGGTAGCGACAGCCCTGCACCAGAGCGAACACAACCGCCAGCCCGATCGCCGTGGCATGCAGCACGACGGCGACCACAAAGGATTTCCTATAAAAGCCTCTGCCCATTGAGTGACAACTTCAGTTCGGTTCCGTAACCAGCGCCATGCGCCTGACCTGGACGGTTTTCAGGATGCGCAACACCTTGACGATTTCGCGGTAGGCCACGCGTTCATCGCCGCGAATTAATACCGAAAGGTCCGGATCACGCTCGATGCCTGCCGCAAGACGCTTCTCCAGTTCTTCCAGGCTGACAGGTCGATTGTTGAAAAACACCTGTTCCCCCGCGTCGATGGTGATGGTTTGCGATTCGAGCGGTTCGATCTTGTCGGCGCTCGCACGCGGCAGCTGGATCGCAATCCCCTGCTCGAGCGCCGGGAAGGTGATCATGAAGGTGATCAGCAGCAAAAACGTCAGGTCCATGAGCGGAGTCATGTTGACTTCGCTCAAGCGCTGCATGGCGTGTAACCGTCTGGTGCGTTCGCGTCCCATGGGTGCGTTTCAATCCTCGCGTTGCTGATATTCGCAGCAGACGCGTCCCAGCAGTTCGTCGGTAAATCCGTCCAGGACCCCCGTCAGGCGCCGGATGCG
>CAZIUM010000217.1:0-4941 GCA_964542285.1 uncultured Lentisphaerales bacterium
CCATGCGCAACGCCTCCCGGGACTCCTTGACATCATGCACCCGCAGGATGGCGGCACCATGCCAGATACACCAGACCATGCCCGTAATGCTCCCGCAGAGACGCCGATCCACCGAAGCGCCGGTGATCGCTCCCACCAGGCCTTTGCGGGACAGTCCCACGAGCAATGGCGGACCTAGGTCCAGAAACCGCTCCAGGGCTCCCAGCAAGGCCAGATTGTGCTGCAGCGTCTTGCCAAACCCGATTCCGGGATCGATCGCCAGCCGTTCCATGGGAATGCCCTGCCGAATCACCTCCGCAACCCGTTGCGCCAGCCAGTCATGGACCTCGGTCACGACGTCGTCGTACACCGGATCCTTCTGCATGGTGCGGGGAAGGCCCTTCATATGCATCAACACCACCCCGGCCCCGCTTTCGCGCGCTACATTGCACATCGCGGGATCGCCAAGCAAGGCCGTCACGTCATTGACGATGCAGGCCCCCGCGGCGAGTGCCTGGCGAGCGACTTCGGCCTTGCCGGTATCGATGGAGATGGGCTTGTCGCACAAACGCGACAATTCCCGGACCACGGGCAGGATGCGGTCACGCTCGGTTTGCATGGAGACGGACAAGGATCCCGGACGGGTGGATTCCCCCCCTATATCGAGGATGTCGGCCCCCTCCTCCACCATGCGCAATCCATGCGCGACGGCTCGGTCCACAGCCATAAAGCGTCCTCCATCCGAAAAAGAATCCGGGGTGACGTTGAGAATGCCCATGATCAAGGGACGCTCCAGCGACAGGATTTTGTCGCGGCAATGCCAAGCTGTCGGAGTCATGCGATCACCTCCCTTTGGGGATCGTCGTCTCAAGAAGTCGGCGGTTCCCGCTCCGCCTTGCCCGAAGTGTCCCCGGGCATGGATGGGGTGTCATCCGGGGCCGATTTCTCCTCATCGGCGCGCGGGGTCCTTGCAGGGGCTTCACCGCCGGCGTCCCGATCCCCGGAAACCGCGGGCTCCTTCTTCTTGGGTTGCGGATCGTCGGCCTTGGGGTCCCCGGATGCCGCGGGTTCCTTGTCATCCGGAGCCGCAAGCTCCTTCTCCTTGGGTTGCGGATCGTCGGCTTCGCGTTCCTCGGGAGAACGAATACGTCCCAGGCGAATCAGGTCTTCGGCATCGGCGCCATCCACGGTTTCCTGTTCAAGCAACATGTCGACCAGGCGTCGCACCCGATCGGCATCGGCTTCCAGAATTTTACGCGCCTGCTCATGGGCCTGGCGCACAAGTGTGTCGACCTCCTCGTCGATCACCTGCGCCGTGACCTCGCTGTAGTCCTGGGTGCGGCCCACTTCACGCCCCAGGAACATCATTTCCTCACGGGCTCCGAACGTGCGTGGACCCAACCGGGAACTCATGCCCCAATCGCATACCATCTGCCGGGCCAGGCTGGTGGCCTGGCGCAAGTCCTGTCGCGCGCCGGAACTGATGTCTTCCAGAAAAATTTCCTCGGCGACACGTCCCCCCATGGCGGTGGCCAATTGCGCCAGCATCTGGGTACGGGTAAAATGCAACCGGTCCTTCTTGGGCAGGAACATGGTGGCCCCAAGGGCCAATCCACGAGGAATGATGGTCACCTTGTGCAGCGGTTCGCCGCCCTTGATGCGCGCCATCACCACCGCATGGCCGGCTTCATGGAAAGCGGTAATGCGTTTCTCCTCCTGGTCCAACATGCGACCACGCCGCTCGCGTCCCCACCAGATTTTATCGCGGGCCTCCTCGAGGTCCTGCTGCGTAATCCCCTCCTTGCCCTCACGCGCCGCCAGCAAGGCCGCCTCATTGAGCAGGTTGGCCAAGTCGGCGCCGGAAAATCCCGGGGTGCCACGGGCGATGCGAGTCAGGGAGAGCCCCGGCGCAAGCTTCAGTTTTTCGCAGTGGATTTTTAGAATCTCTTCGCGCCCCTCCAGGGTCGGCAGGTCGATCACGATCTGGCGATCGAAGCGTCCGGGACGCAACAGGGCCGGATCGAGCACATCGGGCCGGTTGGTGGCCGCCACGATGATCACCCCGTCGGAAGTTTCGAACCCGTCCATTTCCACCAGCAAGGCGTTGAGAGTCTGCTCGCGCTCATCATGTCCCCCGCCGATGCCGGTGAAGCGACTGCGCCCGACGGCGTCGATTTCATCGATGAAAATGATGCAGGGGGCATGTTTCTTGCCCTGTTCAAACATGTCGCGCACGCGGGAAGCTCCCACGCCCACAAACATCTCGACAAAATCGGAGCCGCTGATGCTGAAGAAGGGCACGTCAGCCTCTCCGGCGATGGCCTTGGCCAGCAGCGTCTTGCCGGTGCCGGGAGGGCCCATCAGCAGAACGCCCTTTGGAATGCGCCCCCCCAACTTGGTGAATTTTTGCGGGGCCTTGAGAAACTCGATGATTTCCTGTACCTCGTCCTTGGCCTCTTCGATGCCGGCCACATTCTTGAACGTCGCCTTCTGCTTTTCACGATTCAACATGCGAGCGCGGCTTTTTCCGAAATTCATGGCCCCCATGCCGGACGAGCGCATCTGCCGCATGAAAATGAAGTACAGCAACCCCAGGAAAATGATCACCGGAAGCAACTGGGCCAATATCTCGCCCCAGACGGGGTTCTGGTAGACAACCTTCGGAGAGACCCCATGCTGGCGCAGAAAGTTGCGCAATTCCTCGGTATCGGGCATCACACTGACCGAGAAACGTTGCGGCAAGCTGGAATCGCCACCGACATCTTCCTTGCGCACACCGCGGATCAGGGTCTTGCCGGAAACCTCGCGCACCAGTTCGCAGGATTCCACCTGGCCGTCCACAACCATCCGGCGAAAAATAGCCTCGTTCTCGAGTTCCTGATAGCCGCGCGAACCGCTGGACAGGGCAAACATCATGGCGGTGATCAGGCCAATGACCACCACCCAGGCCAGCAGGACGCGCGAGGGCGGCCGGTTGTTTTCCGGGCTGGGTGGAACAGGTGGCGGCGTTTTCTTGTTGCCACCGCTTTGACGGGGGTCGATTTCCATGAAATATTTCTTCCGGGACTTGTGCGCCGACGCGCGCCGGCCCGGCAGGACGCGCGAGTTACGTTCGTGACGCATTATGTTATCGTATTAGGATGCCTTGTGGCAATCCTCTTCGGCACCCTTTCCAAAGAGGCCGGGAGTGAAAGGGAAGGAGGTAAGGAGATTCGTGTAGCGAGTACGTGTGAAAGATTGAACCGGAGGACGTCAGCGGTTATACTGCGGGTGTCGAGTACGCATGGAGTTCGGAGACCGTAGGTGCAACGACCTTGGCGGAAGGATTGGGGATGCCATGATGGATGATCGTAACAAGCGGGAGGCCGACGCGGCGGCTATCGAGACACGGGAGTGGCTGCAATCGCTGGACGAGGTGCTGGACCGGGCCGGGCCGGAACGGGTTGGCGAGCTGTTCCAGCAGCTTTCCACGTTTGCCCAGTTGAAGGGGGTCCGGTTGCCGTTCACGGCCAACACCCCCTACATCAACACGATTCCACCGTCCGAGCAGCCGCCGTATCCCGGCGATCTGGAGATGGAATACCGCATCGGCAGCATCATCCGCTGGAACGCCATGGCCATGGTCGTCAAGGCCAACCGGGCCGAGGAGGGAATCGGCGGGCACATCGCAACCTACGCCTCGATCGCGACGCTCTACGAGGTCGGCTTCAACCATTTTTTCCGCGGCAACGGCCCGGACCGCCAGGGCGACCTGGTCTACTTCCAGGGACATGCCTCGCCGGGGGTCTATGCGCGGGCGTTCCTCGAAGGCCGGCTGCCGCTGGAGCAGGTCGGCAACTTCCGTCACGAGTTGCATGACCACCCCGGGCTCTCGTCGTATCCCCACCCGTGGCTGATGCCCGGCTTCTGGATGTTTCCGACCGTCTCGATGGGACTGGGTCCGATCACCGCCATCTACCACGCCCGCTTCATCAAGTACCTGCAGGACCGGGGACTCAAGGCGCCGTCGGATCAGAAGGTCTGGGCGTTCCTGGGCGACGGTGAATGCGACGAGCCCGAGTCGCTGGGAGCGATCGCGCTGGCGGCCCGGGAGAAGCTGGACAACCTGATCTTCGTGGTCAACTGCAACCTGCAGCGGCTGGACGGACCCGTGCGCGGCAACGGCAAGGTGATCCAGGAACTGGAGGCCCACTTTCGCGGCGTGGGCTGGAATGTGTTCAAGGTGATCTGGGGCAGCGGGTGGGACGCGCTGCTGGAGCGGGATGCGCACGGGTTGCTGGCGCGGCGCATGAACGAGGTCGTGGACGGCCAGTACCAGAAGTACACCGTCGAGGACGGCGCCTATTTCCGCAAAGACTTCTTCGGCGCCGACCCTCGGCTGCTGGAACTGGTGAGCCATCTCTCGGACGAGCAGTTGAAGGGTCTGCTGCGCGGCGGGCACGACCCGGTCAAGGTGTATGCGGCCTACCGCGCGGCGGCCGCGGCCAGGGGCGCGCCCAGTGTCGTGCTGGCCAAGACGGTTAAGGGCTACGGCATGGGCGAAGGCGGTGAGGGACTGAACATCACTCACCAGCAGAAAAAGCTCAAGGAAAACGAGCTGCTGGCCTTCCGTTCGCGCTTCCACATCCCTCTTTCCGACGAGCAGGTCGCTCGGCTCCCGTTCTACGAACTGCCGGCCGACGGCCCGGAGAAGGCCTACCTGCTGGCGCGGCGCACCGAGCTGGGCGGGTTCACGCCGTGCCGCCACGGCATGACCGCCCCGCTGGAAACGCCCGGCGACGCGTTCTTCGCCGAGTTCGCGGCGGGCACCGAGGGACGCGCGGTTTCGACGACCATGGCCTTCGTGCGGATCTTGTCCAAGTTGCTCAAGGACGAGAAGATCGGCAAGCGGATCGTGCCGATCGTGCCCGACGAGGCGCGGACCTTCGGCATGGCGGCGCTCTTCCGGCAGTGCGGCATCTA
>CAZIUM010000218.1:0-4896 GCA_964542285.1 uncultured Lentisphaerales bacterium
GCAAATGCTCCGGGCAAGCCTGTTCTATGTGCCAATCCCGCCCGACTTGCCGCCGACCTTCCAACTCCGCTTCTGCAACTCGTCCTGACTCCTCCGCGCAGCAGGAACTCCCGCCCGAACCCGCCTGCTCTTTAACGACACTTGATAGGCGCAGAGCTCAAACGCCCTTGCGCAGCCGGCGCGTGCCCGAAAACGCCACCCTTCCTCTTCTCGTCGCGCTTCTCCTGTATTGGCGAATGATTTGGAACCGCTGGACCGTCCCCCTGGTGCTTGACTGCGCGGGAGAATTCGGGGATGCTTGATACAGGCAGCGCGGACTGGAGGGCTTATGAATTATTGTGAAACGGTGACCCGCCAGCGGGCGTATTTCGAGGGAGGGAATACGCGCCCGTTGGATTGGCGCCGGTCGCGGCTGGAAATCCTCGGGAGGATTCTCGTTGAGGCGGAAAGCGATTTGCTGGCCGCGCTGCGGGCCGACTTGGGCAAGTCGCCGCTGGAAGCCTATACCTCCGAAATCGGATTTGTTCTGGCCGATATCGACTATGCGGTCCGACATCTGTCCCGATGGATGCGGCCGCGCCGGTATCCCGTGCCGCCCATCGCCTGGCCGGCGAGCGCGCGGGTTGACCCCGAGCCGCTGGGTGTGGCGCTGATCATCGGGCCCTGGAACTATCCGGTGCAACTCCTGTTGTCGCCGCTGGTTGGCGCGCTGGCAGCGGGCAACTGCGTCTGCCTGAAACCTTCCGAATATGCGCCCCGGACGGCCGAGACGCTTGCCTCTCACATGGCACGGCGGTTCCCGCCCGAAGAGGTGACGGCGGTATGCGGCGGCGCCGATACGGCGGCCGCCCTGCTGCAGGAGCGCTACGACAAGATTTTCTTCACCGGCAGCGGGGCGGTCGCCCGCCTAGTGATGCGGGCGGCCGCCGACCATCTGACGCCCGTGACGCTGGAACTGGGCGGCAAGAGCCCGTGCCTCGTCTGCGCCGATGCGCGTATTGATCAGGCGGCGCGCCGGATTCTGTGGGGCAAGTGCCTTAATGCCGGGCAGACCTGTGTCAGCCCTGACTATGTCCTGGTCGATCGGTCGGTCCACGCTCCGTTTCTGGCGGCCATGCGCGCCGCGTTACGCCGCTTCTATCCCGACGGCGCCGCCGCCAGTCCGGACTACGGACGCATCGTCAACGTGGCGCATTATGAGCGTTTGATGGCCTATCTTGCGCAGGGCACCGTGCTGGCCGGCGGCGGGCATGACGCGAAGGAGCGGTATATCGAACCGACCCTTTTGGGAGACGTCAGCCCCGCCGCCCCGGTGATGCAAGAGGAGATATTCGGGCCGATTCTTCCGATATCGCCGACCGAAGATCTTGAAGGCGCTCTGGCATTTATTGCCGCACGGCCGCGTCCGTTGGCGCTTTATTGTTTTACCGGATCTCGCGCCACGGCAAAGAGGGTCGCCGCCTCGGTTTCATCGGGCGGTATCTGTCTGAACGACACCATGTCGCACATTCTCGGCAGGGCCTTGCCGTTTGGCGGGGTCGGGGAAAGCGGGACGGGGCGTTATCGCGGCCAAGCCGGGTTCGACACCTTCTCGAACCCCAAAACGATCATGTCGCGCGGGACTTGGCTTGATCCTCCGTTGCGCTATCCGCCCGCGCGCGTCTCTCTTCAAACCATGAAAAAGGCCTATCGATTTCTGGTCGGACGCTGAGCCGCGGCGCTGTTTCGGCCCAGAAGGCTCGTCACGGCCGCCTCGACGGCATCTAGCGCGACACGGGTATCCTTGCAGGCGCCGTTGGGACGGGTGTTGGGAACGCCCAGGACGGGTTTGGGAAATGCGGCCCGGATGCCGTCCGCTAGTTCCTGCTCGCACGCCACCGCCACCACCGCCTTCACGGCCGGATCGCGCAAGAAACTCAGGGCCTGCCGTCCGCCCCCGGCCAGATCGAGCAGGATGCCGTAACGGTCCCTGATGGCCAGCAGCCCGGCGATGTCGCACTGACCGCATCGGCGGCACTGATTGATGCCGCTACGGACATCTTGCGCGCAGCGCGTAAAATGCAGGCAGTGCGGCACCAGGAGCAGCAGGTTCTCGGGCGCCACCCTCACACGCCTCAATCGCGTTAGCCCGTTGTTGAGCCTGATCAGCGTACCCCACCAGCCACCCGTGATTTCTCTTCTCTCTCTCATGTTTTTTCCGGTATCATGATGCGACGGTGAGTTAAAGGCAAGCATGGAGGTTACACCATGGGTGAAAAGCATGTGGCGGTGGTAGGCGCGGGACCCGGCGGGTTGACGTCGGCCATGATTCTGGCTCGACGGGGTGTGAAAGTCACGGTGTTCGAAGCGGACCGCGAGGTGGGTGGCCGGAACGCCGCCATCCGGCTGGGCCCTTACACGTTCGATACCGGCCCGACCTTTCTGATGCTCAAGTCGATCCTGGACGAAATGTTCAAAGAAGCGGGGACGACCACCGAGTCGCTCATGGATATGCGGCGCATCGAGCCGATGTATCGGCTTCAGTTTGCCGACCGTTACATCGAACCCGCGGTCGATCCCGAGCGGATGAAGGACGAAATCCGCCGGGTTTTCCCCGGCCGTGAGGACCGCTACGACCGGTTCTTCAAACGCGAGGGCGCCCGGTTCCGCGCTTTGTATCCCTGTCTGCAAAAGCCATATCACAAAGTGACGTCGCTTCTGCACCCGAATTTGTTCAAGGCCATACCCCATCTGGCGCTGGGACAATCGCTTTTTTCGGTGATGCAGAGGTGTTTCGGTGACGAAAGACTGGCCTTATCCTTCACCTTTCAAGCCAAGTATCTGGGCATGTCGCCCTGGGACTGCCCGGGACTGTTTTCCATCATCCCGTACATTGAACATGCGTTCGGCATCTATCATCCGATCGGCGGGTTGAGCCGCATCTCCGACAGCATGGCCGATGTGGCGAGGCGTCACGGGGCCGAGTTCCGGCTGGCGACGCCTGTGCGGCGGGTGATCGTGGACAATGGACACGCCCGTGGCGTCGAGTTGGAAGACGGCGAGCGTGTGGCGGCCGACGACGTGGTGCTGAACGCGGATTTCGGTTATGCCATGACACATCTATTCGACCCCGGGGTGTTGCGTAAGTACGCGCCTCCGCGCCTGGAGCGTCGCAAGTTTTCCTGCTCGACGTACATGCTGTACCTGGGCGTGGACCGCATCTACGACCTGCCGCATCACGTGATCTTCTTTGCCAACGATTATCGGGCCAACGTGGACGCGATATTCAAGGGACGGTCCACCGGTTCCAACATCTCCGTGTACGTCCGTAACGCCACGGTCACGGATCCAACCCTGGCGCCGGAGGGGCACTCGGCGCTCTATGTTCTTGTCCCCGTGGCCAACCTGCGCGGCGAGACGGACTGGAGGAAGGACGGACCGGCATTTCGCCAGACGGTCCTGGATGTACTTGAGCGCCGCGCCGGACTGAAAGGGCTGGCCGGGCATATCGTCCAGGAGCGTGTCGTGACGCCCATGGACTGGCAGGATGCGTATCGCGTCTACGCGGGAGCAACCTTCAACCTGGCCCACAACCTGGGCCAGATGATCTATCTGCGCCCGCGCAACAAGTTCGAGGAAGTGGATCATTGCTATCTGGTCGGAGGCGGCACACATCCCGGCAGCGGATTGCCGACCATCTACGAATCCGGCCGCATCGCGGCCAACCTGCTTTGCGAGAACTACGGCATCGCGTTCACTCCGCCGGGGCTCAAGCCATGGTAGCCAGACGCATCATCATCGCGGAGCCGCACGGCTTCTGCGCGGGGGTGCGGCGCGCCATCGAAGCTGTCGAGCGGGCGATGCAGCGCCACGATGCCGTCTATTGCTACAACGAGCTGGTGCATAACCGACGGGTGGTGGATTCGCTGCGGGAACGCGGCGTCTTTTTTGTCAAGCGCACGGAGGAAGTGCCGGCGGGCGCCGTTTTGTTGTTCAGCGCTCACGGTGTGGCGCCGGACGTGCGCGCGGCGGCGCAGGCGCGCCGGCTGCGGGTGATCGATGCCACCTGCCCAGTGGTTGACAAGGTCCACCGCGAGGTGCGGCGCTATGCCGGCGAGGGCAGAACGGTCCTCCTGATCGGACATCACGGCCACGATGAGATTGTCGGCGTTCAGGGCGAAGCACCGGAGTGCGTGATCGTCATCCAGGGGGTGGAGGAAGCGGGGCGCGTCAGCGTACCCGATCCCACTCGCGTGGCGGCGGTTTCTCAGACCACGCTCAGCATCGACGAAACGGCTGACGTGCTGGCCATCCTGAGGTCGCGCTTTCCCCAGCTCGTGACGCCGCCCGACGGAGATATCTGTCACGCCACAACCAACCGGCAGCGGGCGGTCAAGGCCCTTGCCGGCGAAGTGGGGCTGGTGCTGGTTCTGGGCTCCGCCGGCAGCTCCAACAGCCGCCGGCTGGTGGAAGTCGCGCGCGCCGCGGGGGTCGAGGCGGTTCTCATCGAAGCGGTCGAAGACCTGGATACCCTGACGCTGCAGACTGCCGTCACAGTGGGTCTCACGGCGGGTGCTTCGACGCCCGAACTTTCTATAGCCGAGATCATCGACGCGCTCAAGGCGCGAGGATTCTCCCGTGTGGAGCGAATGGCCGCGGCGGTCGAAACCGTCCGTTTCAAGCCGCCGGCAGATCTGTTCTGAACCGCCATGTCTCCGGCAGCCCACAACTTATTCTCGAATCGCTACGCGGACATTCGCTATTCGGAAGCCAAAAAAAATATTTTCGGGTTCCGAAAGCCCGTTTTGGATGTGTTTTTGCCTGAAACCGTGCAAATTCCGCCGATTTATTTCTGAAAAAGCGTTCAAATTGTCATTGCCCTGATCGTCACGCCGGATGGGCTTCCCGTGGCGTATG
>CAZIUM010000219.1:0-2362 GCA_964542285.1 uncultured Lentisphaerales bacterium
TGCGGGTTTCGATGCTGCGCACCTTGAAGAAAGGCTGTTCCATGTTGAGCGAGTAAGTGAAACCCGAAGCGTCGGAATAGGTGGTTCCGTAATTCTTCCATTCCGGCTCGGAAACAATCTGAGGCCGCAGAAACAGGTCGATCATCTGCCCGTCGGGACTGACCTCCGGCAAGACCTGCAGAATGACCCCCACCTCGCGGGTTTCGAAGCTGCCCGGCTCGACCAACCCGGCGGTCGGCGCGGTGCGGGTCGTGCTGCCGTCTACCACCGAGGTTTCAATGGTTTCGACATCGAATTCCGTCGGATAGATATATTCGGTCACAACCTTGATAACCGCTTCCTGGTTGTTCTTAGTGACAACCTTGGGAGCGGACAACAGGTCGGTGTTCTGGCGCTGGCTGAGCAGGTGCAGAATGAAGGTCAGCTCTGGATTCGTAAGAACACTGGCGATTTCGAGTACATTGTCGGCCACGGCCCCCCCGATGTTGGCACTGACATCGGGACTGTTCAGATAGCGCAACCGACCGCGCGTACCGCTGCCGGAGGATACCTGCAAGCGCTCCGCGGACGCCAGCGAGGCCGCGCCTTCCTTGTGCGCCAGTTCCCAATCGTCGGTCAGGAGCCATTCGAACCCAACCGATTCCAGGTCGGTCTGCGACACTTCCACGAACCGTGCCTCGATCTCGATTTGCCGCGGCGTGACATTAAGCTCTTCCAGCAGTTGCTCGAGCGTTGCCAGGTTTTCGGGGGTGTTCAACACCCGCAGCTTGCTGATGCTTTGAATATACGAAATCGACGAGCCGTCCGGCCAACTCACTCCCATTTCCTGGAAGAACTCTTTCCAATCGACCCGGCCGGTGTCCTGCACCTCGGCCACGGCCATGAAGCCCATGTCGCCGCCGCGTCCGCCGGCCGCGCCGCCCATTTCGCGCGAAACACCCATGGCGCGCTCGTTCAGTGAGGGCAGGACGGTATAGGAACGCGTGATCATGTCGGTTTCCGGAACATTCAACGGCATGACCATCACCACGGGGCCGCGTACCCGGAACTTGAGTCCGGCCACATCCGTAACAATGTTGAGAGCATCGAACAACGTGACATAGCGGGCGCTGAAGGTGATCGGGCTGATGCCACCAGCCCCTTTGGTCGCCGCGGCGGGGGCAAAGGGATCGTCAATGGCCGGCGCTTCGGGCGCGGAGCCGCCCGACAGCTTGAGCACGAAACTGACACCACGCTGATCCGGGGGCAGCTCGGGATTGTCGAATTCGCGACTGGCCGTCTCGAAAAACGAGATCACGTCGTTGATGTTGGCCGCCCGGAAGCTGATCTCGGGGATGGTGATATTGCGCATTTTATCGAGTGTGGCCTGCTCGATCGTGCGCCCGTCCTGACTGACGGGACGCCCTTCGGTGGCGGCACCGGCCCGCGCGCCGAGTTGCACCGTGTCAATCGCGTAGCGCCTCGGATTCCAGGTGTTGCGCACGTCCCGGATCATCTGGGAACGCGTCGTATCGCGTTCGGCGGTCGAAACGTCAAAGGTGCGTTCATTGACCCGCTTGAGCATGTTCAAGGCGTCCACATCGTAGGGATTGTCGCGCAGGACCAGTTCCAATTCGGTGCGCGCTTTGCTGTACTCGCCGGTGATGTAATATTCCCTGGCCTTGGCAATGGACTTGGCCGCGGTTTCGCGTTCCTTGCGATAATCTTCCGTGTTCCAGCGCTTGGGGTCCTTGGGAGCGGGTGGCTCGGGCGGATTGTCGATTTCCTCCTGCAGCTCCGCCACCATCCGTGGCGCCTTGGGATGATTGCGTTCCCGGGCCTGCCGCGCCAGTTGAATGGCGCGTTCGCGATCGCCTTTCTTCCACAAGACACCGGCCTGTCGATAGATGGCCTCGGCAACGCCCTGTTCCGCCTCGTTGCGCAGTTCTTCATTCCCCGGACGCGCGCCAATAAACTTCAGGGCCTCCTCGTACAGGCGGCGCGCCTCGGGATAATCTCCCGTGCGCAACGATTCCCGCGCATTGAGGAGACTGGTGCGGCCATGTTCCTCCAGGGCCCTGCGTCGCAGGCGTTCCAGTGTTTCGATTTCCGAAATAACCGCGCTGGGAGCCCCGGCACCTTCCGGTCCAGCCTCGACCGCGTCGTCAGCCGTTTGCTCCATATCCGGCGCTTCCGCAACCTCCGCTTCCGGCTCCACATCCATCCCCGCTTCGGGCACCAGTAAATCGGCCACGTCCACGTTCGCATCCATTTCCGGCACCGGAGCGGCCGGCACCTCCTCCCCATTCTCCACCACGACCTCAAGAGCTTCCTCCCGCGCTTCGACGACTTCCTCAGCCACGACCTCCTGTGCTGCCTCTAC
>CAZIUM010000219.1:2462-4864 GCA_964542285.1 uncultured Lentisphaerales bacterium
GCCACGACCTCCTGTGCTGCCTCTACCTCCTCAGCCACGGCCTCCTGCGCTGCCGCCGGATCGGCTTCTGCTCCGGGTTCCGCTTTCTGTTCGTCCGCGTCCTGGGCCGGTGCCGCGGCGCCGCCCAGTCCCAGCAAATCATCCAGATCGCCGGCCAGGCCATCTTGTGCCTTAACGGAACCAAACGCCACCAGAACGGCCGCGCACACGCCCATTGCAATTTTTCGCCAAATACTCATGGTCATGGGGAATATCTCCTCACAGGTGCAAAAAGCCAAGGAACGGCAACCCAAATGCATTTCATCCCGATTGGCAACATTAATCATTATGGCAACTCGGGAACGGTTAGTTCCCGCCCGTTGGCGTCATTTCGTAATACAACAGTATTGGCCTGACTGTCAACGGAGATCACACGATACTTTTCGCCACGCAACCGCAACGTCCCTTCGCCGGTCAGTTCGTATACACTGTCGTCCAGCGTCAACACCAGGGTGATGTGGAAATCCGGGTCCACGGCATCTTCGTTCTGCCGCAAAACAATTTTTTTGCCGCCGCGGCCCAACACAATCTGGTGCACTTCAAAGTTGCGCTCGCGGTTCCCCATCATGGGATCGGGGCGGCGTTCCACGATCAATTCATGCTCCAACAACGTAAAATCGGTTTTGCCGATGGGATTCCCCTCGGTAACGAAATAGGTGTCGGCGGCATCGGCCCCGGCGGGTTTCAAGTTGATCTGACAACGATAGCGGCCATCGGGCATCTTGGTGGCGCCCATGAACTTGATTGGAATATGGTTGACCTGGATGTCCTTAACCCTGAGTCGCGAAGCGACATCGGGATGGGATTCCGGGTCGGTCGGGTCCGTGCCGGCCAGGTATTCTTCGTAGTTGGTAAAGCCGTCTCCATCGCTGTCGATGCGATCGTCGGCAGCATCGTGCGGGTTCAGCCCGTACTGTTCCTCCCAGGCGTCCGGAATGCCGCCTCCGTCACTGTCGTAGCCTTCGACCTTATCCGGTTCGACCGTCTGCTTCGCGCCGCAATCGGCATAGGGACAGTTGGTGGCCGACCGAGGAATTGGACGGCGGCAGGATACGCACCAGACGCGTGCTTCCGGCACAAAAAACCCGTCGCTGCGCTCGGCCGCCAGGGGGATGCGAAACGGGTTCGACATCAAGGCCAAGGCGTTGGAATAAGGTTGCAAGGGGGTAATTTCGGCCTTCGGATGAACCGGTTCCAGGGCCTCCATGGATTCGCGATACCCCCGTTCCTCCGCGCCAATTCGTGCCGAGCTGGTGACAAGGCGCATGATCGAACCGACCAGCGCCAGGACCACCAGCAGTGCTAGAATTTTGTCGTAGTGTCGCTGCAGCAGCGCGACAATGCCTGAAGTGCTTGCCACGATCATGCTCCCTTGATGTTGTATACGTCCAATTCGATGCGGACATTCAATGGCGGATCGACATCGGGGCCCGACATCAAGCGCTGGCTGGGCGGCAGCGTCGACACAACCGCAAGATCGGCCTCGCCGTCGGACGCCCCGCCTCCCCCCGGCGTGGTCTCGATCGCGCCTTCGGGACGCGGCGGCACCCGTACATCCTCGGCCGACTTGCGCAGTTCGATTTCGGTAACCACAACAAACAGGTCCATGGCGGCAAACCGATTGAGCAAATCCATGATGGCCGTCTGTCGCCCGGTAAGTTCCAAGGTGAAGTGCTGTGCGGTGTACAAATCGGTCTCGACCACTTTTGCGCTGGACCGGGTGGTCGCAGCCGTTGCCCGGTCGCGGCGATCACGGCGCCGGGAAACCCCATCGTCCGTTGCGGCGCCCGTGGCGGTCGGATTGTCGAATTCCGTCCGCCGGAAACCGCTCAGCGTATTCACCTGGGCCGCGTAAATCGCCTCGACCAGTCGTTCCGTGATCTTGAGCTGCTGCGCCAGGCGCGGAACATCCGCAACGTTCGGCATCGGGGCCCCTTCTCCGCGGTAACGGTCGAAGCCAAAGCCAAAATTGTCCGTGACGATCCGCGCCCCCTCCACCACCGGCGCCTGGGCATACAACCGGTTGCGTAGAGACTGCTGCAATGCCTGAATAAACAGTGAGGGGCTGAGATCCTGCAAAGGGATGTTCCCGGCGTTCATGGCCGACACCAATTCCCGACGCATGGCGGCCAGCGCTTCGGTATCCTCCCGCACAACCTTTGCATTTTCGGTGCTGGGAAAGGGCTCCGTATTAAAAATCCGGCGCAAGCGCTCGAATTCCGCGTCCCGATCGGCGCGCGCCATGTCGGCCGCTTGAAAGCTCCGCGTCATGCGCCAGCCGCAAAACAGCAGCACCAACAACGTCAGCACCGCCGCACCGGCCATGAAAATAGAAGTTTTCTTCATATCAAATCCAACCTATT
>CAZIUM010000220.1:0-4837 GCA_964542285.1 uncultured Lentisphaerales bacterium
CTGCCGACATGGCAGCTATGCCCCCCTCCGGCCAAAGCAGATGAAATGTCCCTGAGTCACCCCGTACGCGTTTTTAGAATCCGGCTTGACGAAACCCGACGATAAAGGGATGATATGGGTTTATCGCCGGACCCCGCGGGCACTTTGCGGGCAAGAACCAACCATTACCTTACATGGACACCAGACAAATGCTAGTTCCGATCGTTGTCGAACAGACAGGCCGTGGAGAAAGGGCCTACGATATTTATTCGCGCCTGTTGCAGGATCGAATCATCTTCATCGGCAACGCCATCAATGACGACATCAGCAACGTGATCATCGCCCAGCTCCTTTTCCTCCAGGCCCAGGATGCCGAGAAGGACATTGCCGTCTACATCAATTCTCCCGGCGGGTCCGTGACGGCGGGCCTGGCCATTTACGACACGATGCGCTTCCTGTCCTGCGATGTCTCCACCTACTGCGTGGGACAGGCGGCCAGCATGGGCGCCGTTCTGCTCGCCGCGGGAACCAAGGGCAAACGCTTTGCCCTGCCCAACGCCCGCATCATGATCCACCAACCCCTGGGTGGAGCGGAGGGTCAGGCCACCGACATCAGCATCCAGGCCAAAGAAATCCTGCGCATCAAGGACCGCCTCAACGAGATTTTGTCCGAGCATACCGGCAAGGCGCTTGACAGCATTACCCAGGATACCGACCGGGACTATTTCATGTCCGCGGACGAAGCCCGTGCCTATGGTCTGATCGACAAGGTGTTGGCGCGCAAGGCCGACACCCCGAAGAAATAACCCCGAAACTCCGCATTATTCCCCTACCATCTTTTTCTTATGGCAAAACAAGAGGATACCTGTTCATTTTGCGGCCGCAGTTCGCGTGAAGCGGGTCACATCATCAAGGGACCCGTGGCCAATATCTGCGCCGATTGCGTGGAAATCTGCCGCCAGTTGGTCGAGGAAGAGCGGGACACCGACGATTCCAGCGCGCCGATGCCGGCGAACGCCGGGGCCGCAAAAGGCAAGCGCAAAGGCCAGAACGCCCCGCCTCCCAAGCCGCTCGTGGTTCCAAAACCGCGCGCCATCAAGGACTTTCTCGATCAATATGTCATTGGGCACGAATATGCCAAGAAGTCCCTGTCGGTCGCCGTCCACAACCACTACAAACGTCTGACGCAGAAAAGCGACGAGGAACGGTTCAAGGATGTCGAGATCGAGAAAAGCAATATCCTGTTGATCGGGCCGACCGGCAGCGGCAAGACCCTGCTGGCGCGGACCCTCGCGCGCATGCTGGACGTTCCCTTTGCCATTGCCGATGCCACCACCCTGACTGAAGCCGGGTATGTCGGCGAAGACGTCGAAAACATTCTTCTGAGCCTGCTGCAGGCCAGCGACATGGATGTACAACGCGCCGAGAAGGGCATTATTTACATTGACGAAATCGACAAGGTGGCGCGCAGGACCGAGAATGTATCCATTACCCGTGACGTTTCCGGCGAGGGAGTGCAGCAGTCGCTGCTGAAAATTCTCGAGGGCACCGTGGCCCGCGTTCCTCCCCAAGGCGGTCGAAAACATCCTCAGCAGCAATACATTCCGATCAAGACAGACAATATCCTCTTCATTTGCGGAGGCGCCTTTGTCGGGCTGGAGGACTTCGTGCGCCAACGGCTGGGCCGTCACACCGTCGGTTTCCTGGACCCCGCGAAGCGTTCGGGGAAGAAACCAAACACCGAAGGCCTTGCCGTGGAGCCCGAGGACCTGATCCGATACGGCATGATCCCGGAATTTGTCGGACGCATCCCCGTGGTTTGCTCCCTGGGGGAGTCGTCGGAAGAGGATTTGGTCCGCATTCTCACGGAACCGCGCAATTGCATGCTGCGCCAATACCAGAAACTGCTTGCCATGGAGTCCATCGAAATCGACTTTGAAAAGGACGCCTTCCGCGAGATGGCCCGCGTGGCATTGCATCGCAAAACCGGTGCGCGCGGACTGCGGTCGATCTTCGAGCTTTTAATGCTCGATCTGATGTTCGAAGCGCCGGGGCGCAAGGATTTTAAGCAGATTACGATCACCAAGGACATGGTCAAGGCGCAGCTCGAACGTCCGGGGGCCCTGCTTGAACATTTGAAATCGGCTTGACTCACCAAACAACCCCCGACGAGGCGACCCCGCACCGGGGAACCGTCCGCGGGTACAAACAGCAAGCGAGAAGCGAAATGGCAGCAAAAAAAAGCAAACCGGTCATCGCCGCGCAACTCTACACGGTGCGCGAATTCATGAAAACCCCGGCCGACATGGCCAAAACCCTGAAGCGCATCAAGAAAATCGGCTATGATGCCGCCCAGATTTCCGGGAACGGGCCAATCGATGCCGCGGACTTGCGCGCCTTGATGCTGGATGCGGGGGTCACCCCTATCGGCACCCATGTCAGCCTCGAGGATTTCCGTTCCAATCTTGACGAAGCCATCGCCGACTGCAAGGCCTGGGGCACGACCTACGTGGCGATCCCCTGGCTGTCGCACAAGGCCTGCGACACGGCGGCCGCCTGGCGCAAGCTCTTTGCGGAATTCGAACGCTATGCCAAACGCCTGGACAAGGAAGGCCTGATCCTGCAATACCACAATCACATGTTTGAATTCGAGAAATTCGGCATCCGCAACGGCAAAGGCGGACGGACCATCCTGGACATGCTGTTCAGCGGCACGAAACGGCTGCAGTCCGAACTGGATGTCGGATGGGTCGTCCGAGGCGGCCATGATCCAATCGCATGGATCGATCGTCTGAAGGGTCGTCTCGACCAGGTGCACCTGAAGGATTGGGGCGTGAAGGACAACGAACCGGTCTGGCGCGCGATCGGCGAGGGTGGAATCGACTGGGCGGCGGTGCTGAAGGCCTGCAAACGCGCGGGAACGAAGCACTACATCGTGGAACAGGATTCCTGCCCAATCACCAACGATCCCTTCCGCAGCCTCAAGATCAGCCGCGACAATCTTCGCGACCTGGGATTGGGCTGAGAAAAGCCTACAACATGTGGACCCGGAAAGCGGCGCGGCCCGCCGCGCCGCCTTCCGGTAGAATTTCTTTTGGGATGGTGCGGGTGGTTCGCCCCGTTCGGCGCCGTGTCATGCGGTAGATCCCCGCCGGGGCGACCAGGTTCATTTCCCAGCGCACCGACGCGCCGGTGTCCGGAAGGGGTGCGGCATCCAGGTCCAGGCATCCCTCAACCAGCGGCTTGGTTCCCTTGCGCCCCGAAATGGCCTTGGCCAGGTAGCCGAGCGGAAAGGAAGCGAAATTGACGGCCGGAGTCGCGGTCGCCAGATCCTCCACCTGTTCCGCCGCCAATTTCAACCAATGTCCCGCCAAGGCGCCCATGAAGGCGTCGACTTCGGCGTTCGACAAGGCATCGCTCAACGACAATCCCAGCGCGAAGCGTCCTTGCACCGTTTCCTTGAACAGAATCCGTCGCGACCAGGGCTGTCCCTGAGCCTGCCAGCACCCCTTTTGTAGTTCGAGAGTGGCGGCGGCGGTTTTGCGCGCAATCGCCATGCGAGGCCACAACAACAAAACCGTCAGCGCATGGCTGGTTTTCGCCGCATCGCGTCCCGTCGCATCCAGGCGTATGTCCTCGAGGGTGATCTCGATTTTTCGTTTCTGCATCTCCATGGCATGATCCCCATGCTTTCCATTCTCCCCCCTCAAGGGAAGGGGCTTCGCAGGATTGCCGGATTACCGCAATGCCGCGATCGCATCGTCCCAGCGGGCGCGATAATACCGGCGCCCGAAATCCGGCAGATCCTCGGGAAGTCCGAACATGCCTCCGCAACGCAGTGGCTCTCCCCGTTCAAGAATCGCGAGCGCGCCTTGTTGCAGCCGGGTTTCCCGCGGCGCCTTGGCGATGTCGAAGGGGCGATGCCCGAAAATGAACTCCAATCCGCAGGGTTTGGGAGACGGAACGGGGTACAGATAGTGTTCACGTTGCCAGGCGGAAATATTGGATCGCTCCCCCAGCACCTCGGCCCACTGGGTATTGAACAACCAGGACCGGCACGAGAATGCGCGAAAAACCCTTTCGGGCAAGTACCGGGCAAACACCGAAATCGCCCGGCGCATGGAGGCGCCGGCCGCCTCCAGCGTCAAGGGTTCCACCGGCGGAATATGCATGTCGAGAACGGGCGTTCCACGCAGCAGGCAGGGGGTCCATTCGTCCAGGCGCAGCGTCACTTCACGCCGCAACGCATATCCCATGGGGGTCATGGGAAAACCACGGATCCGATGCTCATCGATCGACAGGGTCGTGGTCCAGGCCTCCGGGTCATGGATTCCGCCATCCCCATCGCAATATCCTTGACGATTGAATTTCTGACCCGTTTCCGCCAGAGCCAGCACAAGGCGGTCGGAATGGCGCCGCAAGACCACCAGGGGAGCGGGAAACGTGGAATGGATATACTGAAACCGTCCGATCTTAAACAATCTTCCCGCCGGAGCATGACGCGCCCAGGCCAGCGTCTCGGGAATTCTTACACGCTGGCCCACATGGCATGGCCGATATCGCCAGACATCCGCGCAGGTGTCGCGCGTCAGGTCGGGCGGCATCTCCAGCTCGGCATGTTTGCGGCGGATGTACTCCACCGAGGCCAACGCCAGGATAAAGTAGAAATAATCGGCTTCCGCTCCCAGCACGTTGCCCAGGCGCGGCCAGGAGGACAAAGACGCCGCATCGTAGTCGGTCACCTCGTACAGCAACCGGCGGCAATGCCAGGCCAGGGCCGAAAGATCCTCGCTGGCGTCAATGCGCTCGGCCATGGCGGCCACAGACCCTTTTTCGCACGGATCGATGCCGGTGTAGT
>CAZIUM010000221.1:0-4797 GCA_964542285.1 uncultured Lentisphaerales bacterium
GGTTCTTGCCGAATCTGCAACGCGTGCGTGTGCTGGAAGGGGGCACGAGATGTCGCCGAACCGTCTGCGCCGCCTGCATTCGCCAGGGTAAGATTACCAAGCCTTGATATTTTGGCTTTGTGTCCGCGGTGGCGGACAAAAGGGGGGAGAAAACGATGGTTGGCACAGTCCAGCATAATCGGGAGCAGAGTCATGGCTGAGAACGAGAACCTTTCCAAAATTGACCAGGAGCTCACCGATCAGGTGATGGATCGTGTTGAGGATCGTGACGGAGATATCCGCGACACGGATATCGTTTTCGATTGTCCGCATTGTGGCCATGGCCTCGTTATCGATTATCGCGGGGCGGGACTGATCACCAATTGCACGGAATGCGGCAAGCCGGTGCAAGTGCCAATTCCCGATGGAATGGAAATCGGCGACTTGGACCAGGAACCCCACGAACTGCAGGCTCAAATCGTCAATCTCCGACGAGCCTTGTTCAAGGCGGAACAACATGTGGCCGAGCTGGAGGAAGTCGTCAACAGCCTCAAGGATCGACGCACGGCACTTGAAAGAGCGCGTACTTCTCATTTGCATCGGCTGGCCGAAATCCGTGCGACCTGTGAGCATATTCAACGGTTGCAGTCCGACTCCGCCAGCGCCCTCGCCAAGGTTTTTGACCTCGTCCAGGACGAATTGCGCTAAGGGCCCCCAACAGGCGCCTCTGCTCTCATTCCAACATTGAGCCGTTGTTTCTGAACCATGATGCCCGGACTGCGGTCGCACTCAATGCGCGATGACAGCGTAGGATGCATTGCGGATCCGTTTCACGGCAGCAACTTGTCGCCACCCGCGTGACATTCTGTCGCGCTACGGGGGCGAGCATTTCGTTATCTTCGAGCCATCCCCCCGATTTCACCTCATTTTGCATGCCTTGGCCGCAAGCAAAGCCTTCCGTACCCATTATGGCACATTCCGTGCGAATCAACCTTTGGCACCCGGATTCCATGCGTTTCATCACAATGAAAATTGCCGAACAGGAGATAAACATGAGAAATATTCTTGTCTTTGTCAAAGGGCTACTGGCGGGCCTGTTGTTTTTGGCTGGTTCTTTCACGACATTGGCGGCGGAAGAGGAGCCGTTCGATCTGCGCGACGGCTTTTCGCATGTAGCCCAAAAGACGATCCCCGCCGTGGTCTTTATCCAGGTTGAAAAGCAAATTCAGGGCGTTCAGACCGGACCGTTTTCTCTCTCGCCGCATGATTTCTTTGGCGAGGAGTTCATGGAGCGGTTCTTCGGACAAAGGATGCCGCAACGCCCCCAACGACCTGGGAGCCGCTCCCGGCCTTATGTGCAAACAGGGCAGGGATCCGGGTTCATCATTTCGG
This sequence comes from uncultured Lentisphaerales bacterium, assembly GCA_964542285.1. Lineage (GTDB taxonomy): Bacteria > Verrucomicrobiota > Kiritimatiellia > RFP12 > JAAYLN01 > CAZIUM01. The sequence goes on from CAZIUM010000221.1 coordinate 1,372, forward strand.
AAGATGGCTACATTCTGACCAACACCCATGTCATCGATGGCGCCGACAAAATTACCGTGCGGCTGAATAATGGCAAGGAGTACCGCGCCCGACATGTCGGCGCCGATGACCGCACCGAGGTGGCCGTTATCAAAATCGATGCCGAGGACCTGCCCACCGTCCGGCTGGGGGATGCTACCAGCCTGAAAATTGGGGAATGGGTCATCGCCATTGGAAACCCCTTCGGCCTCAGCGAAACCCTGACCGTCGGAGTGGTCAGCGCCTTGGGACGCAACAACATGGGAATTGCCGATTACGAAGATTTTATTCAAACCGATGCTGCCATCAACCCTGGCAATTCCGGCGGGCCCCTGCTGAATATTGACGGCGAGGTGGTCGGCATCAATACCGCCATATTCAGTCGTTCCGGCGGCTACATGGGGATTGGCTTCGCCGTTCCCATCGATATGGCCGTAAACATCAAGGAACAGTTGATCCGCGACGGCAAGGTTACGCGGGGATACCTGGGAATTGCCATGAATCCGGGCGAAGTCGACGAGGACGTGGCACGCAACTTTGGCCTCGATTCCGCTGGCGGCGTGCTGGTGGCCGAGGTCATGCCCGATGGCGCCGCAGCCAAGGCGGGACTGAAAGTTGGCGACATTATCCGTGAACTCAACGGTGAAAAAGTCAGCGACAGCGCCCGCTTCCGGTCTGCCATTGCCGGACTTCGTCCGGGAACGACCGCCAAGCTCAAGGTTTGGCGCGAAGGCAAGTATATCGAAGTCAAGGCCCGGTTGGACGCCTTACCCGAAGAGGGCTCATCGCAAACGGACGAACCGACGGTTCTGGACGAGGACCTGAGTGAAACGTTGGGATTCGAGGCGCGCGATGCCGATGCCGCCCTGCTGCGCCAACAGGGTTTTGAAGATCGCGAACAGGGGGTTATCATCTCGCATGTCAGCCCGATGTCCCCCGCCTACCGCGCGGGCCTGCGTCCCGGCTTGCTGATCTTGAGCGTGCAACGCCACGAAATCCACTCCGTACACGACCTCAAGCAGGCGCTCAAACCCGCCATGAAAGAAAAAATTATTCGTTTGCGAGTCGCCACAAAAGATGGCACGCGATTTGCTTTTATAAAAGTCGAATAGGACAACACAGCTCGATGCAGGGTCCACCTCCTTCCCTGCATCGAATCAGGTACAAGCCGACCACACATACAGCGAATACCTCCTGTTCACCCCGCCGGTCCTGGCCCCCCCGCCAGGGCCGGGTTCTTAGTTTAATTCCTCTGCCAGACCCTGCATCGCCAACTGTGCCAGCATCAAACCAAAAACACCCGTGACACAGATGCTGCTGCCCATAATCGAGCGATTTGGCCCATTTTTATGCAATTTTACGGGGTGTTCAGACGAATATACGCAGGAAAGCTCCTCCGCTGCAACCCCAAGCGCTCGCAATCCCCGGCGTATGCTGCGCGCCAGAGGACAGCCATGAACGTCCGCAAACCGCCCGGTCCGCACCGCGCCGGGATCCCTACGACGCGCCGCACCCATGCTTGACACTACTGGCAATTTTTTTTGCAAACACGCGAACAAAAGGGACAATTTGTCGCGCGGTGTGTCAATTGCGTCCACCACCAGATCCAAAGATGGGCTCAGCAGACCCGGTAGCGAGTCAGCCGTAACGGCTTTTTGATGCGCCACCACTCGGCAGGCAGGATTGATATCGAGCACGCGTTGTGTGGCAATAGTGGTCTTGGGTAGCCCCAGCGTGGAATGCAGCGCATACAACTGACGGTTCAGGTTGGACGGTTCGATATGGTCGAAGTCCACCAGGTGAAGTTCGCCGAGGCCACAACGGGCCAGGGCTTCCACCGCAAACGATCCCACGGCGCCCATGCCCGCCACCAGGACGCGAGAGCCGCTTAATCGGTCGAGAAGCTGCGGATCAACCAGCGCGGCAAAACGGGACAAGGCGGGCGGGATGGAACCGGGGAACGTGTTCATGGGCGCAATTCGAGCGTCAGACGAACGGGAAAATGATCGGAGTACCCGGTATAATTGAGCACGCCCTGCTTGGTGTACAACCTTCGAAAGGGAAGCGGCGCTCCGTTTTGCATCCGCATCTTTTTACGTACGAAAATTTCGTAGGAATCGCGTTTGACGACCCAGGCGGACATGGGTTTACCCTTGCGCAGTAAGCCGCGGCTCACGCACATGAAATCGAAGCTGTTCCAGCGGTTATCTTTTTTATAAAAATAGCTGCCCCGCTTGGAAGGCGGCAGTGAGGCGGAAAGATTGTAGAGCAGCAGACCGTCCGCCAGAACCGCATGCTCATCCAGCACGAATCCCGCACAGGCATTCGGGATGGCATCGTCAATATCATCGTTGAAGTCGCCCGCCACTACAATGGCCGCCGCCGGATCGCGATGCAGCCGCCGATCCAGTGCTTGGCGTAAGGCGCGGGCCTCGATCGCCCGGGCGGTATAGGCGGCGGCACGGGCGCCATAACGTGACTTCCAATGGTTCATAACAAAGGTGACGGGCTGTCCCCAAGGCGCGAAATCCGCCACGATCATGGGGCGTTGTTCGGAAAGTGGAGTGAGCCAGGTTACTTTTTTTGGTTTGAAGCGTGTCAGAATGGCGTTGTCGATGCCGCGTTGATCGCCGCTATCCCGGTGAATGATATGCGGGAGATCGAAGCGATGGACGGAACGCATCACTTCGGCTAAGTCTTCCAACACACGGCGGTTCTCGACCTCCGCGATCCCCAGAATATCCGGCGCCATTTCCACGATCACGGTAGCGACATTGGTCAATTTTTGTCGGTAACGCGCCTCGGTCCAGCGCGTCCATCCGGAGGGGGTGTACTCGTCGTCCCCCGGATTGTCCGGGTCATCGTCCGCGTCGAACAGATTCTCGATGTTCCAACTGGCAAGGATCACCCGGGAAGGGCCACGTGCGGCAGCACAGGCGGAAACCGCCAACACGCCGAAAACCCACAGTCCCGCGCATACGCATGTCAGGAACCGCTTCATGGTTTTTCGTTGTAGCATAAGCCGACGCCCACGGCAAGTACTCCGAACCTTTCATGCCCACGGAGATGGAATGCAATATCCTCTTTCGGGCGCACCACGCAAATAATAGGGACAGACACTTTGTGTTCCTCGGAAAAACCGATGAATTTTGGAGAATGTAAACAATTTGTCTGTCCCTAATCGATGCTGTCGCTTATCCGTCCAAACGATCGAAGAATCGCCAGCCCTCGGAAAAAATCTTTCGTGCGGATTTGACATTTACGCGAAGGTTCGAGTATCATTCCCCCCGTTTGAAGGCATTACAGCCGCAACGGCTGTCATGATCAACCTGTTCCGGCGTGGCGCAGTGGTAGCGCAGTTGGCTGTTAACCAATTGGTCGCTGGTTCGAATCCAGCCGCCGGAGCCA
>CAZIUM010000222.1:0-4795 GCA_964542285.1 uncultured Lentisphaerales bacterium
CGGCCATGTCGGCTGGTTCCACGAGTTCTGGGTGCACCGGCAGGGTGACGCCGCGTACGGGCAGGGCCGGCGATCCCGGTTCCACGTCGTTTACGCAACCGGGCAACGAGATACGGAGACCCGCGGGCGAGGCAATTAGTTTCGGAACGTCAAAATGTTCCGTGTGTCTTAACATCCGGAAATCGGGCAAATTCATTTTGTCGCTGGATGAAGACGGCATGGCGGCCTGGGTGCATTGGATCATCAGGCACGCGCCAAGGATGATGAGAATAAAAGCATGCATAAATAATCCATACCATTGAACATCGAACGTCGAAATATGGCAATCGAAATCGGACATATGAACCTGATTAAGGACACAATTACCTCTTTACAAAAAGCAACCAATCGGGCATCTTATGGACATGGCAAATCTTAATCCGGCTTTTTTCTGGTTGGTACTGGGGTTGGCGTTGCTGATCATGGAGGTCGTCACCCCGGGGTTTGTGATTCTTTTTTTCGGTCTGGCCGCCATTGTCGTCGGGTTGTTGTGCCTGGTTTTTCCTCTCGGCGGCGGCTGGCAACTGCTGCTTTTCGCGGCGATCTCCGTCATCAGTCTCGTGACGTTGCGCAAGCAATTGCGCCAGGTCATGACCGGTCGCAAGAGCGACGATGACCAGGGAATCGACGACAGTTGTGTGGGGCAGCGTGTCGTGGTTGTCGAAGGCATCTCGCCGAGCCGTGAAGGCAAGGTGGAAATGCATGGCGTATCCTGGAGCGCCCAGGCCGATGAGGTCCTGGAGCCGGGAACGAGGGTGACGGTGATGGACCGGAAGGGGTTAACCCTGACCGTGAAACGCCAGAAGTGAAGGCCCGCGAAGGGATTGGGGTTGTCGGAGGTGGATCATCCCGACGGCCGAAGGCAAAAATAAACTAACAAGGGAGCAGGACGATGTTTCAGTTCATTGCATTTGTAGTTGTCTTTTTCGTGGTCGTCACACTGGTCAAGTGTGTACGGGTCGTGCCGCAAAAAAGCGCATATATTATCGAGCGTCTCGGCAAATACCATTGTACGCTGGAAGCCGGGTTTCATCTGCTGGTGCCGATCATCGACCGGGTGGCCTACAAGCACACCTTGAAAGAGCAGGCCGTGGATGTGCCGCCGCAGCAGTGCATCACCCGGGACAATATCACGGTCGAGGTTGACGGTATTCTATACATGCAGGTGATGGATGCCTCCAGAGCATCCTACGGCATTGCAAACTACCTGTTTGCCACCACGCAGCTTGCCCAGACCACCATGCGTAGCGAGATGGGCAAACTGGAACTCGACCGGAGTTTCGAAGAGCGCAATTCGATCAACAGCGCCATCGTGGAAGCGGTCGACAAGGCTTCCGATCCCTGGGGCGTCAAGGTCACGCGCTACGAGATTAAGAACATTTCGCCGCCCCAGACAATTCGTGACGCCATGGAAAAGCAAATGCGGGCCGAACGCGAAAAGCGCGCCATCATCGCGGAATCCGAGGGGGATCGCCAGGCCAAGATCAACCGGGCCGAGGGCGACAAGCAGGAAGCGATCGCCAAGTCCGAGGGCGAAAAGCGACGGCGCATCAACGAAGCCGAGGGCCGCTCGGAAGAAATTCGCATGATCGCGGAAGCCACGGCCAAGGGCATTCGGGAAATCGCCCTCTCCACCACGGAACCCGGCGGCGTCAATGCCGTCAACCTGCGGTTGGCCGAACAGTACATCAACGAATTCGGACGGTTGGCCAAGGAGGGGAACACCATGATTATTCCCTCCGACCTGGCGAACGTCGCGGGCTTTATCAAGGCGGCCGCAGGTGTTGTCAAACAAACTGAAAATTAAAATCAAGCGGTTCTGCTTGCAAAATTTTCCACGTGTGGCCGTGCCGATTTGGGGATTTCGCACCCTTGTGACGGCTCATGATTCTTACCTGCACCAGACCGGCTGGCTGAACAGCCTCCGAACGGGAAAGCCGCTTGATCAATGCAATCAACCGGTTCCCTGGATGAATTATCCGGTGATTGCACTGCTGACGGAACGTTTGAGACGTGAGCTAACGCTGTTTGAATTCGGCTGTGGTTATTCCACCATCTATTTTGCCCGGCGAGTTGCCGAGGTCGTTGCCGTCGAGCATGACGAAGACTGGCTGCACGTGGTCCGGACGCACGTTCCCGCGAACGTGCAATTGATCCTACAACCGGTGGATGTCGATGGCGCCTATTGTCGTGCCATTTGCCGCCAGGAACACCGCTTCGATCTCGTGGTCATCGACGGACGCGATCGCGTCCATTGCATGGCGCAGAGCTTCGACTGACTATCGTCGCGGGGAGTCATCTTGTTGGATGATTCTCAGCGAAAGGAATATTCGCAAGCTTTTGAGATGGCCCGGCGGCAAGGCTTCAAAGCCTTGAACCTGGAGGGGCTGAACCCCGGCAGTTCTTATTGCGAGAGGTCCACAATCTTTTACAAGCAGGATAACTGCCTGGGACTGTAGTCTCCACGGTCAGCCGCGGCCCCGACTGCGTGGGCGCCGCAATCGCCGCGGAATCACCGGGACTTCGTAGGGCTCCGCGAAGGCCTCGGCAAAATCATAGCAATCGTAAAAATCTTCCCGACGGTCGTTTTTGTTGGTTCCCAACTTGCCGGACTCCACGAGGTGAAAGACAATTTCGCCAAAGTCGGACGTTGCATGCAGCCCCCAGGCATTCAAGACCGTGAACGTCATGGGTCCATATTCGCGTACAGCGTATTCGCGCAGACCGTCGCAGAGTTCCTTGCCGCTGACATGCCTGGTCTGTCCGTTACGGTTGGCCTGGAGCGCTTTCACGGTGAAATCCAGGCCTTCACGTAAAAAATAATAGGCTTCGGCGGCATAACGGGAATCCCGCGCGACCCAGTCTTCAACCGTTTCCTGAAACGAGCGATCTTCCATGGCATGAGCCTTCCGGGACGGGGACCTAGACATTGTCGCGTCCGGGCAGGAAATATTCCTTCAGCAGGTCGCACAAGGGGTCGCTGCCAGCATCGGAAAAGCCCAGGTGGTTGTGCCGTCGCCAACCTTCGGCAAAAATGCAACGACCGGAACAGGCGCCCATTTCCTTGCTTAATTCCTGCATGGTAACGAGGTACGCGTCCATGCCCTGGCTGTGATCGAGCCATTCCTTCTGGCTTTTGTGTTCCGCCAGAAGTCCGGTTTTATCTTCGATAACCGAGTCAATGTCGATGAAAAAATCCGGATGGCAGAATCGGTTCAACGCGTCGCGATGACCATGTGGTTGGGCATGGTACAAGGCGATGGGGCGGTCCACGGCCGGCCGGGGCGGTTCGACCGGGAAATTCGGCATTCCGCGGCAGAACGCAGCCATAACCGCGAGTCGGCAACTGTTGGTGTGGTCTTCCATGTAGTCCATTGGCGAGGGCAGCAACAGGATGTCCGGAGCAATCGACCGCATGATCGATCCCATGCGGGCCAGCAAGGGTTTGTCGTAAAAGACCTCGATGTCCACCGCCAACGGAGGATGATAGGTCGCACCCATTTTGTCGGCGGCCCGGCGTGCCTCTTCGCTGCGCAAGGCCGCCGTGTCCGCCGCATTCGCGGTTACCGAACCGCAGGAACCGTTTGCCACGGTCATGTAATGCAGTTCGCAACCGGCGCGTCCCAGCAGAACCATGGTGCCGGCCATGCCAAATTCGATGTCGTCAGGGTGTGCTCCCACCGCAAATACGCGCAAGCTCATGATCAATGCATCTCCACGTCGCAATGGCCGAATCCGGGGCGCAGAAAGTTGAATCGGACATCGGGATGATCCGCCAGCAGCGACATGGGCACCGCGCTGTCCGGAATTTTTTTGGCAATCATCAAGGTGCTCAGGCGCATGCCGAAAGCGTTGTCATGATGTCCAGGATGCCAGATCGAAACCGTTTCGGAACGCCAGGTTTCCGCCGGTCCCACCGTTACGGCCTGATGAGGAACATTTTGCACCGTTCCGCCACCGGAAGTGCGCGCGTTTTGCATCAAGGTCATGGGATGCAGATCGACGACGCGGGTTTCCAGTTGGCGGTACTCCTCCGGAGATGGGGGATTGTCCCGGTATTTTCCGGCACGCTTGGGAGGATCGTTGAATGCCCAGTGCTTGACTTCTCCCTGGCCGCCTTGCATCAGAATGCATCGCGCCAGGTCCCAACTGCGCTTGAATACGCGGGTGTCCGCGGCGGGAAAATGCAGGTTACCCGCCGGCATGGCCAGTTCGGGACGGATTCGGTCGAAACACAGTTCGTGGGCCGCCTTGGCAAAGCCCAGCGGGAAATCCAGACCGGCTTCCTTGCCGTCGACAATCCATTCGTCCATGCCCCAATAATGACAGTGGCGCAGATCGATGCCAAGTTCGTTCACGAGCTGCGCGACCAGAGGCAAATGTTCCGTGGGCCCGATCGGACCGCAGAGTCCCGCCGGATTGTCCGGCGTGGACTTTCGCCAGGCTTCGATGTATTCCAGGGCTTCGGCCAGGTAAAACTCCTGCACCGTGTCGTAAAACCGCACCCGAAACCCATCCCGTGCGAGGTCCAACACGTCTTTTTCAGTCAAACGCGCGGCGTCGTCCAGGATTTCTCTATCAAGGGTGGTATAATCCCACCAATCCGGGGCCACTCTGCTCATGTTGCGCATATCATTCACTCCCAGTGCGCGCCCGCATACCGCAAAACGCGACCAAACTGTTCATCAAACCGATATAGATAATGATACCATATCTCGGATAAAAACCAAATGCAATTCATGTTCCCCCCGCCTTC
>CAZIUM010000223.1:0-4732 GCA_964542285.1 uncultured Lentisphaerales bacterium
GACCCGCGCGCGGCGGCGAAGGGCCTCGCCGCCCTACCATTTTGACGCAAAGCGTCGAAACAATAAAACCTGTAACCCTCTCCCCCCCCCTCTAGCCCTTCCCGCGCATGTGCCGGAACCGTAAAACTTGCATGCCCGAAGCCTTAATATCGACAAATCCCCGCACCGTCACAAATAAACAGGGCAAGATTTTCCCATTGGCGAAACAGCAACCATCCAGGAACTCGCCTCGTTGTTGGGTCGCATAACGTTACAAATGGCCACGCCGGAGCACAACCGAAAGCACCGCAAGGTCTGCCGGCGTCACTCCCGGAATGCGGGCGGCCTGTCCCAACGTTTCGGGACGGACCCGCGCGAGTCGTTCGCGGCTTTCATAACGCAGGGCCTTAATCGAAAAATAATCCAGGTGGGGAGGAATCCGTAAGCGATCGTCGGACATCACCCGCTCGGCCATGCGGGCCTCCTGGGCAAGGTAACCATGGTAACGGAAATGGATTTCGACCTGCGAAATCGCCACAGGCGAAAGAGATCGGTTCGGACGGGACAAATCCTGGTAGCGGGCGCCGGGACGGGACAACCGGCGCGCGCCCTCCCCCACCCCGTCGTGTTTGGGCCCGGTTTGTTCCAGACGAACGATTTCCTGGTCGATCTGTTCCCCCAGACGCTCGGTTTCATCCAAAAAAGCAGCGGAGGCCAGTCCCAGCCGGCGGGCGTGGCGAATCAAACGAAACCGGGCATTGTCTTGGCGCAAGTGCAGACGACGCTCCGCGCGAGAGGTAAACATGCGGTACGGTTCGTCGGCACCCTTGGTAATCAGATCATCAATCATCACACCAATATAGGCCTCGTGTCGGCCCAGCACCAGAGCGGGACGGCCCCGCGTGGCCAGGGCCGCATTGACGCCGGCCATGAACCCCTGGGCGGCGGCCTCTTCGTATCCAGTGGTGCCGTTGATCTGTCCGGCAAAATAAAGCCCGGCGATATCGCGCGTTTCCAGCGTAGCCATCAGAACGCGCGCGTCGACGGCATCATACTCGATTGCATAGCCAAAGGCGAGAAATCGCGCACTTTCCAGCCCCGGAATGCTGTGCACCATGGAGACCTGAACCTCCTCCGGCAAGCTGTTTGAAATGCCATTGGGATAGACAACCGGGGTGTCGCGCCCCTCGGGCTCCAGAAACACATGGTGTCCGTGCCGGTCCGGGAACTTAACCACCTTGTCTTCGAACGACGGGCAATAACGCACGCCCGTGCCCTGGATGCGGCCGCCATAAAGGGCGCTGCGCTTCAGATTTCGTTGCACGATCGACACGGTCTCCTCCGTGACATGCGTCATTCCACAGGGCAGCGGACACGATCCGACCGGCCAGGGCGACAATGGATCGTCCGTTTCCCCCTTTTCATGGCCACCGGAGACCCTCAACAAGGGGGGCGCGTTCCACGTGGAACATTTTTGCGGCCCTTCAGTGCGGAAATCCGTGCCATAGAACTGTCTGGCCCAACCGGGAAGGTCGTCCGCGAATGTTCCACGTGGAACATTCTCCGGGGAGGGTGGATTTTGTTGATTCCACTCGCCCTGTCCAACCCAGGAGAACAAGGGCGGGGGAACCAGCCCGGGCTGACATGCTACACGCGCCCAATCGATGCTCGCGCCGTGCAATCGGGGCGGAGTTCCGGTCTTGAGGCGGCGCAAGGCGAATCCAAGACGACACAACGAATCCGCCAGGGGTTCGGCGGCTGGAGAGGATCCGCCACCTCCCGGTTGACTTCGCGACCCGATATGAATGCGTCCACGCAAGGCCGTCCCTGCGGTGAGAATCACCCGTTCCGCCCGGATGAAGCCGCCGTGGCGCGTGTCAAGACCCTGGACACGTCCACCGTCTACACGCAGGCCAAGGCATTCGTCACGACGAAAGGTCAATGTTGGCGTGCGTTGCAGAACCGCCGCCATGCGTCGGGCATACGCATGCTTGTCGCATTGTGCCCGGATCGCTTGCACGGCGGGGCCCCGACTGGCATTGAGCACTCGGAACTGAATGCCGGCATGATCCGTATTTGTGGCCATCTCTCCCCCCAGTGCGTCGATTTCGCTGACCAGATGCGATTTGGCCAGCCCTCCCACGGAGGGGTTGCAGGGCATTTCCGCCGGAAGGCGGGACATGCCGAGCAACAGGGTACGGCAGCCGAGTCGCGCGGCGGCCAGGGCGGCTTCGCACCCGGCATGTCCTGCGCCGACGACAATCACATCGAAGATTCCCGGATTCTTGCCGGCCGGCGGAAGGCCTGCGGATCGCGGGGTAGGGGTTGTCATGGACTTGTTCATGGTTTCAGTGAGGCTAGTATAACGCGAGTGTGGGCTGCGCGCCAGCACCCAACCACACCGACGCGCATCGGTGGAGCAGAGGGGCATCCACCCCCCCGGCCCGGTCTTGGACTGTACGGGCCGGATGCATGCAGGCCCACAACCATTAACCGTTGGGGCCCTAGACATGGGTTACCATCGGCCCCGGACCGACCCCTGGAGCGCGCGTGGGGGTGAATGGTCGGTTGACTATCGTGCGAAGAGAATGCCATCGAAAAATTCGCGGGGGACTGATTACAACCTGTTGACAACCCGCCGAAATTCGCGCCTTCGAACCGCCCTGTTTGATTCGTATGTTGTTGATGTTCATGGACATGTGAGATACAAGATTCCTCGCCGCCCAGCCTGATGCTAACTTTTGCGATCTTGGCAAGAAAACCATTGCCCCAAGTCCCCGCAAAGACCATAATGGTCCCTAAATTCGGCGAATATACGAATCATGGCGAAGACGGAATATCCTGGACAAACCGCCGGCGTGGTGGAGACGCAACACTTGAAGCTCCAGCTCCCCCCGAAGGGATTGGTGCTCGAAAAGGGCGGCGTTTTGCCAGAGGTGACGGTGGCCTATGAGGCCTGTGGTGCGTTGGCCGCGGACGGTTCGAACGTCGTCTTTATCTGCCATGCCTTGACGGGCGACGCGCATGTCGCGGGAATTCGTCCCGGAGAATCGACGCCCAGCGGATGGTGGGAAGGCATGATTGGCCCCAACCGCGGGATTGACACCCGCCATTATCGAGTGATTTGCGCCAACATCCTTTCGGGTTGCAAGGGGACGACGGGGCCGGCCTCGATAGACCCGGCAACGGGACAGCCGTATGGTTCGCGATTTCCTGAGGTGACCGTCCGTGACATTGTTACGGTACATCACATGTTTTTGCAACAGATTGGTGTCCGGCATCTTGCAGCCGTAATTGGCGGCAGTTTCGGCGGCATGCAGGTATTGGAATGGGCCATTCGTTTCCCGGTCAGCGCGGAACGTTTTGTCATCATCGCCGCGGCGGCCCGACTCAACACCCAGGCCCTGGCCTTCGATATCGTCGGTCGGCGCGCCATCACCCAGGACGCGGACTGGCAAGGCGGCGATTATTACCGGAGCGAAACCAAACCGGCCAATGGCCTGGCCCAGGCTCGCCGCATCGCACACATCACCTACCTTTCGCAGGAAACGATGACCGACAAGTTCGGGCGCGAGCGCCGGCCCGAGTGGGTGAACGCCGGGGACGAGTTCCTGAGTCAGGCCCGACGCCTTTTCCGAACAACTTTCGAGGTGGAAAGCTACCTGGACTACCAGGCACAGAAGTTTATCGAACGCTTTGACGCCAATTCCTATCTGCACATCACGCGGGCGATGGACGAATACGATCTTTGCGAAGGGTATGGCAGTCTCGATCGGGCCTTTTCCGACACGAGAGGCCGTTTTTTGATCGTGGCCTTAAGCGGCGACTGGTTGTTCACGCCCGAACAATCCGAGGAAATGGTGCGATCGCTGGTGAAACTGGGCAAGTCCGTCTCCTACTGCCATCTGGAGGCCCCGGCGGGGCATGACGCCTTTCTAACCCACATCGAACAGCTGGCTCCCGCCATTCGCGCATTTCTGCCCTGGGTCGGCACCCGTCCTCGGCATTCTCCCCCCGCCGTGCAGGGTCCGCGTCGGCGTGAGTTTCGTCTTGTCTCCTCGTTGATCTCGCCGGGAAGTCGGGTATTGGACCTGGGTTGCGGCGACGGCAGCTTGTTGCGCCTGCTGGGCTCCGATAAACATGTGAATGGCGTCGGAGTGGAAATCGCCTTCGATCGAATCCTCGATGTGCTGGATGGCGGCAATGACGTGTTGCTCGAGGACATTGACGACGGGCTGGCGATTGTGCCCGACAACTGCTTTGACACCGTGATTTTGAGCGAAACCCTGCAAGCCATGAAACGGCCACGCTTTGTCTTGCACGAGATTCTGCGTGTCGCCCCTCAGGCGATCATCAGTTTCCCAAATTTCGGGTACCTGCCGACCCGGTTGCGGTTGCTGGCGAGCGGGCGCATGCCCAAGAGCGGACAACTGCCTCACGAGTGGTATGACACCCCCAACATTCATTTGTTCACCCTCAAGGATTTTCTGGCTTTGTGCCGCGAGGAAGGGATCGAGGTGCAAAGCGTTCACGGCATTTCTCACGGATTGGGCCATCTGTTGAAAGCCACGGCCACGACCAATGCCGGCGCCGAGCGCATCATCGTAAAGATCGCACGGGGACGGAAAACTCCATCGCGGGAACCGTAAAAGGGCAGGGCGGCGAGGCCCTACCTTTCCGCATCGGTATCGCGCGGGAGACCCGCGCGCGGCGGCGAAGGGCCTCGCCGCCCTACCATTTTGACGCAAAGCGT
>CAZIUM010000224.1:0-4726 GCA_964542285.1 uncultured Lentisphaerales bacterium
TGAAAATGGTTTGCCAATGGGGGTCGCCCCAAAAAATCCTATGCCCCGGCGTGTCCTCACTGATCTGGATGGGGTTGGAAAAGCCTTCGACGCCGGATTCGGGATCGACGAGGCGGATAAAATAGATGCCCGGACGCTTGAACCGCAACCCTTCGATATGGCGGATGGGGCGGGTGTCCCCCGGAAAGACGCCCTGGTTGACCCCGTCGAACTCGATCCTGTCCGGCGCGTCGGCATCGAGACCGGCTTCCAGGCGCAGCCGTCCGGTCCATTGCGGCAGCCCATTGTCATGAAACTGAATGTTTCTGGCGACATTCAGATTGAACGGGCTGCGCAATTGGGGCTTGCGGTCCTTGAAACTGCCGCAGCAGGGGATGGGGACGGGCGGACCGAGTAGTTTAACCTTCAGGTCAACGCGTTCGCCGACTTTTGCGCGCGAGGGAATCACACAACGAATAGACGTTGGATGCATGGATATATCCTTTCGATCATGGTCTGGAAATGTCCATAATATATCACATCGTGTGTCCTTCGACAAAAAATCGGCGGCCCCCTTGTACGCTCATTGCTTGTGAAAACCGGCCATAGTAGGATACGATGTTTCAACTTCGTCGGATGAGCGTGCGCTTGACGGAGAACCCATTACCAGAGGAAGGCATGAGCAGAACAAAAACCCGTTCCCGCACTCCGGCCTGGACCATTGATGACGCATTCATCTTGTCCTTGGCTTCCGGAGCCATGGAACTGCCCTCGTTTCTCGATCGTGCGGTACGGTGGATTGCCGAAATCGAGGCGGCGGATGCCTGTGCGATCTTTTTGACGCACGAGACGGATGGTGTACTGGAGCTTGTCGCCTCTCATGGATTTAAGAATTCCTCTCGGTGCGTGTCCCCCGTTTCGCCGGGTGACGGACTGATCGGCAAAGCCAGCCAGGGCAGCCGCACGCTCAGTGTGGCGTATCGATCGGATGGGCTTCCCGAGGGAAAGGGGGCCGATCTGCCCCCCGGCATGGCAGGGCACTTTACGTTGGCGGCGGCCACGCCGATCGAGCACGCCGATGTCCGGGTCGGGGTTTTGCTTGTCTGTCGCCGTAACGCTACGGGGTTCACCCGTGCGCAGCTGGTGATGTTGCGCGAGCTCGGCATTCGCCTGGACATGGCCATTGCCATGGTCAACGCCGCGGTCCGGCGGGCGCAAAAAACGCGTTCTTCCAATGCCGGTCCCTTGGTCAACGGCATGTACCGCGGCCAGGCGGTTTCCACCGGCATGGCCCTGGCTCACGCCCGGGTGTTAAGCCGTCAGCCCGCCGCGCGTGTTCTGGAACATTGGCGGCAATCGGATATCCGGCACGACGGTGGAATCGATGCGCGCGAAATATTGGATCGCACGGCGCGTCAGATCGAAGCCGAACAGGTCGCACTGGCCGAACGGTTGCCCGAGGCGGCGGCCATGATTTTCGAATCGCATCTGATGATTCTGCGAGACAATAATTTCGCCGAGCGCATCAACCAGGGCATGGCGGCCGGCATGGCGCTGGGACGCGCCATTGCCGAAGCCGCGGCGTCCTTCATCGCGATTTTCGAAGGCAGCAAGCACGAATACGTCCGCGAAAAGGCGCGGGATATCGAGGATTTGGCATTGCGTCTCTTCCGGGCCTTCGAATCGGGCGCGGAAGCGGAAATGCACGTGCCGGAAACCCATGTGGTGATTGCGCATGAATTACTGCCCTCGGACATCCTCTGGATCGCACAACGAAACGTCAAGGGGATTGTCCTGGTGAGTGGTGGCGGCACGGCCCATGTGTCCCTGCTGGTGCGATCGCTGGGCATTCCCATGGTGATTGTCAGCGATCACGAGTTGCTGCGTATTCAGGATGGAACGCCCATCCTGGTGGATGGCGCCGGTGGCAGCGTCCTGGTGAATCCGCCCGAAAATGCCGTCCAGCTTTTTGAAAAACGCAGCCAGATTGAAACGGAAAGTCACGCAAAGGGGCAGGCCATGCAGCCGGTCACGGAAACGCGTGACGGTTGTCGCGTAAGGCTCTATGCCAACATCAATCTCCTTAGCGAGATTCCCCATGCGTTGGAAATGCACGCGGAAGGCGTCGGTTTGTATCGCACGGAGCTCCTGTACCTGATGCGCCAGGATTTACCCGGCGAGGACGATCAGGAAGTCGTGTATCGCCGCCTGTTGCGCGAGACCGGCGACCTTCCCGTGACGTTTCGAACCCTCGATGTCGGCGGCGACAAGGTCCTGGCGTTCTTTGACAGCTCGGATGAACAGAATCCGGCTTTGGGATTGCGCTCCACGCGATTGACGTTACGGTATCCTGAAATCTTCGATCGCCAACTCCGCGCGATCCTGCGGGCGTCCTCCGAACGGGGTGAGGTGAAGGTGATGTTTCCCATGATCGGTTCGCTCGACGAGTGGCGCCAAGCGCGGGAACGCTTCTTTCGTTGCGCGCGGCAGGTGATGGACGAGCGAGGCGATGGACACCATGTTCGCCTGGGCATGATGGTGGAACTGCCGGCCGTGGTGGACCTGATCGAGGAGTTTGCCGCGGAGGTCGCCTTCTTTTCCATCGGGACCAATGACTTCATCCAATATACCCTGGGGGTCGACCGAACCAACGAAAGAGTGTCGGATTATTTTTGTCCACACCATCCCGCGGTGTTGCGTGGTCTGCACCGAATTGTGACGTCGGCCGGGAGGCATCGCGTGCCGGTGGCCATTTGCGGTGAAATGGCGCACGATCCCCGGTACGTGCCATTTTTTGTCGGAATTGGGGTGCGTGAACTGAGTGTGGACCCGAGTTTTCTACCGACCGTGCAGGCCACCGTCAATCGCTACACCCTCAGCGAAATGGAAAGTTACGCCCGGTCATTGCTGCGTCAGCCGACCATTCGCGAGATTGAGAACCGTTTGCTGGGGAGTTAACGAGATGTTGCCGGCAGGGCGGAGGGTGGAATCGCTTGGGTGCGTGCATACCCGAAAACGGACTTAAAGGCTTCGACGATGGCGTCTTTGACCGCATGCATCGGAACCGGTCGTCCCAGTTCGCGGGCCAGGGACGTGACCCCCGCGTCCTGCAGGCCGCAGGGAACAATACCTCCGTAATCCTCCAGGCGCGTGTTGATGTTGAGCGCGAAGCCGTGCTGCGTGACCTGGCGCGACACCCGGATGCCGATAGCGGCGATCTTGTTGTTGCCGATCCAAACTCCGCGGTTGCGAGAGTCGCGTCCCGCGCCGTTCAGGCCGCATTGCGCCAGTCCCCGGATCAGGACCTCCTCCAGGGCCGTCACGTATTCGATCACCCGCATGCCGCGCCGCGACAGGTGCACGATCGGATAGCCCACCAACTGCCCCGGTCCATGATAGGTCACGTCTCCGCCCCGGCGGGTCTCGTGCAGGGCGATGCCGGCACGTTGCAGTGCCGTTGGGTCCCAGCGGAGGTTTTCCGGCGCGGCCGAGCGTCCCATGGTGTAGACCGGAACATGCTCGAGCAGCAACAGCAGATCGGGAAGGGTTGCGCCAATCCGCGCCGCATGACAGGATTCCTGCAGCCGTCCGGCCGCTTCGTAGGGGACGTCAACCCCAAGATCGCAGACTTGCAGCAGATCGCGCATTACGACATCGGTTTCCTGCGACGGAGGGCACGATCCGTTCCCGTAAACGGCATGTCCACCGACGGGACCGGAAAAGAAACGGGCTGAACCCCGCGATCATCCCAGCGCTTTAACGCGCTGCGCCATGCGGGCCTTGCGGCGGTGGGCGGTATTGGCCTTGATGACGCCTTTTTTGACAGCCTTGTCCAGCGTGGAAGAATAGGAAGAAAGCTCCTTGACAGCTTCTTCCTTGTCTGACTTTTTCAACGCCTCGAAGGCATTGCTACGCGCGGTGGTGACGCGACTGCGTCCCGCACGGTTGATTTCGCGCCGCTTGATCGATTGGCGCGCTCGTTTTTCTGCGCTTGTGATGTTCGCCATGCAAATTGCTCCCTTGGTCGTTCCGATCGGTACGAAACGCGCACAAAATACCATGGCCCGGTCCGATCGCCAAGTAAAATCCGATCCACCCCCCACGCCACTGCGAACTTTACGATTGCCAACCGTCCCGGATCGATGTTCAATGCCGCAGCTTTCGGGTCCTTGCAAAAGGACGGTTTTTTCCGACTGTAACGGTTTTCACGTGGAATGGCTTTGCGCCGGGAGTGTCTCCATGCCGCAGCTCGAAATCTATTTTGGCGACAATCTGCCGGTTCTGGCCCAAATGCCGGAGGCGTCGCTCGACCTGGTGTATATCGATCCGCCTTTCAACACCGGACGTAGCCAGTCCCGCACGCGGATCGCCACCGTGGAGGATGCCAATGGCGACCGCACCGGATTCCAGGGACGTCGTTACCGTACCGTCAAGCTGGGAACCCAGTCGTACCGGGACGCCTTTGACGATTTCCTGGCGTTTCTGGAGCCCCGATTGCGTCAGATTCATCGCGTTCTGAAGCCGGACGGCAGCCTTTTTTTTCATATCGACTACCGCGAGTCGCATTACTGCAAGGTGCTGCTCGACCAGATTTTCGGCCGCGAGGCGTTCATGAATGAAATCATTTGGGCCTATGATTACGGCGCCCGCTCGAAAACACGCTGGTCGGCCAAGCATGACACGATTTTCTGGTATGTCATGGACCCGAAAAACTACTGTTTTAATTTTGAGGACATGGATCGTATCC
>CAZIUM010000225.1:0-4718 GCA_964542285.1 uncultured Lentisphaerales bacterium
ATAGAGTCCGCCGCCCTGGGTTTTGTTTTCGTGAGCATGCGTCAAGGCGTTGGCCGAGATTTCCGAATCGCGCACGGTCAGCAGGCCGGCGCTCCAAATGCCGCCGCCGGAGATGACCGGTCCGGTATCCCGCGACTGGCCAACGGAATTACGGCTTACAAGGCAGTTTGTCATGGCCAAGGAACTCGAGGCGTCCGCAAAAACTCCCGCCCCCCTGTGGATGGAACTCGAGTTCGCCGTAAATGCATTGTTAGAAATGATGCAGTTCGAGAGCACAACGTCCTGGCTGTTCTCGATGCGCACCCCGGCGCCCTCGTTGGCATTTCCGCCGGTAATTGTCAGGGAGTCCAGTACCGTGTCGTCGGCGCCGTTGAGATGCACAATCCGATGGCTGGCGGCGGAGGAGCGGTCGAGCACCGTTGGCCACTGTTCGCGGTCGTAGTTTCCCGGACCGCTGCCGATGCCTTCGTACCCGCCGCGGACGACAACCCCGGCGTTGGTAATCATCAGCGGCGCGGTCAACACATACGTATCCCCAGCAACCAAAACCACGTTGGCCTCCGCGGACACATCCACGGCGGCCTGAAGATTGGTAAAGGCCGTGCCCCAGCTTTGTCCATCATACGTGCCACCCGTATGGACGGCCACGTAATTGGTAAGGGAAACGCCCGGCGCGGACGGAACCGTCCCCAGTAGCGAGACCCCCAGCGCCAGAATGGCAACAACCCACGTTTCGCAAGCTCTCGACCTTTTTTTGTAGTTCAAGAGGACCTCTTCATCATGTTTGGTTTATCGAAAAAAGGTTTCGCTCAGCGCAATATCAGTATCGATCCAGACAGGGACCAAAAAATGTGCCCCCCTTCCTCAACCACGGTACCGTCCAGTCCGTCGCGCGGCTCGGGACTACGCACGTAGAGATCGTGCCCCTTCAGGTAAAGCGTGGCTTCGGTATCGACGGCCAGGTCACGAATCCGCAGGTTTTGCGTTGTCAGTGCCAGTTGCGACGCCCCCCGCAAACGAACCCTCACTTCGGAAAAGGCTTCGATTGCGTCTTCCGCCAACACCGGTGGCAACGGCGTAAAGACCCCGGGAGCGGTGGTGATCTCTCCGTTGTCGACAATCAATTCTCCTGTCGGTTGACCCGACGCCGTGCCGCCCAGAAATAGCGTTCCGGCCGCGCTGTTAAAGTTGTAACTTCCCGCCGAGTGCATGGCGCCACGCAGGTCGAACCGCAGGGCGTCGAAATCCATCCCCGTAGCACGGTGCAGGGCAATCCGCCCGCCGCCGCCGCACTGGTAGCCAACGACGCCCCGGGCCGACAACAAGCCAGTTCCGCGGAAGGTCGCGCCACGCAGCCAAACGGAACCTCCGGCACCGCCCGGTTCGAGATTCCGGATATACTTGGCGTCGGCCAGGATCTCGCCATCGATCGTCATGTCCCCACCAGCGGAAATCATCACCGTACCTCCGCCGCGTGAACGTCCCCCGGCGGAAGTGGCGCCGCCGCTGCCATGCATCCCGGGGACCAGGATCGAATCGTAGGTGTCGGCAGGCAGCGTATTCGTGCCGAACGCACCCATGCCGCCGTGCGCGGCGCCGAGGCCCACGCTGACGGAGCGTTGTACGCTACTTCCCGCGCCGGGACCACGCTCGTAGTTAAATCCCCGTCCGACCACATCGATCATCGCCTTTTTCCCCAGGGTGAAATCTCCCCCCGCACGGACCGACAACCGCTCGATGGCCGTATCTCCCCCGCTATTTTCCGGATGGGACCAGGTGCCGTCATGCAAGATGATATCGCCGGTGACGTTCAGATTGGAAAAGACACCCTGGCCGGGATACCGCGTCATCATCCAAACCCAGCCACGATACCCCTCCAACACGGAATACGCCGCCGAATATCCTTCGTGCTGCGTCCACGAAGCCGGTTGAATGTCCAAGTCCCAGTGACATTCTCTAACGCAGCCGGCGTCGAAAACAATCCGGTTGCCGTCGTCCGGCACCGTAGCCGGGTACCAATTCCCGGCCGTGCTGGCCAGGCTATCCGGACCGTCCCCGATCCAGGTGCGTGTCTCGGGGTCCGAAGACGCGAAGACCGCCAAAAAGTCCATCGCCTGGTAAACAGGCACCGTCAGTCGATTGTCTTTCCGGTTGAGCGTCTCGGGAAACGCGCCTTTCCAGAAAACGAAATCATTGCCCGTATCCGGGGTTGCCGTTAGCACCACATCACTGCCGTAATCGTAATACCCACCCGGAATGTCCGGATGTATGGAAACCGTCCCGTTGGGCCCGTTGGTCGCCGTAACCAGAAACGTGACCGACGGATCGCCCCATAAAATGCGCCCCCCGTTGCTCACGATCGTGCCATTACCGTAATCCGCGGGAAACGGATTCGACGGTTCGTTCGCCCTGACATACAACGTTCTGCCTTCGAGGTGCAGGACAGAGTCTTCGTCAATCCAGGAAATATCTCCAATGCGGGCGCTTTCCGACAGTCCCACCCTCCCCAGGTTGGTCACAATCAACGTGGTTCGATCCAGTTCCCAACCGACCGCGGCGGGGGGATCATAGCTCTCATAGGAAAAGGGAATTTCCGTAAAAACGTGCTCCCAGGTGGGCGTCGTCCCATTGTCGACCCAGACCTCGCGAATCGACGGACTGCCTCCGATCCAGGCTTCCCGGTAGATCGTGCCGGCAGCGCCGTTGAGCCCCTTGTGCTCCGCGCCAAACGCCTCGAAACGCACCCCGGCAAAGTCGGTGCCGTCGGTCAGCACCAGCGCAATGCGACCGCCCCCACCGCTCTGGTACCCCCGGGCGCCGCCGGCTGACAACCGTCCGCTGCCGGAAACCGTTGCCCCGCGCAGGTTGATCGATCCTCCGGCGCCGCCCGGATTCAAATCCCGCCCGTAGGAGGCATCGGCCAGAATTTCTCCGTTCAGAATCAGCTTGCCCCCCGCGTGAATGCGCACCAGACCGCCCCCCCGTGACCCGTAGTGTCGGCCACTGCCCAGGGTTTCGGGATTCACCGCCGACCCGTAGGTCGGCGCCTTGTTCACGTAGTCGGGTTTATAGGCGCCCAGTCCGCCATGGGAAGCGCCCCGTCCGGCCGACGATCGTTGGGTTGCATTTGCCGGAGCGGGTCCCTTCAATAGGTCGAAACCCTTCCCGACCACATTCACGGCCGCGTTGGTTTCCAATATGAAGTCCCCCCCCACCCCCACCGACAACAAGTCCGACGCCAGGTCGCCCCCACTGTTGGCGGGATGTGTCCAGACACCGCCTTCAAGCGTGACGTCGCCAGCAATCAATAGGTTCGTAAACGACCCCTGTCCGGCATAGCGGGTCTGAATTGTAACCGTGCCGGAATAATCGGCGGTCTGGGTCCAGGAAGACAATAGAACCTCGACATCCCAGGTGCAGTTGCTGGGGCTGGTGGCGTCGAACAACACATTCTCGCCGGTGGCGGGCACCCCTTCCGGCGTCCAGTTGCCCGCCGTCGAGGCCAGGGCGTCGCCGCCCAGCCCCGTCCAGGTGCGCGCCGCGAGCGAGGAGGCCTCGCTTACCGTCACGGTGCAGGCAACACGAGATTCGTTGCCGGCCTCGTTGACGGCCCGCAGCAGCACTTCATAGCTGCCGGTTTCATCGAACACGATTTCCGGTCGAGAGGGCAGGATGTCCCCGGCACTTTCAATCCACAATGCCTGCATCGTCATGGTGCGCCCGTCGGCGCTCCCGGGGGCCGCCGACACGACCACATCGTCCAGTTCCAGCACTACCGTGGAAAGTCCCGATACCAGCTCGCGATCCAGGGTCGCATGGGCTTGCAGAATTGGCGCGTTGGTGGTGTAGGCGATCGAACCGGCCAGGCGCTTTAGCACCACGGATTGCGCTAGGTTGGTGAACCAGGCATAGACCGTCAAGTTGGTTTCGCCGGAAGGTTGTGGAAAGACGATCCGGTCCGGCGGTTCGTTGGTGGATATCCAGCCCTCGGCATCCAGCAACGTGGCGTTGGTGAAAAAGCTGGTCTGGTAGTGCGTGTAGCCCGGGGGAACCGCCATCTGCAGGACATCGACCTCGTTGGTGTTCGTGAATTTCAGGCTTTCGGTGATGGGATGCGCCAGAATGAGCGAGGAAAAAGTCAGGCCGTCACCCGCTATCCAGACCGCATTGTTGATGGTTCCGTCATGGGCAACGGCCTCCGTAACGGCATCGGCGGCCACGGCGCCGGCGCCCTCGTTCAGGGGCCAGTATCCGATCAGGCCCGATTCATCGCCGTAAAGCCGGCGCTGCATATCGGTTTGAATCTCTTCGGCGGTGCGGGCATAGTCCCAAAGTCGAACCTCGGCAATATCGCCAGTGAATCCGAAGTCCCAGCCGCTGGAATATCGGGCTCCGATGCCGAAGACTTGGGAAATGGCGGAAAAATCCAGGTTCCCGCTAACCCGGTTTACTTCCTCGCCGTCGAGATAGAGGATCGTTGCCTGGGCGGAGGCATCCCGCACGCCGGCCACGTGGTGCCATTGATCGTCGAAAGGATAGTCGGATTTAGCTTGTGCGGTGGTCCCCCCTTGACGTGTCTGGAAGACCAGCGATCCGTTGTTGTGGGCAAACAAGCCAAACCCAGTATCGTTCCCCAGAAACCCGTTGCCGGCAATGGCCCCATAGCTGTTGGCGGCTGGAACGGTGCCGGTTCGGATCCAGGCTTCGAGGGTTGCGCT
>CAZIUM010000226.1:0-4702 GCA_964542285.1 uncultured Lentisphaerales bacterium
GGTCGAAGGTGATGCGCGGGTCGATCAGCATGTAGCAGCAATCCGAAAGCAGGTTGCCCAGCAGCTGCAGCGTGGCGGTCAAGGCCAGAATCGCCATAAAAACCGCATAATCGCGGCCGGTTACGGCTTCGAGACTGAGCCGGCCCATGCCGGGAATCTCAAAGACGCGTTCGATGATCACCGACCCGGCGAACATCAGGGAAAGCGCGCCGCCGAATCCCGTGGCAATGGGAATCAGGGCGTTGCGAAAGGCATGGCCCCACAAGGCGCGTCGCGACGAGGCTCCCTTGGCCAGTGCGGTGCGAATGTAATCGGAAGCAATCTGCTCCATTAACGCATTTTTCATTAAAAGAGTCAGCATGGCGAAACTGCCAGCCACGTAGCAAGTGACCGGCAACACCATATGCCGGGCACGATCCAGCATGCGGGGCCAGAAGGCCAGGTCGGCGGCCTGGGGCGACTCGAATCCGCCCAGGGGAAAGATATCCCAGAAATGCTCGACCGTGCCGCTGAACAGCATCTTGAGCAGCATGCCGAGCGCAAAGGGCGGCAACGCATAGCCGCTGAACACCAGCAGGCTCGTGAGCGCGTCGAAACGGGAACCGTGGCGCAGGGCCTTGGCCATCCCCAGCGGGATGCAGACCAGGTAGGCCAGCAGGAAGCCCGTGAGTCCGAACCAGAGGGAGACCGGGAACCGCGAGGCGATCAGCTCGCCGGCCGTACGGTCGGGATAGTCGTAGGAAGCCATGCGCAGCCCCATGGCATCCCGCGTCAACCATTGCAGGTACTGTCGCATGAAGGGTCGATCGAAACCAAACTGCCGGTTGAGTTCCCGTCGCTGCTCCTCCGTGATGGCCGCCACGCGCGCACCGCCGCCCACCGTGCCGCCGGAGTCGAGTCCGCGCATGCGAGCCAATCGGATTTCGACCGGCCCGCCGGGCAGGACCCGCGTCAGACCGAAGCACAACAAGGTGATCCCCAGGAAAGTCGGGATGCACAGCAGCAATCGTCGCAGAAGATAGCTAAAGCGATTCATCGGGATGATTCCGGCGGAAGGTCTCGTCAAAGTCGACAATGTCGGGACGGGGAGGCAGACGTCCGCCGGTTTGCATGGCCTCTTCCAGTTCGGCGGCCGAATCGTAATCGTACCACCAATAGGACAAAAGGCTGCGTTCGTCTCCGTACTTGGACAGCACCGTGGGCGGCGTGCCGAACTTGTCCCAGTACAGGAGCCGGGTGGTGTCGGTGTTCCACAACAAAATGTAGGGGACCCGAGCGGTCAGAATGCCGTCGATGCGTCTGCAAATTCCGTGACGCTCCCGAATGTCGAAAATGCTTTTCTGGGTTTCGATCAGTTGATCCACCATCGGGTCCTTGAAGCCGGTGATGTTGTTGCTGCCGGGGCGATCGGCTTCCTCGGAATGCCATTGGCTTTCGGGATCCTTGTGTAATCCGCTGCTCCATGCGGCCCAGGTCATGTCGAAATTGAACTCGTCCATGTCGCGGGTCCAGGCGGCCGCGTCCTTGCGCTCGATCTTCAGTTCGATTCCGGCCTTGCGCAGGTCTTCACTGTAAAGAACCAGGAATTTGTCGGTGGATTCGTCGCGTGTCAGGAAAGTGAACCGCAGGGGACGGTCGTTGCGCATGCGTAGACCGGTTCGACGGTTCATTTGCCATCCGGCTTCGTCGAGCAGTGTCGCCGCTTGCGAGGGATCGAAGAGGAACTCCTCGTTGGTGCAGGGGTTGCGATCGTCGTACAAATCCTCGAAGTAGGACTTGTGCAGGAAGTACTGGTTGTGCATCAGGGTGCGATTCATACGTTCACGGTCCAGCAGGTGGGCCAGGGCGCGTCGTACCCGCGGGTCGTCGAACGGTTCGCGTCGCATGTTCATGGCAAACCCCTGGAATCCGATGGGACGATGATTGCGGATGCGGCGCTTCACGATCCAGTTGTGGGCGAATTTGGAACCGTGGGTGCGTTCCGTCCAGATGGCGGCTCGATAGACGGGGTACAGGTCCACGGCCCCCTTCAGGAAGGCTTCGAAGGCGTTGTCCTGATCGGCGAAGAAACGGTAGGTGACGTGCCGAAAGTTTGCGATGTGGCGATTGACCATGCGTGTGCGCGCCCACCAATTGGTGCGGCGTTCAAGAGTCATTGAAAGCCCCTCGCGCACTTCGCCCAGTCGATAAGGCCCCGATACGACGTCGAAATGGCCGTGCAACTTGTTGAAGTCGCGCTGTTCAAAGGCGTGCTTGGGCAGAATTTCGAATCCGCCCGCGGCACTGAGATTACGCCAGTGGACTTCGCTGGACGTGAAACGGATCGTGTGGAGGTCGAGGATTTCCGGGGGCGTGTCCATGAAGGTCCGCAGGGCCACCTTGTGCGGACCGGTTTGGTGCGACGGCTCCATGATTTGATCAAACGTCCACTTAACGTCCTCGGCGGTGATGGGCCGACCGTCGCTCCAGCGGGCCGCCGGATCGAGGTGAAAAGTGAAGCGGAGCTTGTCCGGCCCGATCTCCCAGCGCCGTGCCAGTCCGGGCGCGTAGTCGGCCGTCAGGGGATCGCTGCTCAGCAGGGTTTCGTACATGGCGCCGAACACCTGGTAGGTGAAGGTGTTGTTGTCGAGAAAGGCGTTCAGACTCTTGGGATGCGGTCCGGCGGCATAGGTGATCCTGCCGCCGGGCACGGCATACGGACTGGCGATGGGGTCGGGTCGTTCGGTGGTGTCCGCCATGACGATCCGTCCGAAGATGACGGCCATGAGGACTGGAAAGGATGGTTTCATGATGGAAAGGATTAAGATTTCCTCGGGCGATTCGGCCCGCAATCGAGGGGTTTGTCAGGCTTCGAGCTTGTTGAAGTACCACAATGCCAGGGCCTGGGTTCCGCGGTTGGCATGGCCCTGTTGGGCCAATTGTTTGTACAAACGCAGGGCCAGCGCCAGTCCGGGCAGCTCGAGGTTCATTTCCCCGGCGGACTCGATCGCGATCCGCATGTCCTTGATGAAATGCTTGACGTAGAATCCCGGCGCGAAATTGTCTTCGAGAATACGCGGCGCCAGGTTGTTCAACGACCAGCTTCCGGCCGCGCCTCCGGAAATGCTGGAAAGTACGGTCCGGGCATCCAGGCCGGCGCGTCGCGCGTAGGCCAGGGCTTCGCAGACTCCCAGCATGTTCGAGGCGATTGCAATCTGGTTGCACATCTTGCAGTGCTGGCCGCTGCCGGCCGGCCCCTGCAACACAATCCCTTTTCCCATAATTTTCAGCAGGGGCAGGGCGGCGTTAAAGGCTTCCTTTTCCCCGCCGACCATGATCGACAGTGTGGCCTCGCGCGCGCCCTTGTCGCCGCCGGAGACCGGGGCGTCCAGCGCCATCCCGCCGCGGCCGGTCGCCGTCTGCGCGATCCGTCGGGCCAGTTTCGGGCTGGACGTGGTCAGATCCACCAGGAGCGTGCCGGGACGCATGGTTGCCAGCAGTCCCCGCGGATTGAAATAAATCGACTCCACATCCGAAGGAAATCCCACCATCGTGAAGATGACCTCGCAACAGCGCGTCAGGTCCTCCGGGCCGTTCGCCCAGACGGCGCCGCGTCCCAGCAAGTCTTCGGCCTTGGCACGGGTACGGGTGTACAGGTGCAGTTCGTGTTCGGCTTCGAGCAGATGCCCCGCCATGCTCGCGCCCATTACGCCGGTGCCGATGAATCCGATTCTCATATGTCTTTTCTCTTCTCGGGCAAGGTTGGGTCGATTGGGAATGCCGTCAATCAGGATTGCAACGCTTTCATGGCCAGGTTTTTAACGTCGTCGACGGTGCGCTTCCAGGCATCCGCGCTGTAGTCGGGTCCAAAGTCGAAAGGGACGGCTTCGATGCAGGCAATGCCCTCGTAGTTCAACTTCGCCATGGCGTGGAAGACCTCGTCCCAGTTTACCCGGCCGTGTCCCGGCGCCAGATGGGTGTCGCGGTCTCCGGGGTTGTCCTGCAGATGAAAAGCGCACAGATCTCCGCCCATGGCCTCGATGATCTCACCCGCACGCTCCCGCATCGCCACCAGCGCATGCCCCGTGTCCAGGCAGAATTTCAAGCGTGGATGAGCATAATGCCGCCGTATTTGTTCGAAATGTTCCGGTTGGGAACCAAAGCGCCCCCCTTGCGCGCCGGGGAGCATGTTTTCCAACGCCAGGGTAAACTCCAGTTCTTCGGCGGCGGGAAGCAATTCCTGCATGCTCTTGCCGAACGCCGCCAGGTAACGGTCCAGGCCTTCGTGGGCCACATTGTATCGCTTCGTGCTGGGATGCACCACCCCGATGCGGGCGCCCAGCAAGGACGCCTTTTCCATCCATGCACGCATCTTTGCGACGGTTTGTCGTCGTTCGCTCTCGTAAAACGCGGCCACGTCGTCTTCGGTGGTGAAAGGCAGGTGGAAGGTTTCGATCGGAACGCCGGCCTGGCGGTAGTCGTTGCCGATGCGTTCCATCTCCGCGGACGAGCAGTCGACAAAGGTCGTCACATCCCCCTCGAGGCCCGACAGGCCGGCATGGCGGCAAATCTCGATAATTTCCGGAGGTTCTCTGCCCGGGAAACGCGTGGTGGTGGTTGACCATCGCCAGGTAATATTCATGGAGTTCCTTAGCTTTTCCATCCGAAGACGTTTACAGACTAGCCTCTTTGCAGCCGCAAGGCAATCGAAACCGTTTCGGCG
>CAZIUM010000227.1:0-4683 GCA_964542285.1 uncultured Lentisphaerales bacterium
CATGTTCTGAATTCCAAGGGCGCTTTAACCTTATGAAGCGTACCCAAGGGGCGGCTCCCGGCAATTTTCGTGTTTGGCATGTCCCTTGCGATATCCCTTGAGGTAATGCATGCAATCAATCGCCAGGATGGGGTCCCCGGGCCTGAGGGAATGTATGACCCGGGCATGGAACATGAGGCTTGCGGCGTGGGGTTTCTGGCCCGGCTGGATCGTCGCGCGACGCATTTGCTGATCGAGCAGGGTATTCAGGTGCTGCGGCGTCTGCGGCACCGGGGGGCGGACGGCGGGGACGGTCGCTCGGGCGACGGCAGCGGCATCATGATTCAGATTCCCGACGCCTTTCTGCGCCGGGTTCTGCGGGATACCGGACCGGCGCTGCCACCGGTGGAAGCCTATGGACTGGGCATGTTCTTCATGCCGACCGATTCCGAGGGGCGCGCCGCCTGCCGCCGCCGGGTGGAGCGCCAGGCGCGCCGGGACGGGTTGCGGGTCATTGCCTGGCGGGAGGTGCCGGTCGATGCCGGTGTGCCCGGCCCCGAAGCCGCCACCTCCGCGCCATCCGTGCACCAGGCCGTCATCGACGGTTGCGGACTGACCGGCGACGATCTGGAGCGCAAGCTCTTCATGCTGCGTCGCGGGCTTGACCATCCCGGGACCGCGGCGAATGCGCTGCGCGAACGCCTTTACACGGTCAGTTGTTCCTGTCGGACGGTGGTCTACAAGGGGATGCTGACCGGGTCTCAACTCTGGATGTATTATCGCGATTTGCGGGCGCACGATTTTGCCAGCGCCATCGTGGTGGCGCATGAGCGCTTCAGCACCAACACCTTCCCGTCCTGGCGACTGGCGCAACCGTTTCGGATGCTGGCGCACAATGGGGAGATCAACACCCTGCGCGGCAACTTGCGCCAGATGGAAGCGCGCGCCGACCGCCTGGGGTGCGGGTTGCTGGGCGGGGAGGCCGCCCGGGTCTTGCCGGTGATCGCCCCTGGCAGCAGCGATTCCGCCGCGCTTGACAACATGTTGGAACTGCTGCGGCTCGCGGGTCGTTCGTTGCCGCACGCCATGATGATGCTCATGCCGCAGGCTTGGGGGGAATCGTACCCCCTGGGGCCCGACCTGCGGGGGTTCTACGAGTTTCATGCCGGGTTGATGGAGCCCTGGGACGGGCCGGCCGCGGTGGTGTTCAGCGATGGACGCATGGCCGGAGCGATGCTCGATCGCAACGGGCTGCGTCCGGCGCGCTACCAGGTAACCCGCGAGGGACTGGTGGTGCTGGCCTCCGAGAGCGGAGTGCTGGACATTCCCACGGACGCCCTGGCCGAACAAGGGGCCTTGCGTCCCGGCGAGGTGCTGTTGGCCGACCTGGAACAGGGACGCCTGCGCGGGAATGCCGAGGTGAAAAGCGCC
This sequence comes from uncultured Lentisphaerales bacterium, assembly GCA_964542285.1. Classification (GTDB taxonomy): domain Bacteria; phylum Verrucomicrobiota; class Kiritimatiellia; order RFP12; family JAAYLN01; genus CAZIUM01. The sequence continues at coordinate 1,411 of CAZIUM010000227.1, forward strand.
GTCGCGCGCGCGCGGCCCTATCGCCGCTGGGTGGAAGAACAAAAAGTTCAGGTGCATGGACTTTTTGGGGCCGTGTCGGCCATCAGGCCGCAGGCCGCCACCCTGTTGGCACGCCAGGGTCGCTTCGGCTACACGCAGGAAGATTTGCGGCGCATCCTGGCGCCCATGGCGCAAACGGCGCACGACCCGATCGGCGCCATGGGATGCGATACGCCTCCGGCCGTCTGTTCCGAGCGGCCCCAGTTGCTGTTCAATTATTTTAAGCAACTGTTCGCGCAAGTCACCAATCCCGCCATCGATCCCGCGCGCGAGACGCTGGTGATGTCGCTGATGACCTTCATCGGCAATGCCCCCGACATTCTGGAAGAGCGCCCGGAGCAGGCGCGGCTGATCAAGCTGCGACTTCCCATCCTGACCCACCAGGATCTCGATTTGCTGCGTGCTTCCCGGCATCCGGACTTTCGCGCACAAACGCTTTCCTGCGGGTTTCCCGCCCGGGGCGACGGCAAGGCCCTGCGGGAGGCCCTGGAGCGCTTGTGCCGGCGTGCCGCAAACGCCATACGGTCGGGGCGGCGGATTCTGGTCCTGAGCGATCGACGTCTTCCCGCCGGACAGTGGCCGATCCCCTCCCTGCTGGCTGTGGCCGCGGTCAACCGTCACCTGGTGCAACGCGGGTTGCGTACCCCGACCGGGGTGCTGGTCGAATCCGGCGAGCCGCGCGAAGTCATGCATCTGGCGCTGCTGCTGGGCTACGGCGCCACGGCCGTCAATCCCTACCTGGCCTTTGAAAGCGTGGCCGCCCTGGCCTCGTCCGGCGAGCTGGATGGAATCGGGGTGGTCAAGGGCATCGAAAACTACATCGAGTCGCTGGCCGGGGGGTTGCGCCGGATCATGTCGAAAATGGGCATTTCCACCCTGCGCAGTTACCGCGGGGCGCAGGTTTTCGAGGCCCTGGGTCTGTCGCCTTCCCTGATGGAGGCTTATTTTACGGGGACGGCTTCGCGGCTGGGAGGCATCGGATTGGACACCTTGGCCGGGGACGTCGCGCGACGTTTTGCCCTCGCGAAGGAGGCGAAGTCCCTGCCGGACGAGGGTTTTTACAGGGACCGGCGCGACGGCGAAATTCACCAGTGGAATCCCCGGGCGGTTCGCCTGCTGCAACGCGCGGCGCGGGGGCCGGACCCTGCCGCCTATCGCGACTTCGTTGCGCACCTGGAACAGCCCGCCCTGCTTCACGCCACGCTGCGCGGGATGCTGCGTCTCCGCCCCGGAAATCCGGTGCCCCTTGCCGAAGTCGAAACGGCGGAAAGCATTGTGCGCCGCTTTGAAACCGGCGCCATGTCGTTGGGCTCCATCAGCGCCGAGGCCCATGAAGCCCTGGCGATCGCCATGAACCGGCTGGGAAGCCGGGGAAATTGCGGCGAAGGAGGCGAAGATGCCTCGCGTGACGGAACCGGGCAACGCAGCAACGCCATCCGGCAGGTGGCCAGCGGACGTTTTGGCGTTACCACCGCTTACTGCGCCGGAGCCGGGGAAATCCAGATCAAAATCGCTCAGGGCGCCAAGCCGGGCGAAGGGGGACGGTTGCCCGGCCACAAGGTGAATGCCATGATCGCGAGGGTACGGCATGCCACCCCGGGCGTGACCTTGATTTCGCCGCCCACGCAGCACGACATCTATTCCATCGAGGACATCAAACAGCTCGTCGAGGACCTGCGCGAGGTCAATCCGCGCGCCGCGATTTCCGTGAAACTGGCCTCCGAGCAGGGGATCGGCGCCGTGGCGGCCGGGGTCGTCAAGGCCGGCGCGGACCGCATCGTGATTTCCGGTGGCGAGGGCGGAACGGGCGCCGCCTCTCTCGGCGCGTTGCGGCATGCCGGATTGCCCTGGGAAATGGGGCTCGCGGAAACCCGACAGACGCTCGAGCTCAACGGACTGAGACATCGCGCCCAACTGCAGGTGGACGGACTCATTCGCACGGGAAGGGATGTACTGATCGGCACCCTGCTGGGAGCCGATTCGTTCGGGTTCGGCACGGCGACCCTGGTTTGCCTGGGATGCCTCATGACCCACACCTGCCACGGCAACCGCTGTCCGGTCGGCATCGCCACCCAGGACCCCGAATGCCGGCGACGTTTCAAGGGCCGCCCCGAACAGGTCATGGCCTATCTGCGCTTCGTGGCCGAAGATACCCGTCGTCATCTGGCGGAACTGGGTTTCCGCCGCCTGGACGAGGCTATTGGCCGCTGCGATCGACTGGAACCCGATCCGGGCCTGAAGCACCTCAAGCAGGGAACCCTCGATTTTTCGGCTTTGCTATATCGACCCCGTCCTGAAACCGCGACCGCACCTCGAGACCAAGCTCCCGGCGCCGACGAAGCGCGGTGTTCGTCTTCAGGCGGAGTGGACGAGCGTCTGATGCCGCAACTCGGCCCGGCGCTGGAACACGGTTGCCCGGTCGAATTGAGTGCGCGTATCGACAATACCCATCGTTCCGTGGGTGCGCGCATTTCGGGACAGATCGCCCGGCGTTACGGCGACCAGGGACTGCCGGAGGACACCATCGTGTTACGCCTGAGCGGAACGGCCGGGCAAAGTTTTGGCGCCTGGTGCATGGCGGGCCTGACCCTGTCGCTGGTTGGGGAAGTCAACGACGGCGCCGGCAAGGGACTCTCCGGAGGCAAGCTGATCCTGCGCTGCGCCTCCGATATCGCTTCATCGGGTCCGCGGGTTATCGGGGGGAACGTGCTGCTCTACGGCGCTACGTCCGGCGAGGCCTACATCGCCGGATCGGTCGGCGAACGCTTTGCCATTCGCAACAGCGGCGCCCGGGCCGTAGTCGAGGGAACGGGGGACCATGCCTGCGAATACATGACGGGAGGATGCGTGGCCGTTCTGGGGCGCACGGGCGTCAATTTCGGCGCCGGCATGAGTGGAGGCATCGCCTATGTTTTCGACGGCGACGGACTCTTCGACACCCGCTGCAACCTGGCCATGATCGATCTCGAACCTCTCGATCCCGCCTGCGACGAACCGGTGTTGCGTCACCTACTCACCCGACATGCCTGCCTTACCGGCAGTGCCCTGGCGCAAACGATGCTGGCGGACTGGACGGGGATTCTGCCGCGGTTTCTCAAGGTGGTGCCGGTGGAATACCGTCGCGCCGGACGGACGGAAGCAGGCCGTCGCTAAATCTTTTCCGGCACCAGGCGCCGGAAAGGGCGGCGAGGCCATGGGAAGGGTTGAGGGTTGAGGGTTGAGGGTTGAGGGTTG
>CAZIUM010000228.1:0-4673 GCA_964542285.1 uncultured Lentisphaerales bacterium
GTACTCACACTTGTGGCCAATTCGGCCATCACGCAAACGGCTCGTACCTGGGTTGGGGGCGTGAACAGCGATTGGTTGGTCGCCGGAAATTGGGACCCGGCCGGCGCGCCACAAGCCGACGACAGCGTAACGATCAACGACGGCGCAATCGTGGTCTTGACCAACGCTACCGCCGCCCTGACCTCGTTTACATTGACGAATGCCACCTTGATGGTTACCAATTGGAACACTTTCGTACAAGCGGATACGGTAACGATCGAGAACGGCGGCATCATTACCTTGCCGGGGCCGTTCGACGAAGGGGGCATGTCGAACAGAATTCATATCGTATGCAACGATTTCATCTTGGCCGAAGGCGGTCTGCTGGATGCCGATGGGGCGGGGTTTGGCGCTGGTTATGGTCCCGGAAAAGGAAAAACAAGCTCCTCCCGTCAAAGCGGTGGCGGGTACGGAGGTCGCGGCGGAGATGGTGGAAATGGTTACATGCGATATCCGGTGGGCGGGTCGCCCTACGGTTCGGCCATGTACCCGACAGATCCGGGAAGCGGCGGCGGGATTGTTTCGACGCTGAATGGTTCCGGCGGAGGCGCGATTCGTATTGCGGCTGATAATACCGTTACGATTGATGGCGAGATAAGAGCCAATGGGGCCGATGCCGCGCGCAGTTGCGGTTCCGGCGGCAGTATCTTGATCGAAGCGCTTACGCTTGCAGGCAATGGTTTGTTGAGTGCTCATGGGGGGACGCCTGATATTCTGAGCGAGTACTGGAACCCCGGTGGCGGGGGTCGTATTGCTTTGCATTATAACGCCATGAGTGCGTCAGCCGATTTGACACTTGACACCTGTCCTGGGGAAAGAGGATGGCCTTTTGCTGCGTCCGACCAAATCGAAGACCGCTGGATGTACCGGGCGGATTGGGGAACGATCTGGCTGAGCGATACCACGCTGCTGAACGACGGCGTCGTGAGCAATCTTTATGGCCAGATCATGATCCCTGGATTTTCCGAATGGACGGTACCAACGCTTGCCATCGAGAACAGTGCCCTCATTTTGGGTGATGGGGCCGGGTTCACGTTGACCGTTCAGAACGATACGACATTGTCCTCCAACGCCTTCCTGCAACTGGCGCGTCCCGAAGAAAATCCCTGGCCGGCGGTCGCGACCGGTGACGTCATGACGGTCGGCGGGGACTTGACGCTCAACGACGATGCCCGCCTGCAACTGTTTGCGGGGGAAACCAATCTGACGCAAACCGCCTTTGGCGGCGAATTGACCGTCAGCGGCGCCTTGACCCTGGCGGACGAAAGTCGTATCGATCTATCGTCCCATCCGACCGATGGCGGTTCGATGCGCATCCGGGCGGACGCGCTTACGGTTGCGCCGGATGCCCGCATGAACGCGCACGGCCGCGGGTATGCGGATAATGTAGGGCCGGGTGCCGGTTTTGTCAGCGGCCGCGGTGGTGGCGGCGGTTATGGTGGGCATGGCGGTCGAGCTACGGGAGTAGACTGGGGAAGCGGCTCCACCTACGGCGAGCCGGGCTGGGTCAACTTGCAGCCCGGCAGCGGCGGCGGGGTCCAAGACTATCGCGGTGGTTTCGGCGGCGGTCTGATCTGGTTGGAAATCGCGGGTACGGCTGTTATTAACGGCACGCTCAGTGCCAAGGGGAACTGGACGGCCCACGCTTACAACGGCGGCGGTTCGGGCGGCGGTATCTTTGTAGCCGCGCAACGGTTCGAAGGTGGGGCAACGGCGGTTCTCGAAGCCGACGGCGGGAATGCGGTCTATACCTCGAACTACGGGGGGGGCGGCGGCGGCGGTCGCATCGCCATCTGGCATCGCACGCCCATGGACTTGATCGAAACCCTGGCCGAAACCGGAGCGGTGAAGGGAGGCGTTTTGGTGGCCGAATCCGAACCTCCGGCGACCTTTCATGGTGAGGCCCGCGTTGCCGGAGGACTGGGATGGGCCGACAACCAGGATCCTCCTCCGGACGAGGAGGAATTCTCTGCGCCGGGAAGTGTCAATTTTCTCCGAATTGTGTTTCGTGGGTCGTTGTTCCTTATCCAGTGAAACCACCTCGAGTTGGGGATCGAATCCTATCCGTGCCGCCGGTATGACAACCCATCGCGAAAGAGGTAAGTTTTCCGTGGTCAACAACTCCTGTTTCCGCCCCGGTGAACGGTGGCTGGACACCGACGGGAATCCGATTCAGGCCCATGGCGGAGGGGTGCTCTTCGTCGACGGGGTGTATTACTGGTACGGCGAGAACAAGGCCGCCGAGACGATCGACGGCGCTCGCGTGCCGTTTTTGGGCTTCAGCGCCTATGCCTCCCCCGATCTGTTGAACTGGCGAAACCTGGGAGTGGTTCTGCCCCCCGTCGCAAACGATCCGGATCACGACCTGCATCCTGCGGCCGTGCCCGAGCGCCCCAAGGTGCTTTTCAACCCGCCCACCGGAAACTACGTGATGTGGATGCATATCGACCGCCTGGGCGCGGATGGGCGCCGGTATCTCGCCCGCACCGGGGTGGCGGTGGCAACGCATCCGGCGGGTCCGTTCCGCTACCTGGGAAGCTTTCGGCCCAACGGCTGCGAGAGCCGGGACATGACCGTCTTCCGGGACGCGGACGGCTCGGGCTGGCTGTACTACGCTTCGAACCGCAATGCCGACCTGCACGTGACGCGATTGACGGAGGATTTCCGGGACGTTGAAACGGAGTACACGGTTCTGTTCCCCGGCGCCTATCGCGAAGCTCCCGCGGTGTACCGGCGCGACGGAAAATATTACCTGTTCACCTCGGGATGCACCGGCTGGTTTCCCAACGCCGCGAGCTATGCGGTGGCCGAGGCCCCGTCCGGACCATGGACTCCCATGGGCAATCCCTGCCGGGGAACCCCGCCGCAGGTCGAACGGACCTTCGATTCCCAGATCACCTTTATTTTGCCGCTTGCCGATCGTCCCGGAGCGGCTATCGTGATGGCCGATCGCTGGAATCCCGAAAACCTGCGCGATTCCCGTTATGTCTGGCTGCCCCTGCAATGGGAGGGGATAAGCCCATGCATCGGCTGGCGGGATCGCTGGACCCTCCAGGAAGACTCTTTTTGTCCGGACAAGACCCGGATTGGAACCGCGATATAATGAAATTGTCTAAACACCGCCGTTAACCTATGCGAGGCTCCGTGATGAATTTATTGAATGGCTCTCTTTTCAGCCTGGACCCGATGTGGTGGTCGATTCTGGATTGGAACCGCGAAAAAAAGCGCATCGTCCTTTCAGAATGCGACTGGCGCGAACGGGTTCGTTTGCTGAGCAGGCTGGGAATGGACACGATCATCCTCCAGTTTGCCGTGGCCGAGGGAAAAAGCTTCTATCCCTCGGCCCGCTTCCCGTCGGCCTTTGGCGACGAAGCGGATCGGTTTGCCGCGATTCTGGACGAGGCGGCATGCCACGGATTGGAGGTCTATCTGCCCATGGGATCGCTGGCGCCGGTGTACCGCGCCACCAACGACATCACCGACATGGGACGCCTCGCCGGAACGGAAGCCTTGATGGCGGAACTGTTCGACCGCTATGGCGCGATGCCGGCCTTCGCGGGCTGGTTTATCGCCGAGGAGCCCCAGAAAGGCTTGCACGAGGGCCGGGAATACCTGGCGGCGGTCTGCCGTCTGGCTCACCGCCTGACGCCGGAGAAACCGGTCATCTGCGCCCCGCACATTCTCAACGACGGCATCGACGACGCGGAACTGCTGCGCGAGCTCGGGTTCGATATCCTCTGGACCCAGGTGCTGGCCGAACGGTGTACCCCCACGGGGGCTCTCTGGCGCAGCGGCGAACCCTGGCCTTTGCGCCTTTCCCGGGTCGCGCGCGTCAAGCAAGCTTGCGATCGCGCGGACATCCGCTTCTGGGTCGAGTACGAAATCTTCGATTTTGGAGAGCGGCGCGAATACCTGTTGCCCGCCGGGATCGAGCGATTGCGGAACCAGCTCCCCGGCTTGTCCCGCTTGGCGGAGAAAATTGTCGTTTGCGGGGTGCCCGGCTTAATGGAGGACCCGGGGGCTCAGCGTCCGCTGGGCAGCGAGCGGGCGTTCAGGCTGTTTCGGGACTATTTCGCGGAAGGGAGTCACGATGCCGCCAATTCGTAACGAGGTGTTTCGGTCCGGGGAACCCTGGCTGGACACCGATGGCACGTCGATCCAGGCGCATGGTGGCGGGGCGTTGTTCATCGAGGTGGCCCATTCCTGGCATGGCGCAAACAAGGACGCCGTCACCACGGAGCGAAACAACACCGGGTGGTCTCGGGCGACAACCGGGATCTGTACGAGGTGGGCACCGGTGGCATCATGCGCCCGGCGGTGTTGTATGTCCGGACCCCGCGGTCGAACGAGGAACCCGCGCCGGTTCCCTCCCCGGAAGATGTCGAGCCCGAAAAAAGACCGCTGTTCGGCGGGGAATAACCTGGAGAAGAATCATGGGACTTTATGATGTTTCCGATATCGCCGACCGCCCGGTCATGTTTGTCGACGACGCGATGCTGGCCGACCGCTTCGGCATCGAACGGCGTGTCCATTCCTGGAGAAAAATTTCCGAGACGCCGATTCTCGCCGCGGACCGCCCCTGGGAGAAGGGTGAGCCGATGGAACCGGCCGCGGTGATCTTCGATCCCGGGGAG
>CAZIUM010000229.1:0-4585 GCA_964542285.1 uncultured Lentisphaerales bacterium
GGGTTTCGTCAACCGGCAGATCGTTTTCGCGCAGCGCGGTTTGAAAGGCCCGGATACTTTCCTGTTCATAGAAATTGTCCGGAATTTCCGTGAAGTAAGCGATGCGGCGACATCTCCGACGGACTAGTTCGCGCACCAGGTCGCCCAGCCGCTGGGTGAAATCGAAACGGATATTGATGGCACCCGACGTGATCGTCCGGGGATACGAGCCCAGAATGACGTAGGGAGTTCCCACCCGGTGGAGGTTGGCGACGCAGGCTTCGGTCAGGTCCCCCGTCAGCAGAATTCCATCGACGCGGCTTTCGCACAGTACCGGCGGGAGATCCATACGCCGGGTTTCTTCTCCTCGCAGACGGTCGAGAATCAGATGCAGTCCATGCTCCTCGGCGGCGCGGGAAACACCGTCGATCGCCCGGGCATAGGCCGGATCGGCAAAGTCTTTACCGACCATGACGAAGGCGATGTTGCGGGTCCGCCCGCCCCGTCCACGGCGCGCCAGGTCCTGGATACTGCTGTTGATGCGGTAGTCGAGGCGTTCGCAGACCTCGAGAATACGTTCGCGGGTAGCCGCGGCGATGTCCGTTTTCCGGTTCAAGGCCTTCGAGACGGTGGCGGTGGACACCCCCGCGGCCCGAGCCACATCGCGAATCGTCACCGCCTTGCGAGCGCCGGCTGGGTTTGTCAAATGAGAATGCATGGCCTTTATTGAAGAATTTCTTTTTTCGAAAAAATTCATTCCCAGCAGAAACAAAATACATTCTATCGAACGTAACAGGTTACGTCAAACGATTTCGCGATCTTTCCGGGCTGACAATAATTATCGTTGCTTATTTAATGTCGCAATTGTGGCTGGATACGGAATCTGTTCGTGCATAAATCACTGGCAATCACTGGCAGACAACAATATGAGAATGCAACGCTAGACCGCGCCAAGCCTGCGTAGATACTCCCGCAGAACGACAGCGTTGTTTCGCTCCGTGTCCGTCGAGGAGTATAGCAGCGTGACTCGTTGCTTCCTGCCCAGTTCCGCCAATGGATGCAGGTCTTCTTTGTGATTCTTGAGTTCCGCAAGGTAGCGCTTGCGGAATTCGCCCCACTGGGACCGGTTATCGTGAAACCATTTCCGGAGACGGTCAGAAGGAGCGACGGATTTCAGCCAATCGTCCAGCTTTGCATCTGCCTTGGACAGACCACGCGGCCACATGCGGTCGACCAGGACCCGATATCCATCGCTTGAGGATGGGGCTTCGTATACGCGCTTCAGTTCGGTTCCCATGGCTCCACACCTCCGTTGAACATCCGGTTACAGTGTAGTTGGGATGCTACTTTCAAGTCAATGCCATGCGACAACCCTTATGGACGACTCCAGGGCAAAATCGAGCAGGGTGGTCTGCAATTCCATGCGGATATCTGTTATTCTGTCCGCAACAGAAACTACGTAAAGCTTGTCATGAGCGCATTCGAAATTAAGAAACTTGTCAAAACCGCGATCTCGCCCCTGTCGATCGAACGGCGGGCAAAGGGGCTTTATATAATCGACTTCGGTAAGGTCTGGTTCGGGACGTTGCGGTTTTGCCTGGCTGCACCCGCGTCCGGTGGTTCTGTTATCGTTCGTTTGGGTGAATGGAGTCGCCCCGATGGCCGGGTCGATTGTCATCCCCCGGCCATGGGGAGGTTTCGTGAAATAGTCTGCACCCTCGCACCCGGCCAACCCCGGCATACCGTTCGTATCCCCAGCCTCCCGGAAAACACCGGGCCGCGCACCCTTCGGATGCCGGAAGAAATCGGCGAGGTAATGCCGTTTCGCTATGCCGAGATCGAGGGGGAAGGGCTGTCGTTGGTTCCCGACGGGCTTCATTTGATGGCCGCGCATTATCCCTGCGATCCGTCCGCATCCGATTTTGTTTCTTCCGATCCTACGCTGAACAGGGTGTGGGCTCTGTCGAAGCACACCTTGATTGCCACCACGTTTTGCGGACTGTTCGTCGACGGCGATCGGGAACGCTATCCGCGCGAGGCGGATGCCTATATCCAGCAACTGGGCGCTTATTGTGTCGACGCCGGAATGTATGGACTGGCCCGGAGTACGCATGTTTTTATGCTGCGCCACACCAGCCGCTGGACCGAATGGCTTTACCATTCGATCTTCATGGCGTGGATGGACCTGTTGTACACGGGAGACGCCACGGCCCTGCTTGCGCATTACGAGGACCTGAAGGCGAAACTGCTCCTGCCCTTGACCCGTGCGGATGGTCTTGTCAGTACACTGGCCCGTCCGTTGTCCGACGATCTCAAGCGCCGTCTCTACCGGAATGGAGGAGAACATGTCGTGGGCGGCTCGCACCTGGTGGACATTGTCGACTGGCCTCGAACGGAGCGAGAGGACTACGATTTCCGGACATACAACACGGTGGTCAATGCCTTTCTCTACCGTGGGCTGATTCTGATGGCTCGCATGGCCGGTCATATCGGGCGGCATGACGACGCCGAAGAGTTTCGCTCCCGGGCCCGGCAGGTGCGGACATCGTTTCAGCGGGTCTTCTTCGATCGGTCGATCGGGCGATACGTCGATGGAGAGGGAAGTGGGCACTCTTCGTTTCATGCCAATTTCTTTCCCCTGGCTCTTGGTCTGGTGCCTCCCGAACGCAAGGCCGCGATTCTTGCCTTTCTCCGCGCGAAGGGCATGGCCTGCAGTCCTTATGGCGCCCAGTACTTGCTGGAGGCCCTGTTTCGCAACGGATGCGAGGCTCAGGCGTTGGCGCTCATGACGGCCGACACGGAACGTTCGTGGAAACATATGCTGGACCAGGGGGCCACAATGACCTTCGAGGCCTGGACCGAAGCGATCAAACCCAATATGGACTTTAATCATGCCTGGGGCGCGGCGCCGGGCAATCTGCTGCCCCGCTATGTGCTGGGAGTGCGCCCGGCCACGATCGGGGCCGGTCGCGTGGTGGTCGCGCCGCAACCGGGACCGCTGGAGTTTGTTCGCGGAAGGGTTCCCTTTCGCCAGGGACCCGTCGAGGTTGCCTGTCTTTTGAGCCGCAACCGAACCTGGCGCATCGAAGTTGTCCTGCCCGAGGGGACACGGGGCGCCGTCAAGTTTGGGGGGAACTGTTTCCCGGACCTCGCTCCCGGCAGGCATGTGCTGGAATCGCGCTCATCACCTTGAGGACACGAAAACTTCGCGATAATGAAAAACGGGTAGGGAGCAACGATGGATTTGGAACTTCGGCTGGATGTCAAGCAGGTGATGGCCAACTGGGATTGTTTCTGGCGCGAGCGCGGGCTGGATCGACCCATGATCATGTGTCGCGTGCCGCGTGGCGAGCCTCTGTCGCCGCCACCGGCCGGCGACCTGGTCGATGGCGATATCGATGCGTGCATCAATGCCTCCCTTGCCTGGCTGCGTTCGTTTCATTGGATGGGCGATGCGATTCCCGCCTGCATGCCGCAACTGGGTCCCGATCACTTTGCGGCCTTGCTGGGCAGCCGGATCGAGGTGCATCCCGATAGCCGTGCCACCGTATGGATGCATCCTTGCGTCAAGGATTGGGACGATTTCGATGTGCGGGTCCGCTGGGAAAGCCCCTGGTGGGAACGTACGGTCGTGTTGCTTGAGCGGTATCGCGCGCGGTGCGAAGGGATTTGCCTGGTCAGTCCGCCTAATCTGCAGGGCGGTCTCGATTGTCTGGCCGCTCTGCGGGGCGTCGAGTCTCTGGCGCTGGACCTGGCGCTGCACCCCGAAAAGGTCAAACGCGCACTGGATGCGGTCAACACATGTTTCGTGCAGGTCAAACAGCGACTGGCCGAACTTTGTGACGTCGACCAGGTTGGATCGGTCAACCGCCACCTGTTTTACCATCGCGCCCAGGTGGGGATTCCACAGTGCGATGTCTCCTGCCTGATCGGACCGGATGACTTTAAAGAATTCGGGTTGCCCTCCATTCGGTTCGAAGCATCCCAATTTGCCGAGTCGGAGTATCATCTCGATGGACCGGATGCCATTCGGCATCTGGAGGCGATCGCCGGTGTCGACGAGATTTCGGTGATCCAATGGCAGCCGGGCTTCAAGGATATGGACCGGGACTGGACCGAGTTATACCGGCGCATCGATGCGCTCGGCAAGGGAACGTACCTGTTCAGTCGGCAGGATCGGCTGCATGAACGCTGGCGCGAGAATCGCAACCGCATGCTGTGCTGCGAACTGAAAGTGACCGATCTCGAGGAGGCCTTGTCCGTATTCGATGCGTATGGCATGGCCTGACAAAGCCTGGTGTCCAGAACAACCCTCAAAAACAGAATAGGCGGTTCCATTGATTCCTGAATCCCGCGCGCGGGCCATGGGAAGGGTTGAGGGTTGAGCGCCGGTAGGGCGGCGAGGCCCTTCGCCGCCGCGCGCGGATTTTCCGCGCGATCCCCCCGCCTCCTTCCTCCGCGATGGAGTCCGCTCCCATTCTCAGGCCATTCTGACTCCTGAATTCAGACTTCTGACTTCTGCATTCTGGCGCTTTGCGTCAAAATGACGCTGAGGCCCTTCGCCGCCGCGCGCGGGTTCCCCGCGCGTTCCCCATCCGTCCGCACC
>CAZIUM010000230.1:0-4575 GCA_964542285.1 uncultured Lentisphaerales bacterium
TTATCCTTCCTTCCCGAAAATGGGAGGAGCATTTCACCTTTTCGCCGCCGTAATCGATGGATTGTCGGTGGGCGCAACAGGAACGATCTGGGTCGACGGAATGGAAAAGGCTTCCAGTGCCCTCGGAGGCTCTGCTTCCGACAGCGGTACAGACTTGATTGGGAATCGATCGGGATTGGCTGGAAAATTCAATGGCGACCTGGCCGAGCTACTGGTATACGACGTGCCGCTTTCCGCCGAGGAACTGAATCGAATCGGGATCTATCTCGAAACCAAGTACGGGTTGGACACAACCTATGCTCCCTGGCCGAAGATGGGAGTGCTTGGCCAGGGATTGGCGGTCCCCCCGGGCGACGACTCCCCCTCGACGGACGACGGCACCGATTTCGGCACCCTCCACGTGGGCGAAACGCTGGACCACACGTTCGCCGTGACCAATGCGGGCGAAGCGGTTCTGCTGTTGACCAACACGCCCCCCGTCACGATCGTAGGCGACAATCCCGAAGCGTACGAGGTTTCATCCGGTCCCGCCCAGACCAGCCTTGCCCCCGGGGAATTCACGACCTTCACGCTCCGGTTCCAGCCGGAGACGAGTGGAATCAAACAAGGCATTGTCTCGATCCCCGCAAACGACCCGCGGCGGGAATCCTATGACTTTCATGTTCAAGGCGAGACGTTGGCCATGGGCCCCCGCATCGTAATCTTCGGGAACGATACCCAGATCGTCAACAACGACGACTCTCCTTCGTTCACGGACGACACCCATTTCCGCTGGGTGCGGGTAAACGCAACCGCGGAACGAACCTTTACGATACGCAATCTCGGCACCTCGGACCTGGTTCTTTCGGGGGGACCGCGGGTAGTTCTTGGCGGACCGGCGGCGGAAGACTTTTCCGTCCTCACCCCTCCGGATTCCGTGATCCCCTCCCAGGGGCAGACGTCCTTCACGGTGCGGTTTGCCCCCCGCCAACGCAAGCACCGCACGGCGACGCTCGCCATTCCCAACAACGATCCGGAAGCCGCGACCTTTACCTTCGCCGTGGCGGGCTTTGGCGACCCGGAATTATCGCCACCCAGGACTTCCGCGATGACGTTGTGGCTCAAAGCAGATGCCATCGAGGATATTTTTCATGGGAGTTCCGTCAGCAACTGGGTGGACCGCAGCGGATTCAGCAACGACTGTGTCCAAGCGGAATCGTCTGTACAGCCCACCTGGGTTCACCCGGTGGCGGAGTTGGACGATCATCCCGCCGTGACCTTCGACCTGGATTATCTCCAGGGCACAAGAAATCACCTGGACGGCCCCACGGTGATCTACGTGGCCCGGATCGTGGACGGTGTTCCCTGGGGCTATACCGCCAGTTTGCGGTATTTCGGTGTGGTCGGAACGTTACATTATCGTTATCGCGGCAAGACACCCACCGTCAACTTCGCGAAAGCGACCGAAGACTATCACATCTATGTTGCGGCGATCGACGAGGATTCCCTCTGCACCGCATGGGTGGATGGCGTGGAAAAGGCATCTGGAACCATGGGGGGGGGCGTTCACGGCCGCGGGCACGGATATCATCGGGAATCGATCCGGGCTGGGACAACCCTTCGCCGGCGAACTGGCCGAACTGATGGTCTACGACGAGTGCCTGAGCCCGGAAGAGATTTTCGAAATCGGGGTCTACCTTGCCGACAAGTACGAACTCGAAACGGAATATGAATATCCGCCTCCGGCGGGTACCTTGTTTCTCGTCCGATAACCCCTGCTCAAATCTCAAGCCCACAAAAACCCGGATGGATGGAATGGCCATGACAAAGCGGCATGCACAAACACAACGCCCCAATATCCTGATCCTGCTGAGCGACCAGTTGCGGCGCCAGGCGCTGGGTTGCTACGGCGATCCCGATGCCCGCACCCCGCGCATCGATGCGCTGGCCCGCGAGGGCGTGCGTTTCACCGCCGCGAATTCCACCTATGCCGTCTGCGTGCCGTATCGCTTCACGCTGATGACCGGGGAATATGCCCACACCCGCCTGATTCCCGCCATCGAATGGGCCATGTCCCCGGCCGAACGCACCCTGGCCGACGAGTTCAACGAGCGGGACTACCAGACGGTGTACATCGGCAAGTGGCATCTCGACGGGGGGCACGGACGCATGGGATCGGCGCGCCAGTGCGGGCGCACCCCGGTGCGCCGCTCCCAGCAGGGACGCTGGCAAAAATGGCTGGGCTTCGAGTTGCGCAACGATCCTTTCGACACCTGGTACTTCGAGGACGACGATCCCACCCCACGCAAGATCGAAGGCTACCAGACCGATGGGCTCTACGACCTCGGCATGAACTACCTGGCCAACGAATGGGACCGACGGCAACCGTTCTGCATGTGCATTTCGGTCGAACCGCCGCACCCGCCCTTTGTTGCGCCCCCGGGACTGCAGCAGGCCTGGGAGGCCCGCGAGATTCGACTGCCGCCGAATTTCGAGGCCCCGGACGAGAAAGCGCGCGCGGAGTTCATCCGGAACCGCCAGATTTACTACGCCATGGTCGAGAACCTGGACAACAACGTCGGCCGCATCCTGGATTTTCTCGAGAAACAGGGGCTGACGGACAACACCGTGGTCGTGTTCACGTCCGATCATGGCGAGCTGAACGGCGCACACGGGTTGCATTCCAAGCAATGGCCCTACGAAGAATCGGTCGGGGTGCCGCTGATCGTGCGCGATCCGCGCATCGCACGGGAACGACGCGGGACGACCCTTGGCGATCCTACCTGCGCCGAGGACCTGTTCCCGACGCTGCTCGGCCTGGCGGGCCTGGCTCCGAAAAATTCCCTGCCGGGACTGGACCTGACCCCCCTGGTGCAGGGAACGCAGGGAACCCTCGACCGCGAGGGCGTATTGCTCGAACTGGTGGCCGAACACCGCAAGGGCTTTCCTTTTCACGAGGAAGTCTGGCGCGGCGTGCGCACGCGGCGGTACAAGTACACCGTCAAGGGCGACAAGTTCGGGGCGAGCCCCTGGCAGTTTTTCGACCTGGAACATGATCCCTTCGAATGCGAGAACCGGCTCGACGATCCCGGGTATCAGGAAGAAATCGCCCGTCACCACGGCCTGCTGGTCAAGCTGTTGCGGGAGACCGAAGACCCCTTTGTGCTGCGGGCCGCCCATGGATACGACGGCGTGAATCTATGGGAGTAGCCCAGCAGAAATTTGTATAGCGAGAACGAACACAACCCGATGGAGATTACCATGAAAACCAACAGGCAACAACGCAACATGAGACGCGCGGGGAACATCCTCGCTCGGATGCTGGTCGTGCTCACGGCATGGACCAGCCTGACCACCCTGGCCACGGAGCTGTACGTCTCCCCGGAGGGGGACGGCAGCGGGGGAACGAGCTGGAGCACTGCCTACACCAACGTGCAGGACGCCCTGGACGCCGCTGTCAGCAACGACACCGTCTATCTGGCGGGGCGAACCTTCATGCTCACCAACCAGGTGGCCTGGACGAATTCCGGCGTCACGGTACGCGGCGGGTACGAGGCCGATCCCGCCAAGGCTTCGCCCGGCGCGCAGGACGCCGCGCAATGGCCGACGGTGTTGACGCGTGCGGGGGCAAACAACCATCGCATCCTGCTCATGGATGGGGCTCACGGCAGCCACTTGAACCAGGTGACAATTGACAATGGGTACGTCACGGCAAGCGGTCAACATGGAGGTGGCATTGCCGTTGTGAACACCGCCAGCGTCCAATTGGATTCGTTGATCCTGCGCGGCAACCGGGCCGGCGCAGGCAGTGCAAGCGGAGGTGGCCTTTACCTGGCCGGAAGCGACGTGATCGTCACCAATACCGTGATCGAGGACAACCTGGCCCGTTCAAGCGGTTGGAGCAATCCGGGATACGGGGGTGGCCTGTATGTCGCGTCAGGCACCTTGCGACTGACGGACAGTTGGATTACCAACAACACGGCACATGCCAATCAACAGGGAGGGTCTTCCGGGCTGACCGGAGCGCACGGCGGGGGCGTCTTCGTAGCGGGGTCCGCCACCGCCACGATCGAACGCTGTGTGCTGGCGCACAATTACGTGGGGCTGGCCTGGAGCGTGGACAGCCGCAATTCGTTTGGCGGTGGCTTGTACTCGTCCGGGACAACCACGTTACGCAACGTAATCGTGCATGATAACAACACGTATCATCAGAACAGCGATGGCGTGCATGCCGCCGGAGGCGCCCTGTGGCTCGAAAACTGCACGATTGCCAACAATGCGGGCGTTGGCCTCCGGAGAGATGGAGGAGACCTAACGGCACTGAATTCCATCGTCTGGGGGCATGAGAATCAGGATACCTGGGGCATCATGGCCCTGCTGCAATCGAACATCCAGGACGGCAGCGGCGCCGCCGGTGATGGCTGCCTGTCCGTCGAGCCACAATTTGTCGACGAAGAGTTTTTTCATCTCGAATCCCGTGCCGGGCATTACGCCGCGGGCTATTTCACCGGAGGTTACTGGACGAATTCCCTGACCACAAACAGTCCTCTAATCGACGCCGTTAGTGAGAACTGGGACAACGAACCCCATCCCAAC
>CAZIUM010000231.1:0-4533 GCA_964542285.1 uncultured Lentisphaerales bacterium
AGAGTCTCCTGGACGCATTCGCTGCGATCGACGCTGCGGGAGCGCCACCGACCTGACCAGCGAAGGTATGTCGCTCGAAGAACTGGCCAAACTCTGCTGGCAGGCGGGCTTCGACTGGGTCTACTTCGAATGTCCTTCAGGAGGCGGCGATCATATTCATGCCTCCGTCAAGCGCGCCCCGGAGCAGACGTCCCTCAAAGCAAACCCCGAGTAATCGACCTTTTTGTTTGCCTTATTCGCGGGTTCGCGCTTCAATGTGCGTCGTCCAGAGACCCCGCCAGCGCGGGACGCCCTGAGAGAGGAGCCCGAGACATGATTCGCAAAGCGTTTGTAATGCAGGTGCACCCGCAAAAACACGAGGAATATCGGCGCCGCCACAACCCCATCTGGCAGGAACTCGCGGATACGCTCAAGGCTCATGGCGCCCACAACTATTCGATTTTCCTGGACGAGCAAACCCATCGACTTTTCGGGTATGTCGAGTTGGAGGATTCGGCCCGCTGGGACGCCGTGGCGCAAACCGACGTCTGCAAGCGTTGGTGGGCGCACATGCGCGACCTGATGCCGTCGAACTCCGACAACAGCCCCGTTTCCCGCGATCTCCAGGAAGTGTTCCATCTCGCTTAATCTGAGGAATTATCATGGCTGCCCCTTCTGCCCCATCCGCTGCCACCTATCGCAATGCCGCCCTTCCCGTCGACCAACGGGTTTCCGACCTGCTGTCCCGCATGACGCTCGAAGAGAAATTCGCGCAGATGCGCCTTAACCTCAATCTCGACAAAATTCTGGCGGGGACCGTCCCGGAGATGCCGTCACTTGAAAAAGCGTATCCCAACGGACTGGGGGGCACCTACATCAAGGAAGAAATGCCCCGCGAAACCTGCAACGCCATTCAACGCCATTTTGTCGAATCCACCCGCCTGGGCATTCCCCTGCTGTTCATGGGCGAATCGCTGCACGGCTGCCGTTATCCCGGCGCCACGGTCTTTCCGCAGGCCATTGGACTGGGCTCGACCTGGAATACGGAATTGATGGAAGAGATGGCCGCGATCATGGGACGCGAGGCCCGCGAGGTCGGCATGCGTATGACCTACGCGCCCAACCTGGACCTGTCGCGCGATCCGCGTTGGGGCCGGGTCGAGGAAAACTATGGCGAAGACCCCTACCTGACTTCCCGGCTGGGTGTGGCCTATATCAAGAGCCTGCAAGCCCAGGGTGTCGCGGCCTGTCCTAAACATTACGTGGCCCATGGCAGTCCCGAAGGCGGAATCAACCTTTCGCCTGTGCATGCCGGCGAACGTGAATTGCGCGATACCATGCTGGAACCCTTCGCCGCCGCCTTCCGTGAAGCCGGTGCCATGGGCGTCATGCCCGCCTACAGCGAACTGGATGGCATCCCGGTGCATGCCTCAAAATTTCTGATGACTTCCCTGCTGCGCGAGGAGCTGGGATTCGAAGGGATTTCCGTCTCCGATTTCGGCGCCATCACCATGCTACACCATTCCCATTGCACGGCGGAAACCCCGCTGGAGGCCGGACGCCAGGCCTTGCGGGCGGGACTCGACATGGAAGCGCCCAACGTGTTTGGCTTCGGACCGGAGCTACTCGAAGCGGTGCGCCAGGGCAGGGTGCCTCTGGCCTGGGTCGACCAGGCGGTGGCCCGCGTTCTGCGCGTCAAGTTCCTGCTGGGGTTGTTCGAAACCCCCTATCTGAACACCGGCACCCCGTACGATCTAAACCGCCCCGAAGACGTGGCGCTGGCGCGACGCGCCGCCCAGGAGAGCCTGGTGCTGCTCAAGAACGACGGCGACCTGCTACCTCTGCCGGAGTCCCCCGGAAAGGTGGCCATAATCGGCCCCAATGCCGATGTCGCCCAGTTGGGCGACTACACCTCGCCCGAGGCGCTGAACCGGGCCGTATCCCTGAAACAGGCGCTGGAAGAACGCCTCGGCGCCGAGCGGGTGGTTTATGCCCCCGGAGGGTCCATCGCCTTTGCCTCCGACGAACAGATCGAAGCCGCCGTCTCCGCCGCCCGGAAGGCCGACACGGTGATCCTGGCGCTGGGAGACAACAGTTGCTTTTTCGGCGGGGTCGGCTGGGGCGACAAGGGCCTGGACGGCAAAAGCGCCGTTACCTGCGGCGAAGGGTTCGACGTTTCGAACCTCCGGCTGCCCGGGCAACAACAGGCCTTGCTGGAAGCCGTGGCCGCCACGGGCAAACCCCTGGTGCTGGTGCTGATGACCGGACGTCCCTACGCCGTCGACTGGGCCGTGGAAAACGTTCCCGCCATCCTGCAGGCCTGGTACCCCGGCGAACAGGGCGGTCCTGCCCTGTGCGATGTGCTCTTCGGCGATGTCAACCCCTCCGGACGTCTGCCGATCAGCTTCCCGCGCTCCGCCGGGCATATCCCCTGCTTCTACAACCACAAGGTCCTGGCACGCGGTCGCTACTACCGCAAACCCGGGTCTCCGGAAGCCCCGGGACGGGACTATGTCTTCGACAAACCCGACCCGCTGTTTCCCTTTGGATTCGGTCTCGGCTACACGACCTTTGCCTACCGGGACCTGTCCGTGACGCCCGATCGCCTGCCGCCCGATGGACAGGTCGAAGTCACGGTGACGGTCTCGAACCAGGGGGACCGCGCCGGACAAGAGGTCGTGCAACTGTACATAAGAGATTGCTTCAGCCGGATCACCCCCTTTGTCAAGCGCCTCCGGGCCTTCGCCAAGATCGAGCTCCAGCCCGGCGAACGTCGCGAAGTCCGCTTCACCTTGGATGCGCGGAAAGACTTCTCCTTCATCAACGAAGATATGCGACCGGAAGTCGAACCCGGCGCCTTTCAAATCATGGTTGGCGATCTGCAAACGGAATGCGAGGTCTACCCCTCGGACGCAAAATAACAGGCCCTAAGGCCCTTCGCCGCCGATCATAAGCCTTATCCCCGCGCGAGAAAAAGGATGGGCGGCGAGGCCCTTCGCCGCCGCTTATAAACAACTGATGCCTGATCCCACCGCGCGCGCGAAACCCCTCAACCCTCAAGCCTTCTTTGGCCCGCGCGCGACGGACGGCTGCGTTCGTTTTTGGTTGCCTTTTCCTGCTTTTCGATGTTCAATGTCCGACCTAGGAAGTTCACGGATCCCGCATGCGCGGGGGTTCCTTGGACGGATTGATTCCCAACCACCTTGCCGGCGCCGGGGCGCTTCCCTGACGACTGCCGGGTGTAAAGCCTTGCGCCGCGGGCTGATGTGCGGCGGGAGTATGCTGCCATGCGATCGTTATCCCCGGAAAATAAAGCCGCCCAAGCCGAATTTGAAGCCCTGCTGAATGCACAAGACCCTCAGTATCGCACCGGGTTCCACCCTGGCGAACGGGTCACGGCCCACGTGCTGTCCATTGGCAAGCGCCACGTGGTTCTGGACGTCAATGCCAAGAACGAAGGCCTCGCGTCCCTGGATGAATTCGAAACCCAGGATGGCAAGCCAGAAATTGCCGTTGGCGATCGGGTCGACGTGGTTTTCGTGGGCATGAAGGAGGGAGCCTTATATTTTTCGACCCACGTCACGGGCGCCGTGGCGGTCGATCAATCCATCGCCCAGGCCTTCTCCTCGGGGTTGCCGGTCGAAGGCCGCGTCCAGGGTGAAATCAATGGGGGATACGAGGTCACCATCGGCGGACGGCGCGCTTTCTGCCCCTTTTCGCAGATTTCCCTGTTCAAGCAGGAGGGCGCGGAATACATCGGGCGCACCATGACCTTCATCGTACAGGAATATGACGAAGACGGGCACAACCTGGTGGTCAGCCACCGGGCGGTGCTTGAGCAGGAACGCGACAAGCAGCGCGAGCATCTGCGCCTGGAACTGGTTGAGGGACAAACGCGCACCGGCAAGGTCACCCGCCTGGTGGATTTCGGCTTTTTTGTCGATCTCGGCGGCGTGGAAGGTTTAGTCCCGTTGAAAGAAATCTCCTGGAGCCGCGATGTCACCCCGGCGGACGTGGTTCAGGAAGGTGCGACGGTCGAGGTGCTGGTGCGATCCATCGACTGGGAACGCAATCGCATTTCCCTGAGCCTGCGCGCCACGCAGGTGGATCCGTTCGACGCCTTCACGGCACGGTACCCGGTGGGGTCCAGGCTGCGCGGCAAGGTGACACACCTGGAACCCTTCGGAGCCTTTATCGAGCTGTTGCCCGGCGTTGAGGGGCTGGCGCATATCCGCCTGCTGGGGGGCACCCGACGCATCGCGCACCCGCGTGAAGCGGTGGCCGTGGGCGATGAAATCGACGTGCAGGTGGAATCGATCGACTCCGAGCGCCGCCGCATCGGTCTGCGTCCGATCCCCGCCGCCGGCACGGCGGATCGTGCCGGCGCCGATGAGGCTGCCGCGGAAACCGCGGCCATCGAAGAGCTGCGCCGGCGTCCCCCGGCGAAAGAACTTGGCAGTCTTGGCGATCTGCTTTCCGGCCTTAAACTGTGAACTTCAGGAGTCGCGCATGGTATCCCTGCGCTCGCCCGACAAACGCCTGCAACTGGATTTT
>CAZIUM010000232.1:0-4524 GCA_964542285.1 uncultured Lentisphaerales bacterium
GAGGGCAAGACGCTGGGGCGCCTGGCCGTGGTCATCGCCAATGCCTTGCGCGGCAAGACCAAGCCGACGTTCACGCCCAGTGTGGATACCGGCGATTTTGTTGTGGTAATCAATGCCGAAAAAATTAAATTGTCCGGCTCCAAGGAGCAAAAGAAAATTTACCAGCGCTATTCCGGGTGGCGTGGAGGTCGTCGTACCTTTACCGCCGCGGAGATGCGCGAGCGTCATCCCGAGCGCATGCTGACCCAGGCGGTGCGCGGCATGTTGCCGGGCAATCATTTGTGCCGTCGCATGATGCCGCGCTTGAAAATCTACGCTGGGGACAAGCATCCGCATCAGGCCCAGCAGCCACGCAAGGTGGAACTGGTTTAATTTCGATTTTCCCGCCGTGTGCCAGGCACGCGGCCTTTGTAAGTAGTGAGGGTAATCAATGGCGAATGAAATCGCATCTGCCACGGGACGACGCAAGACCGCCGTCGCGCGTGTGAGTCTGGTGTCCGGCAACGGCAAGTGGCTTATCAACAACCGTGAAATGGATGAATACTTTTCCAGCGAGGCTACGCGCGGTTTCATGGCGCAGCCCCTGGTGATCACCAACGCTGCCGAGCGTTTTGACGTGGAGGTCAATGTGCATGGCGGCGGCTCGACCGGACAAGCAGGCGCCGTGCGCCATGCCTTGTCGCGCGCGCTGGTCATGGCCGACGCCTCCCTGCGGGACCCCCTTAAGGCCGCGGGTTGCCTGACGCGCGATCCCCGCATGAAGGAGCGCAAAAAAACCGGTCAACCCGGCGCCCGCAAGCGCTTCCAGTTCTCGAAGCGCTAGTCGGCGTTTCTTGAATTCTCACCTAAAAAATGTAGTTTCTTGGCAAGCGGGCGCGCAGTGTGCCCGCTTTTGCCTTTTTTGGAGCCTCCGATGCCGCTACGCATCCTAAAAAAAATTGGCGCCGCCATGAAAAGTCGTTCCGAAGCATCGCAAAACGACGTCCATGACGGCCAAGCCAAACCATCGCATAATTCAAATTCGAATCGCTCAGTCAAGTCTCGTTCCAAGTCGCGTCCGTCCGGCGACGGCGGCAAATCCCGACCGTCGCGTCGTGCGGACGCCTCCGGTCAGGGCGGGCGGTCACCGTCCGGCGACGGTGGCAAATCCCGGTCGTCGCGCCGTGCGGACGCCTCCGGTCAGGGCGGGCGTCCCCCCGGAAAACGCAGGTCCGGGGCGGATCCACTCAAGGAGACCCGATCCGTCTCCAGGCGCCAAGACGTGAACGACCTTCCCAAGACGCCGGCTCCGCCGGCGGAAAAACGTTCCTGGTCGCTTGATGATTTTGTCGTGGAGCCCAAGGAAGGCGCAAAACGTTTTCACGATTTCGATCTTCCGGACGAGATCATGCATGCCGTGGCTGACCTGGGATTCAAGTACTGCACTCCCATCCAGGCGGCCAGCCTGGAGCATGCGCTGGCGGGGGCCAACGTGGCCGGACGGGCGCAGACCGGCACCGGCAAGACCGCGGCGTTCCTGATTGCGATTTTGACGCGCTTTTTGCGCGATCCCGAGGGACGCGCCGCCAAGCCCGGCGTGCCTCGGGCGTTGGTCATCGCTCCCACCCGGGAGTTGTGCGTGCAAATCTGCCAGGATGCCCAACTGCTCGGCGCCCATTGTGGATTGCGTACGCTGGCGGTCTTCGGCGGCATGGACTACAGCCGCCAGCAGCGCCAACTGGCTGACGGCCCCGTAGATCTGCTGGTCGCCACGCCTGGCCGGCTGCTCGACTTCCAGCGTCAGCATATCCTCGATCTCGGTCACGTCGATACCCTGGTGATCGACGAAGCCGACCGCATGCTGGATATGGGCTTCATCCCGGATGTGCGCCGCATCATCCGCTGTCTGCCAGACCGCGACAAACGCAAGACCATGCTTTACAGTGCCACGTTGAGCCAGGAGGTCATGCGGCTGGCGTCCCAGTGGATGCCCAATCCCGTCGTGGTGGAAATCGAGCCGGATCATGTGGCCGGCGCGGATATCCAACAACGCGTATTGATTGTCACCGCTGCCGAGAAATTCACCGTCCTTTGCAATCTGTTACGTCGGCATGACGGGCAACGGGTGCTGATCTTCGGCAACCGACGCATGAGCACCGATCGGTTGGCCATGCGTCTTCAGCGCCATGGATTCGAATGCGAATTGCTTTCGGGCGATGTGCAGCAGACGCGTCGCATGCGCGTGGTGGAGAACTTTCGCGCGGACAAGGTGCGCATCGTGGTGGCCACCGATGTGGCCGGTCGCGGCCTGCATATCGCCGACATCGGACTGGTGGTCAATTATGAACTGCCGTACGAAGCCGAAGACTACGTGCATCGCATTGGCCGCACCGGGCGTGCCGGCAAGGTCGGTACCGCTGTTTCGTTCGCCTGCGAGGATGAATCCTTTGTGATTCCGGAAATCGAGAAGTATCTTGGGGATTCCCTGAAGTGTGAATTGCCCGAGGATGATTTGCTGCAATCCGTCAGCTCCCGGCGCAAAAGCGACGGGAAGGAGGACTCGGGAAAGTCCTCGGCGAATCCCTCCAGCGATGTGCGCGGTCGGCAGGATTCGTCGCGCCAGGGCAGGGGAAGGCGTCGCGGCCGCACGCCCGCTCACCCCGAGCGTCGACAGGAAACCGCCGCCGCATCCGACGAACGCCGGGCGGACCGCGATGGCCGCAGGCAGGGATCGCCGGTCCCCAATAAATCGAGTTCTCAACCCACGGATACGGATCGAAAAAGCTCGCAGGTCGAGAAACAAGCGCCGCCCGCTCCTGACCCCGTGCCGGCGTCCGCGAAGAAGACCGCCGCCCCGCCCGCCGGGAACGCTGCCGTGTCGCCGGCCGCCAGGCAGATGCCGCCATCGCCCGAGAAGTCTGCCGCGGCTACCCCCCGGCAGACTCCTCCCAGGACAAGCTCTTCGCCTCGAAACAAGCCTTCCGATTCGTCCGGCAAATCCCGGGACCCGGCGTCCGCGTCTTCTTCGACCAAACCCTCCCGCGACCCGCCCGCGAAACGCCCGCCCACGGCGCCCCCGCGTCCCCCCATGCCGATCAAACCCGTCATCGGACGTCCCGTGTCGGAGGTGTGGGTGCCGGGCCAGCACAAGTAATGCGTTGCCTGTACGGTTGACGCGGTCCGGCCTTTCGGACTGTGACCCTCTGCCCATCGTTCGCGATATGACCGATTTGCTACAGACTGGCGACCGCCAGGTTCCGGAAGGGGTCTCTGGGGGCTTGTGCGATTCCCATGCTCATTTTCCGGTGGATGCGAGCCTTGCGGAGCAATGGATTGCCCGGGCTCGGGAACGGGGTCTGGACCGGATCGTGGCCGTCGGCGGCAGTCCACAACTCAATCGAACTGCCCAGGCGGCCGCCAGGGCCCATGCCGGGATGGTGTGGCCTGCCATTGGGCTGGACCGGGGGGTCGCCACAAGCGGTGACGAGGCTTCCGCGCAACGTCAATTCGAGGACCTGTTGCAGGAAACCGCGCCGGTCGCCATTGGCGAAATCGGCATCGATTATCACTACCACGGCGATGATCGAAAGGTTCAGTGCGCGTTGATGGAACGTCAACTGGAAGTAGCGGACGAACGAAGACTGCCGGTGATTGTCCATACCCGCGAAGCGGATGATGACACGCTCATGCTCCTGCGCAATGCCGCCGCGGCCGACTGGTTCAAGTCCGGCGGACGCCCCGGCGTAATTCATTGCTTCACCGGCGGCATGGATTTTGCGGCTTCCCTGCTTGAGCTCGGATATGGCATCAGTTTCAGTGGCATTGTCACCTTTGCCAATGCCGCCTCGCTGCGGGAGGTGGCGGCTCGCATTCCCGGGGACCGGTTGTTGGTGGAAACGGATGCCCCATTTCTCGCGCCGGTTCCACTGCGAGGTCGCGCAAACGAACCCGCCTACCTGCCGCATGTGGTGGATTGTCTTGCGAAGGTGCGTAAAAACACGACGGCGGCCATTGCCGCCGTTACGCGTCGCAATGCCGCCAGGTTATTTGCCTTCGATTGATTCCCCGTGGAAGGGGGGAATTATTCCGCCTTCGCGCTGGCCACGATTTTGGCCGGGCGCTTCAGGGTTTCGCGAACGGTGCCGGCGTTCATTTTTTCGACGACCTCCGGCGACATTCCCAAGGTCTCCAGGCGCTTGCGCTGGGTGCGCTCGCGGCGGCGGCGGTCCGCGTCGCCCTTGACAGGCCTGGTGCGTGGCTTCTTGTTAAATTTTCGTCCCGTTCCCATAACGTACTCCCTGCAAAGTCTTAATAAAGAAATAAATTATTATGGATTTTTGTGACGTAGCTGACAAGTGTTGATTTCGACCAATTTTCCGTTTGCTTTGGAGGTCGAAACCCTCTATAGTTTTTGTTTCCGACAGAACCCGCGAGGACCGGGTTTTTTCGAACCGGAGGGGTGGCAGAGTCCGGTTGAATGCACATGACTCGAAATCATGCGTACCCTCACGGGTACCGGGGGTTCGAATCCCTCCCCCTCCGCCA
>CAZIUM010000233.1:0-4490 GCA_964542285.1 uncultured Lentisphaerales bacterium
CCAAGCGGGGACTGGAATGCCCCGGCTGCGGCTGCACCCACTTCCGCGTGCTCTACACCCGTCGGGCCTTGGGCGGCCGCTTGTTGCGTCGGCGGGAATGCCGGAACTGCGGGCGGCGCGTGACGACGTATGAGGCGGCCAACACCTAGCCATGCACGGACAGACGATTCTGCCGCATTTATCGGTTGCAGCCGCACATCGGTTATGCGATATTACGTTTGTCTAGCAAGTATTACTGGCAATGGAGAATCACGAACGTGAGTGGAGCCGTCAGATTCAGTGTGTCGCTTGGTGGCGACCTGCTGAAGCAGTTCGACGCGATGTGGAAAGGCGATGGCCATCCGACACGATCCGAAGCGGTCCAGGGGCTGATCCGCCAGTCGCTGGTGCAGAAGGAATGGAAGTCCGGCAAGGACGTGGCGGGGTCCATCGTTATCGTGTATGACCATCACCAGAAGTCGCTGGCGAGCAAACTGGTCGACGTCCAGCACGACTTTGAACACGTTGTGGTTGCCACTCAGCACGCACACCTTGACCATGACAACTGCCTCGAATCGATCATCGTGAAGGGCAAGGCATCGGAGGTGGAACAACTCGTGAAGAAGCTAAAATCCATCAAGGGGCTGAAACACGCTTCATTGATGATGACAACCACGGGTAAGGAGGTGCAGTAGCCTGGACGTCTCTTTTTTTGGCTTGGCGGTAATACGAATGCTGGATTGGTGTTACGTTTATGCGGCAGTCAGCAATCACGAAAGGAGTGTGACTAGTGAAGAAGGTTGGATGGATAGTGGCTGGAGTGCTTTGCGTGGCTGGGTCGGCGTTTGCCGGTCGCCCACTGGCGATTGATGATGCAGACCCGGCGGATGTCGGTCAGTTCGAGTTCGAGGCGGGAGCCGCCTATGAGCACGATTCCGACTGCAAACACTGGGACTTCCCGTTCGGTCTGACATATGGCGCGATCCGCAGCGTCGAGATCGGCGTCGGGTTTGGAGGCCAGTTCGAGGAGCGGACAGAACTCCTGGAAGACGGTTCCGGCGAACAATGCACGCGGGAACATGGCATCGGCGATCTGACCGTGGGAGCAAAGTGGCAGTTCCTGGAGTCCTGTCCGCTCGGGGCTCGGCATGCAATTGTGCCGTCCGTCAAATTCCCGACCGCCGATGAAGATAATCAACTCGGGAGTGGCGAGACGGACTACGATCTCACATGGATCGCATCCCGGTCTATCGGCAACAAGGCTGGCCTCCATCTGAATCTTGGCTATTCATGGATCGGCGGCTCAGATGATGACGTTCTGCATTACGGCGTGGCACTCGACTACCAGATCGCGGAGGCGGTGCAGTGGGTCGGCGAGGTGTTCGCTGAGCGGGAAGCGGCCAGCGGGGCCGATACTGTCGTGCAATACAACACGGGCTTCCGATGGAGTCCGGTGGATGGACTGACGCTGGACATCGCCGGGGGATCGAAGATCTCCGGCGATGCTCCGGACTTCACGGCGACGGCTGGTCTTACATGGGCTTTCGGATTCACAGGCAAGGACAACAAGTAGGAGGAACAGAATATGCACATGGCTGATGCGTTGATTTCCCCTGCCGTGGGCGGGACGATGTGGGCGATCTCGGGCGGGCTGCTTGCCTACTGCGCCGACAAGATCAAGCGGTCATTCCGGGACAATCTTGTCCCCATGATGGGCGTTCTTGGCGCGTTCATCTTCGCCGCGCAGATGATCAACTTCTCGATTCCTGGCACCGGATCGAGCGGGCATCTTGGGGGCGGACTGATTTTGACCGCGCTCCTTGGCCCTTACGCCGCGTTCCTGGTCATTGCCTCGGTATTGACCGTCCAAGCGTTCTTCTTCGCGGATGGCGGATTGCTGGCGTTGGGTTGCAACATTTTCAATCTGGGGTTCTTCCCGGCATTCGTTGCGTATCCGCTCATCTACAAGACCATCGTTAGGAGGCAATATGGATCGCCGCGTACATGGGTGGGCGCGATAGTCGCCGCAGTTGTGGGGCTGCAACTAGGGGCATTCAGCGTTGTTCTGGAGACCAAGGCATCGGGTATATCGGAGTTGCCGTTCGGCACGTTTGTTCTCATGATGCTACCAATCCATCTCGCCATCGGTGTGGTCGAGGGATTGGCGACCGCCGCCGTGGTTTCGTTCGTTGCGCGGGCGCGGCCGGAAGCGCTGCCCACCACGGCACCCGCGCACGGAGCATCGGTCAGTCTACGGCCCGTCCTGGTCGGTTTGGGAATCGCGACCGTGGTAGTGGGCGGCGTGGCGAGTTGGTTCGCGTCAACGCACCCAGACGGGCTGGAGTGGAGCATGGCCAAGGTCAGCGGAAAGGAAGAACTGGAAGCACCGGCGGTCGGAATACATCACTCCTTGGCCAGTGTGCAGGAGAAGACAGCGTTTCTTCCCGACTACGGATTCAAATCCACCGAGGCCGCACCAGAGACCGCCGAGCCTGCGGAACACACCACCGCTCCCGAACAGGAACCCTGGCCTGCGGTCAACGCTGGGACTTCCCTATCGGGCATCGTGGGCGGCCTTCTGACCCTTGCGTTGGCTTGTCTGGTGGGGTTTGCGCTCAGGGCGCGTTCGATCCAGGGCGCTTGCAGAAACGGTTGAGGGGGTCGACGGGAGCAATATGGGGTTAGCGGACTGGATCGAAATTGGACGCATGGACGAGCTGGGGCGCATGGATACGCCCGCGCATCGTCTTGATGCGCGGGCCAAGGCTCTGGTTACATTCGTCTTCATTGGTGTGGTGATGTCATTCCCCCGCTACGAGATATCGGCGCTTACGCCCTTCATCCTGTACCCAGTCGCGCTCGTATCGATGGGCCGAATTCCTGTGCGCTACATCGCGAGGAAGATACTCATTGCCACACCATTCGCCTTTGTCATCGGCATCTTCAACCCCTTCATGGATCGAGAGCCGGTCTCAACCATCGGGTCGGTAGTGATCACCGGGGGGTGGGTGTCGTTCGCCTCAATAATGTTCCGGTTCATCCTGACCGTCGGAGCGGCGCTGGCCTTGGTAGCCTGCACGGGCATGAATCGGTTGAGTGCGGCACTGGATCGGCTCGGAGTTCCACGCGTCTTCGTTGTTCAACTGCTGTTCCTTTACCGATACCTCTTCGTGGTTTCCGATCAGGCCGCCAAGATGAAGCGAAGCGCGGAGATGCGGTCGTCAGGGCGTCCCTTACGACTCCGCGTCTTCGGTTCAATGATCGGCCACCTCCTTCTCCGTTCGATGGACAGGGCCGAGCGTGTCTATCGGGCTATGGTTGCGCGTGGTTTCGATGGCGAGGTCCGTATCCTGCGGCCATCCTCATTCGGCTGGTCGGACACGGTGTTCGTCGCTGCATGCGTTCTATTCTTTGTCTCGGCCCGCCTGTGGAACCTGGCAGATGCTTTCGGACGCCTGCTTACGCGAGGTGTCCTATGAGCCATCATGTCGTCGAGGTCCGCGATCTCTCGTTCGCCTACCCGGATGGTACGGAGGCGTTGAAGGGCGTGTCCTTCCGGATCGAGCACGGCGGATCGGTTGCGCTGATCGGCGGAAACGGCGCGGGTAAGTCGACGCTTCTCCTTCACCTCAACGGCTACCTCGCAACGACGCGCGGCGAAGTTCGCATCGGCGACACCATCGTGACCCGGGAGACGGCTCCGTTAGCGCGTCGCGCGGTTGGGATGGTTTTTCAAGATCCCGATGACCAGTTGTTCATGCCGACAGTAGCCGAAGACGTCGCCTTCGGTCCGTTGAACGCCGATCTGCCGCCGGATCAGGTTGAAAGCCGCGTCGCCTCCGCGTTGGGTCGCGTCGGGATGACG
Organism: uncultured Lentisphaerales bacterium; assembly: GCA_964542285.1. Lineage (GTDB taxonomy): Bacteria > Verrucomicrobiota > Kiritimatiellia > RFP12 > JAAYLN01 > CAZIUM01. The sequence goes on from CAZIUM010000233.1 coordinate 3,845, forward strand.
CATCTTCGCGAGCGGCCGCCATACCGGCTTTCGGCGGGAGAGAAACGTGCCGTGGCCATCGCCACGGTTCTGGCCATGTCGCCCGACATTCTGGTCATGGACGAACCGTCTTCCAATCTCGATCCGCGCGCCCGCCGCCGTCTGATTGAGCACCTGCTGTCCTTCGAGCACACCAAGATCATCGCAACCCACGACCTCGAGCTGGTCGTGGAGGTCTGCCGCTACGTTCTGGTTATGGATGCCGGGCGCATCGTTGCTCAAGGCCCCACCGTCGAGATTCTCTCGGACGAGAATCTCATGCTGGCGCATGGCCTGGAGCGTCCTCACATCCTGCGTCACGCCCACCCGCACTGAGGCGGCATCCGCCTCAGCGGTGGTCACAAGCCGTACTTCTGCCGGAAGTCGCCGATCCAGTCCGCATGCCGCCCTGAATCCGCGATGCATTTGGCCAGTGTCTGCATGCTCAACGAAGCGATCCGGTTTCCCAACCTGTCGGGAACGAACTGCATCACAAAGGGCATGATGCCGCTGGAATCGGAACCCGTCTCGCAGTGGAAAACCGGACTGCGTTCATCGTGAAGTAGAACGAAGATGCCGCCATACTCGAGCGCGAAAAGGAGTTCCCGGAAGAACTGGTAGTTCAACG
>CAZIUM010000234.1:0-4462 GCA_964542285.1 uncultured Lentisphaerales bacterium
GTGTGCCTCGTCAAGATAGACTTAAACCCGATCATAATGGCAACTCCCTTCTCTGGGTAATACAACGTACCCAACAGTTCAATATTGTACTTTAATACAACGTACCCAACAGTTCAATATTGTACTTTATCCGTTAGGGCAAAGTTTCGCAAGGGTTAAAATCGACCAATCGACCATAATCGACCATAAGCAAGCAAAAGCAAAAAGAAAGCCATCCGCCCCCCAATCCTGTTGATTAAGGTGCCAATTGTTCACCGAGCAAGCAAAACGGCGTGCCGCGGAACTCGGTGTTGGAGATCGCGTCAAGTTCATCCATGGTGATGCCGTGCTCAAGAGTGGATTCCTGCTCCTCGTGTCACCCTCGATGGAGGGTTTCAGCGCCAGTTCAGGATGACCTTTCCGGAGAGGCCGGAGTTCATAACCTCGAAGCCCTTTTCGAACTCCTGCCAGGGGAGTCGGTGGGTGATTACGGGGGCGATGTCGAGCCCGCTCTGCACCATGACGGTCATCATGTACCAGGTTTCGTACATTTCGCGACCATAGATACCCTTGATCGTGAGCATATTAAAAATGACCTTGCTCCAGTCGATGGCCATCTCGCCGCCGGGAATGCCCAACATGGCCACGCGTCCGCCGTGGCACATGTTGTCGAGCATCTCGCGAAACGCGGCGGAATGGCCGGACATTTCCAGCCCCACGTCAAAACCTTCCTTCATGCCGAGTTTGCGCTGGATATCGGAGATGCGTTCGTGTCGGCTGTCGAGCGTCTGCGTCGCTCCCAGTTTGCGCGCCAGTTCGAGGCGGTAGGGGTTGATGTCGGTAACCACCACATGGCGCGCGCCGGCATGCCGCACGATGGCGGCGGCCATCATGCCGATGGGTCCGGCCCCGGTGATGAGCACGTCTTCTCCCAGTACGCGAAATTCCAGTGCCGTGTGCGCCGCGTTGCCGAAGGGATCGAAAATCGCCGCGATGTCTTTGGGGATGTCTTCGGCCACCTTCCAGACATTGGTGACCGGCAAGGCGAGGTATTCCGCGAAGGCGCCGGGCAGGTTGACGCCCAATCCGCGGGTGTCGTTGCAGAGGTGACGGCGTCCCGCCAGGCAGTTACGGCAGCGTCCGCAAACCACGTGGCCCTCGCCGCTGACGATATCGCCACGTTTGAAGTCCAGCACGTTCGAGCCGGTATCGACAATGGTTCCAACGAATTCATGGCCGATCGTCAAAGGAGTTTTGATGTTCTTTTGCGACCATTCGTCCCAGTTGTAGATATGCAGATCGGTGCCGCAAATGCCGGTGCGATCGATCTCGATCAGCACGTCGTTGATACCGATTTCGGGCTCGGGCACATCCTGCAACCAGAGTCCCGGCGCCGCTTCTTTTTTGACCAGTGCTTTCATTGGCAACCTGTTATGAGTTAAGGTTTCAGAAATCAGGAGCCGACCGTCGGCAGCAGTTTGCCGAAGGCCGCCAGGACCTTTTCGAGATGTTCGGGTTCGAGCGCGGCGGACACTTGCACGCGCAGGCGCGCCTTGCCCTTGGGGACCACCGGATAGCCGAAGGCCACCACCCACACGCCCATGGACAGGAGTTTTTCGCTGGCTCGGATGGCTTCGGCTTCGTCGCCGATATGAATCGGCAGAATGGCGGAAGGCGAATCGGCGCATTTGAAACCCAGTTTTTTCAGGCCATCGCGCAGCGCGGCGATGTTTTCATGCAGCCGCCGGACCCGCGCGGAGTCTTCCCGTACCAGTTCGATGGCGCGCAACGCGCTGCAGGCCACCGTGGGCGGCAGCGCGTTGGAAAAGAGGCTGGGGCGGCTGCGCTGCACCAGCATTTCGATCACCGCGCGACGGGCGGCCACGTATCCCCCGGCGCCGCCGCCCAGGGCCTTGCCCAGGGTGCCGGTGACGATGTCGACCTCGCCGAGCACCCCGGCGAATTCGGGCGTGCCGCGACCTTCCTGTCCGAGCACCCCCACACCATGGGAGTCGTCAAGAATCATCATGGCGTCATATTTCCTGCAAAGCGCTACGAGGGATTTCAGATCGGCCACGGCGCCTTCCATGCTGAAAACACCGTCCGTGATGACCCAGCGCATTCGGGCATCGGGCACGGACCGCAACTGTTCCTCGAGCGCCGCCAGATCGCGATGGGGATACACGAGGCGTTTTCGCGGACGCGCCAGGCGGCAGCCGTCGATGATGCTGGCGTGGTTGAGCTCATCGGAAAGAATGACATCGTTTTCCCCCGCCAGGGTGGCGATGACCGCGGCGTTGGCGTTCCAGCAACTGGTGTAGGTGAGCGCGGCTTCGGTGCCGGAAAAATCCGCCAGGGCGTCTTCGAGACGCCGGTGACAATCGAAGGTGCCGCAGATAAAACGCACCGAGGCCGTGCCGGCGCCATGTCGTTTCAGGCCCTCGATGCCGGCGCGCACCACCTCGGGATGATTGGCCAGCCCCAGGTAGTCGTTGGAGCACAGCGTTACCACCGGGCCAACATTTTCGAGCTGCGTGACGGGCCCCATGGCGCCCGTGATGTGCCGCAGCCGTTTCAAGGTGCAGGCCTGTTGCATGGCATCGATTTCATGTTCGATTTGTCTGTCGAAATCCTGCCGGGTCATGATTGGAGTTCTCCTTGTGACAGCGCATCGCCGTCAAAAACGTCTGGGAGCAGTTGCCCCAGCGTCCATTCCCCTTCCGATCGCGCTCCGGGAGTAAGGGATACGCAACGCAGGGGCAGGGTGGGGGGACAAAACTCGCGCAGCACCTGGCGGCAGGCGCCACAGGGGGTGACGGCCCGATCGCGGCCCGCGGCCAGGACCAGGGCCGAAAAAGTACGGGCGCCGGAAACGAGGGCGCGCCAGAGGGCCACGCGCTCGGCACAGACCGAAAGTCCGTAGGAGGCGTTTTCAATGTTGAACGCGCTGAAAACGCTTCCGTCGCCGGCCAGCAACGCCGCTCCTACGGGAAATTTCGAATAGGGGCAGTAGGCGTCGCGGGCGGCCTTGCGCGCGGCTTCGATCAACGCATTCCAGGGAATGGAAGAACTCATGTCTCCTCCGTCAGGGTGTCCAGAATCAACGGGGGCGGTTCCGTGGGGCGGTCGGCGATCGAAACCGCGGACAGCGCCAATTCCGCCACCCGGTCGAAAGCCGCGTCGTCGCGGGCATGAATTCGCATCACGGCGTCGCCGGGGTCAACTCGGGTTCCCACCGGCAGCAGGTGCGAGAGACCGACCGCGGGATCGATGCGGTCGTCTGTGCGTTGGCGACCGGCCCCCAGCAACAGGGCCACGCGTCCCAGCGCCTGGGCATCGAGATCGACGACAAATCCGGCCGCGGGGGATGGCAGGTTCCTGCACGTGGGGGCCTGAGGCAGGCGCGAGGGGTCCTCCACCACCCGGGCATCGCCCCCCTGGGCGTTAATCATGCGTTCGAAAACGGAAGCCGCCGTGCCATCTTCCAGGGCGCGGTGCAACATGGGCTCGATTTCCTCAAGCGTGGTTTCCGGTTTAGCCCGCAAGAGCATCCTGCCCACCAAAGCAAGGGTCAGATCCCGTACGTCCTCCGGACCCCGGCCATGCAGCACTTCGATCGCCTCGGCCACTTCCAGCGCATTGCCGATGGTGGTGCCCAAGGGACGGTTCATGTCGGTGATCAACGCCGCCATGCGGCGTTCGAGTCGCCGTCCGACCGCCATCAGGCTGGATGCCAGTTTGTGCGCCTCGTCCGGGGTCTGCATAAAGGCTCCGCGTCCGCACTTGACATCGAACACCAGGGTGGCGGCGCCCTCGGCCAGTTTTTTGGACATGATGCTGGCCGTGATCAACGGGATGCTGGGAACCGTGCCCGTGACATCGCGCAGCGCATACAACTGGCGGTCGGCCGGCGCCAGGGTTTCGGTCTGACCGACGATGCAGCAGCCGATCTGGTCGACGATGCGACGAAATTCGCCGACTTCGAGGCCGGCGTTAAAATTCGGGATGGATTCGAGCTTGTCGAGCGTGCCGCCGGTCAGGCCCAATCCGCGTCCGGAGATCATCGGCACCGCCAGGCCCACCGTCGCCGCCAGGGGGGCTAGAACCAGGGAAATCTTGTCGCCGATGCCGCCTGTGGAGTGTTTATCCGCCGTGGGACACGACAGATCATCCCAGTTCAACACCTCGCCGGAATGCATCATCGCCTCCGTCAAGGCCGCGGTCTCGCCGGGAGTCATACCCTGGAAGTAGACGGCCATGGCAAAGGCCGCCATCTGGTAGTCGGGCACCGATCCCTGTCTGTACCCGTCGACGAGGGCGTGAATCTCCGCCGGTTCCAGCTCCCCGCCGTCGCGCTTGCGCTCAATCAACCATTTCGTAACCATGAAGTTACTTTAGACCAGAAGTCGCTTCTAAGCAACCGTTGCCTTAACAGGGTTTCACAAAACTCACAAGTCGTTGACTTTCAACGTTTTACAAATCG
>CAZIUM010000235.1:0-4459 GCA_964542285.1 uncultured Lentisphaerales bacterium
TGCAACGCCGGGGCATTCGCCTGCTGCGGTTGAGCTACGGTTCCACCAATGGCATCCCGGAGTGGTACGAAAAAATCCAGAACCTGGGACTGAAGCGGGATGATTATTTTGTGGGGATCAAGGATGAGCCCGGCGGAAAAACCGCCGAAGCCCTGCGCCCGTTCATCGATGTGGCCAGAGCCCTCAAACGCGACGCCCCGGAAGCGCGTGTCAGTTTCAACCCTTCGGAAGGCGCATCGCTGGAGACGTTTGAAGTTCTCGCGCCCTATTGCGATTTCTGGATTCCATACTCCAAGCATGTTTTCGCGCCCCACTGGGGCAATCCGAAAAAATGGGAAATCTTCCATCCCAAACCCTGGATGTGGTACACGACTCCTTGCCTGTACGACAAAACCGTGCGTGATCCCGGAATTCGGCGCATGCCCTCGCAGCCGGGGAACTGTGTCGGGGTAGCCTTTTTCGCGTTGAATTATCCCTGGCGCGATCCCTGGGATGCCGGGTACGAGCAGATCCGCGACGCTTCCGCCATGGGAGCCCTGGTCTCGCGCCACGGTCCCGTGCCCACGATCGTCTGGGAAAACATCCGGGAGGCCGCCCAGACCGCCAACCTTGCGATGATGGTGCGTGAACGTCTTGGCGCCGACCGGTTTGACGACATCCAGGACGAGGAAATGCGTCGGCTGGTGCGCGAGGGCGGCATGACCGAACTCCTGCGCTGGCTGGAGACGCACCGGTCCCCGATTCCGTGAAGGCTACCGCGGAGGCGGGATGTTTTCCGGGGCCACGCCCGTGCGCAGGCGGATGGTTTCCTGAACCCGCGGGACGTACATGCGGGTTTCAAGCGGTAACCGATGCGCCAACGTTTCGAAGTCCCGACCGCCGCTTTGTTTCATGACGCGTGCCAGCCGGGTTTGACCGCAGTTGTAGGCGGCAAACACCAGCGGCCACGAGTCAAAGCGACGGTACAGTCTGCGATAATATCGTGCCGCGGCCCGGGTATTGGCCTCCGGATCGAACCGTTCGTCGGGCGAATCGGTTTTCAGTCCCAGCGAGCGCGCCGTGGCGGGCATCAATTGGAACAATCCCGCCGCACCGGCGGGACTGACCGCGTTGGGATCCATGGTCGATTCCACTTCCGCAACCCAGACCAGGCACTCGGGCATCCCTTCCGCGCGTAAGATGTCTTGAATACGTGGAACCAGAGAAATTGCGGTCTTGGGGGGGGGAGCGTTTCGCGCCACTTTTCTGCGCCAATAGGCGTTGCCGGAGATCGCATCCTGGCGTTTCTTTTCCGTGGCCGGTGGCGGCACGATGATCCGCACGCTTTTGCGGTACGTTGCCGGAGGGGTTCGCGGAATGCGTTCCATTGCAGGGCGCCTCGGGATGGTGGGGGACGCGACAACGGATCGGGGAGGGGGCGTGCGCACCGACGCGTCCGCATGGCCGACGGGAGCGGTTTTGACCGCGGGCACCATCAGGACGGCCTCGTCGGCGGCTTCAAAGTAGGCCAGGCGGGCTTCCAGCCAGGAGGCATGGGGAGCCAGGGAGGGATCACGGCGACCCCACGATACGAGCGCCTGCGCTTCGTCGCTCCAGGCGGCCATGGATTCCACGGTTCGCGCATGCAGGCTTTCGGACAGGTTCGTGAACCAGTCGACCAGGTTGCGCTGGGTCTCATCGCGAACTTCGCGATTCGAAAAGAAGGATCCGATCGACCGGCCGGTATTCCGGCCCCAGTCGATCACGGCCCGCGGCACGGAAGCGGACGGTTCGTGCCCCGTCGTGGCGCAGCCTGTCATGACCAGCCATGACGCTGCCAGGATTTGTCGGGGAAGACGTTTGCTTTTCATCGGGGGGCGGATACGGAAGGCGCCTCGATACCCATTTCCTTGAGCATCCTGGGCCAGGCTTTCTGTGCGTAAAATCGGTGTCCGCCCTCGCCAACCACCAGGTGGCAATGGGATTCGGCACCCAGACCGCGGTAGATGCGCTTCAGGTTGCGAAAGGCGGTGCGAGTGGCGGCGATCGGGAAAATCGGGTCCTCGCGGCCCGCCACCAAAACGACCGGCTTGGGCGCGAATAAGCCCATGATGTCCGACATCTCCGCCACCTTGGACAGGCCCGGCACGTAGTTGTCGGAACAATGGTAGATGGACAGAATCGAGGCTCGGAAGGTGCAGAAATAACAGGAGGGCATGGCATACGCCAGCCGCGGCAGCATCGCGGCCGCGAAAACACTGATGGTGCCGCCGCCCGAATTTCCCATGACCCCGATCCGTCGCATGTCGGCATCTCCGCGGGTGGCCAGGTAATCGATGCCGCGATCGACGTCATAGACCCGTTCGCCGATCAGGGTGCGTCCCAGTTGCAGCGCATGCATGGCGGCATCGTGGCAGCGATGTGCCGCGCGCTGCTTCATGAGGTTTTCCTCCCGTTCGCCGAAGGCGCGTTGTTCGATGCACAAGGCCGCGACGCCTCGTCGCATGCAGCCGATGGCGAAATCGCGGTCGCCTTCCACCTGCAACGGTTTGGTTTCGTCCCCGAATTGAACCGCGATGGAATTGTGCATGCCGGTCGAATGTCCCTGCAGGGCGATCATGAAGCGGTAGGGCGGCCTGGCGTTGGCCGGCAGGCAGACATAGGCCGGCACCTCCGCATACGCTTCGCTGGTGAACATCACCTTTTCGATCGTCCCCAGGGGATGTTCGCGGCGCCAGAGCCTACGCGGCGCCAGAGGCACTTTTTCGCGGGGCCAGTCGCCCAGCAGCCCACGCAGCTTGCGCCGCAGGCGACGCTGCCATCCGGCAATGTCTTCCTCTCCGTTGTAATGCATGGAGGGCACGATGTTCTCGGCCAAATGACGATGATACAGGGAAGGCGCTAGAGATGGCTTGGACATGATCCTGCTCCGTTCGTATTGTGGGTCAGTCGTGGTGGAACACCTTTTGCCCCATGACCTTCCACGGCAGACCGTTCTCGTTGAGTGCCGCCATGAAGGGGTCGGGATCGAATTGCTCCACGTTATATACCCCTGGCTTCCGCCATTGCTTCGTCAGTATCAGGGACGCCCCGATCGTGGCCGGCACCCCGGTGGTGTAGGAGATGGCTTGCGACTGGACTTCGCGGTAACATTCCTCGTGGTCGCAGATGTTGTAGATGTAAAAGGTCTTGGACTGGCCGTTTTTGCGTCCGGAAACCTGGCATCCGATGCAGGTCTTCCCCTTGGTGAGCGGTCCCAGTGAGGCCGGATCGGGCAGCAGTGCCTTGAGGAATTGCAGCGGGACAATCTCCTGACCCTGGTACACCACGGGATCGATGCGCGTCATGCCGACGTTGCGCAATACCTCCAGGTGCTTGAGGTAGTTGTCGGAAAAACTCATCCAGAAACGGGCGCGCTTGAGTCCGGGAATGTGGCGCGCCAGGGATTCCAGTTCCTCGTGGTACATCAGGTATACGTTGAGATCTCCCAGGGCTTCAGGCAATGTAAAGCGTTGCTTTAACGACAACGGATCGGTTTCTTGCCAGGCGCCATCCTGGTAATATCGCCCCTTGGCGCTCACCTCTCGGATGTTGATTTCGGGATTGAAGTTGGTGGCGAACGGCTGACCGTGATCGCCGGCGTTGCAGTCGATGATGTCGATCGTCTCGATCGTGTCGAGGTGATGCTTCAGAATGTAGGTGCAAAAGACGCTCGTGACGCCCGGATCGAACCCGCTTCCCAGAAGGGCCATCACCCCGGCGTCATGGAACCGATCATGGTATTCCCATTGCCAGCGGTATTCGAACCGGGCTACGTCCGGCGGTTCGTAATTGGCCGTGTCCAGGTAATCGACACGAGTCGCAAGGCAGGCATCCATCAGTGACAGGTCTTGATACGGCAGCGCAACGTTGATCAGCAGGTCGGGCTTGAATTCACGGATCAAGGCCACGGTTTCGTCCACGTTGTCGGCGTTCAAACGCGCGGTGGCGATCGGACGCGAAAGCCTGGCCGCGATGGCGTCGCAGCGTTCCTTGGTGCGACTCGCCAGGCAGATGTGGGTGAAAATTGCAGGCTTGGCGGCACATTTGTGTGCCACCACCGCGCCGACACCGCCGGCTCCGACAATCAGGACTCTTGACATGGTGTGTACCTTCCCTTTCAGGATTTCCCGCTGCGAGGGAACCTACCGATTCGATTTGCGCCGCCGCGGTATGGTCCAATTCCGCGGTTGGGTTTCCTCCTCACGGGACTTCCAGAAGACAAACGTCTTTATTGAACAGGGAAGCCCGTCAAAAGGCAAACGAAATGTGTGCCGAGCCGCGAGGCCGTAGGGTTCATACTGGTTGACGCTCACGAATAGATCAACCGAATCCAATGTAATCCACGGATGAATTCCGTGCGATCCCGGCTACATTCCCTTTTACGTCTCTTGCACGTACCCGCACACGTCCTCGTACTCGCGTATCGTTTTTTGGCTCT
>CAZIUM010000236.1:0-4419 GCA_964542285.1 uncultured Lentisphaerales bacterium
GCCCATGTGTCCCCCCAGACAGGGACCGCAAGTCGGGGTGGAAACCACGGCGCCGGCCATGACAAAGGCCTCCAGCAAGCCTTCGCGTGCGGCCTGGAGGTAAATCTTTTGCGTGGCGGGAATCACGATGCAACGCAGTCCCTTGTGGACCTTGCGGCCCTTGATGAACTCGGCCGCGATGCGCAGATCGCTGAGGCGACCATTGGTGCAGGACCCGATGACAACCTGGTCGATAGCCACTTCGCCGGCTTCCGCGGCGGGACGTGTGTTGGACGGCAGATGCGGAAAGGCCACGGTTGGACGCAACCCGTCCAGATCGATCTCGATGGTCTCGTCGTAGGATGCATCGGGATCGGGGGCTACTTCGGAAAATTCCTTGCGGCCGACGTCCGAAAGATAGTCACGCGTCTGCCGGTCGGAGGGGAAGATGCCGTTTTTGGCGCCGGCCTCGATGGCCATGTTGGCTACCGTCAAGCGGTCGTCGACGCTCAGCGCGGACACGCCGTCTCCAAGGTATTCCATGGAGCGGTACAGCGCGCCATCCACGCCGATCATACCGATGATGTGCAGGATCAAATCCTTGCCGGAAACCCAGCGCTGGGGTTTCCCGTGCAGTTCGAAACGGATGGCCGACGGCACCTTGAACCAGGAGGTTCCCAACGCCATGCCGGCGGCCATGTCCGTGGACCCGACTCCCGTGGCAAACGCGTTCAGCCCTCCGTAGGTGCAGGTATGACTGTCCGCGCCAATGATCAGGTCGCCGGGGCCCACCAGCCCCCGCTCGGGCAGGAGGGCATGTTCAATCCCCATTTCGCCCAGCTCAAAATAATTTTCGATCGATTGATGCTGTGCAAATTCGCGCATCGTTTTGCATTGCTGCGCGGCCTTGATATCTTTGTTGGGCGTAAAGTGATCCGGCACCAGGGCGACGCGGGACTTGTCGAAAACGCAGGCGCACCCGGTGCGCTCAAATTCACGAATTGCCACCGGCGCCGTGATGTCGTTGCCGAGCACCAGGCTGAGCCTGGCTTCAACCAGTTGGCCGGCCGTTACGGATGAAACCCCGGCTCCGCGGGCCAGGATTTTCTGAGTCATGGTCATGGACATAGGCTTCGCTCCAAATAAAAATGAAACGGCATTTTACCAAAAACCTGCTCCAGTACCAAGCACTTCCGCACAACTCACAAATCTAAAACGCAAGCGGGGTGAATCTCATCGATAACATTCACATTGCAAAATGGGAACGATTGTCATATTGTTCATCGGCAAATAACTACGTCCATTGCGTTATCATTCTGCCGATCGTATTCTTTTGACATGAACGCTCGTGCTTACCAAAATCAGTCCGGTTTCCGTTCCCACAAACCTTCTTCACCCCATGGGCAACGTCTCCAATGGTTTTTACCCAGTATTGGGGTGCGTTTCCCCTGGCTGGTGATGCTGGCGGTGCTTGTTCTGGCGGGCGCGTTCCTGCGCCAGTTTCCTAAGGTTACGTTCGACAACGACCCTGAAAACATGTTGGATCACGAGGAAGCCGTGCGTGTCTTCCATCGGCAGGTCAAGGCGCGCTACGCGCTCTACGATTTTGTGATTGTCGGAATTGTCAACGAAACCCATCCGGACGGGATTTTCAATGTCCAGACGCTTAATCGGATCGACCGACTGACGCACGAATTGATCAGTTTGCGACGCAACGAGGCGGGGCATCCGATCGTGATGCGTGCCAGTCCGGATGGACGGATGGAGCCGAAGTCCCTGACCTTGAAACCCAAGGGGCTTTGGCCTCGGATGTTGAATCTCGCGTTTCGCCAGGATCCCACCCGTCTTTTTACCGACGATGGATCGAGCGCCATCGTCGGCCACGAGATGATGGCTCCCAGCGTGGTGGACAACATCAAGCAAGGGAGCCTGGGATCCCTTAAGCTCGAATACCTGATGGAAAACCCTCCGCGCACCCGCGAGGAGGCTTTGACGATTCGTGCTGACGCCATGGACAACCCCTTATATCACGGCACGCTGGTGGCGGAAGATGGACAAGCCATCTGCATTTATATCCCCCTGGTCGCAAAAACCTACAGCCACAATGTCGCCCAGCTCGTACGCAATCTGACGGACGACTGGGATGGTGACGACCGTGTACTAATTACGGGCCAGCCCGTGGCCCAGGACACCTTTGGCGTTGAAATGCTGGTACAGATGGCGACATCGGCGCCCTTGGCGGGACTGGCGATCTTTCTGCTGCTTCTCCTGTTTTTCAAGCGCCTGCAATTGATCGTGGCGCCGATGCTGGTAGCCATATTGAGCGTCATTTTTGCCATGGGATTGTTGATCGGTCTCGGCTATGACGTGCACATCATGAGCTCGATGATCGCCATATTTCTGATGCCGATCGCCGTGGCCGATTCGGTACACATTCTGAGTCTGTTTTTCGATCAATATTGTTACTTCAACGACAAGCGCGAAACGCTTCGGAATGTCATGGGCGAACTGTTCATGCCGATGCTGTACACCTCCCTGACCACCATTGCCGGCTTTGCCTCGCTGGCCACCACCCCCATACCGCCGGTCCGGGTTTTCGGACTTCACGTGGCCTTTGGCGTGGCCGTCGCCTGGCTGTTGACGATGGTTTTCGTGCCGGCCTACATCATGCTGGGAGTGGGAAAACGAACCCTGGAGCGACTTTCCGCCATGCAAGGGCTGGACGAACATGGGAGGGTTTGTGTTTTGCCGGGGCCATTGGAACGATTTCATACCCGGTTGTCACACCTGGTTCTGAGTCACGGCAAGTCCATTCTGGCCCTGGCGATGGTGGTGGCCGTATTCGCGGTCGCGGGTCTTTTCCGCATCCAGGTGAACGACAACCCCGTCAAATGGTTTACGCGCAAGCATCCCATCCGGGTAGCCGATAAAGTCCTGAACCGCCATTTCGGCGGAACCTATACGGCCTACCTGACCCTGAAACCCTCGCGCCCGGACCTGTTGAATTGTCACGAGATGGGGACCCGGATCGCGGCCGAGGCCCGTGCGCGATTTGGAGACCTGTTTCCACAAGCCACCGAGGATTTCGTGAAGGTGGTGGAATCCATGCGACAGCAATTTCGCAACGCCCATGGAGCCGACGCGCAGCGATGTCTGGTCGGTCTGGTCGAGCGCGCTACGGCCATCGACGAACGGGCACTGGCCGGGTGGCACAAACTGGCCGACGAAATCATTTATCTCGATCCCGAAGGATTGTCGCTCGACGAATTGCGGGGTAAACTAATGGGGATGGGGGAGGATGTCGCCGGGGAACGGGAAAAACTTCTGCAGAGGGTCACGGCCCTGGATCCGCCGCTGGCGGAGGCCGCGCTGCAAAATGCGGCCCTCGAAATCTGTGACGAATTTACCGCGCACTCCTTGCGTGAATTTGTTTTCGACATGCAGGCGGAACTGACCGCCCCGTTGTTCAAACGCCCCGAAACGCTTCGATACGTACAACGACTGCAACAACACCTGAGCGCCAATCCCCTGGTGGGGAAAACCTCTTCGGCCGTGGACGCCCTGACCAAGGCCTCCTACGAACTCAATTACGTGGCGCCGCCCGCGGATGCCGATCAAGCGGTGCGACAGGCCTATGCGGAACGCAACGAATCGCATCGTGCCGTGCCCGACACCGCCGCCGCCATCGGACAGGTGTTCACGCAGCTCGAAGGCATGAAACGCAAGGACAGCCTTTTCCACATGATCACGCGCGACTACCAGGAGGCGGTGATCTGGGTCCAGTTGAAAAGCGGCGACAATGTCCACATGGAAGCGGTGGTGGCCGATGCCGAGGATTTCCTTTTGCGTGATCCGCCACCGGTTGACTTGATCAGTGGCTGGGCCGGCCTGACCTATCTGAACGTCGTCTGGCAGGATAAGATGGTGGCCGGCATGTTCGGAGCGCTGGGAAGCAGCTTCATCATCGTGCTGTTGATGATGATGCTGTTGTTCCGCTCCCCGCTGTACGGCACCCTGGCCATGATCCCGCTGAGCCTTACGATTCTGTTCGTCTACGGTTTGATCGGTTGGGTCGGAAAGGATTACGACATGCCGATTGCGGTGCTGTCGGCCCTGACCCTCGGGTTGAGCGTCGACTTCGCCATCCACTTCCTGGAACGGACCCGGGAGGAAGTCGCCCACCGGGGTAGCCTTGCGCATGCCATGCCGGCGGTATTTGGCGAGGCCGCCATGGCCATCAGTCGCAATGCCATCACCATTTCGATCGGCTTCACCCCTCTGCTGCTGGCGTCGCTGGTGCCGTATCGTACCGTGGGCTTTTTCCTGGCGGCCATCATGGCGATTTCATGGATGGCCACCCTCCTGATCCTGCCCCCCATGCTGAATCTCTTTCCCCGTCTCCTGTTTTACGAACAACCTAATAAAGTAGAAAAAAGACCA
>CAZIUM010000237.1:0-4402 GCA_964542285.1 uncultured Lentisphaerales bacterium
CACCGCCCTGACCTCCGCCGATGCCGAAGAACAGCAGGATGTACTCGAAACCGTTAGCATCCGCGATCGCCTCAACAAGGTGTTGCTGCTGTTGCGCAAGGAGCTCGATATTTCGCGCATCAAGGTCAAGATCGGCAAGCAGATCGACGAAAAGGTGTCCAAGACCCAGCGTGAGTTCTTCCTGCGGGAGCAACTCAAGGCCATCAAGAAGGAACTGGGGCTCGAAAAGGAAGGCAAGGAATCCGAGGTGGATCGCTTTCTCGAGCGGCTCGAGAAATTGCAGCCCACGCCCGAAGCGGGGGAACGCATCGCCGAGGAAATCGAAAAGCTCAAGCTCCTCGAGCCGGTTTCGCCGGAGTTTGGCGTGACCCGCAACTATCTCGATTGGTTGACGGCCCTGCCCTGGGGTGTTTTCACCCAGGATCGGCTGGATTTGCGCCGCGCCGCCACCATGCTGGACGAAGATCATTTCGGGCTCAAGGATGTCAAGGAACGCATCCTGGAATTTTTGGCTGTCGGGATCCTCAAAGGCCGGATTTCGGGCTCGATCCTTTGTTTCGTTGGACCTCCCGGCGTGGGCAAGACCTCGTTGGGTCGCTCGATCGCGCGGGCGGTGGGCCGCAACTTCTACCGTTTCAGCGTGGGCGGCATGCGTGACGAGGCCGAGATCAAGGGGCATCGGCGTACCTACATCGGCGCCATGCCCGGCAAACTGATCCAGGTGATGAAAACCTGCAAGAGCGCCAACCCCGTGGTCATGATCGACGAGATCGACAAGATCGGCGCCAGCTACCAGGGCGATCCGGCCTCGGCGCTGCTGGAGGTGCTGGACCCGGAACAGAACACCGATTTCCTGGATCATTACCTGGATGTGCGCTTCGACTTGCACAACGTGTTTTTCATCTGCACGGCCAACCAGGTCGACACCATTCCGCGTCCCTTGCTGGACCGCATGGAAGTGATCAACCTGGCCGGCTACATTTTGCAGGAAAAACTCGAAATCGCGCAACGCTACCTGGTTCCCAAGCAACGCGCCGCCAGTGGCCTGCGCTCCGACCAGGTGAGGATCACGCCGGCCGCGCTGCGCCGGATTGTCGATGGCTGGGCGCGCGAGGCCGGGGTGCGCGGCCTCGAGAAGCAAATCGGCAAGATCATGCGCAAGGTCGCGCGACAGTTTGTCGAGGACGATCCTCCCCCGAAGAAGGTCTCGGTCAAGGCCACGGAAGTCGAGCCGATGCTGGGCCGTCCGCTCTTCGCCGACGATCCCAATGTCACCCAGCCGGGCATTGGTGTCGTGACCGGACTGGCCTGGACCAGCATGGGGGGCGACACGTTGTGCATCGAGGCCATTGCGCTGCCAGGCGAAAAACCGGGGTTCAAGCAGACCGGACAACTGGGCGGCGTGATGGTCGAAAGTTCGGAAATCGCCTACTCTTATGTGCGTGCCCTGCTGCGAGACGATGCCACCGCCATCACGCGGATCGAAAAAAGCCAGATTCACCTGCATGTCCCGGCCGGCGCCACCAAAAAGGACGGGCCCTCCGCCGGCATTACGATGGCTACGGCTTTGTACTCTCTGATTGTCGGCCAACGCATTCGAAGGCGGCTGGCGATGACTGGAGAGCTGACGCTCACGGGACGCGTCATGCCGGTTGGCGGCATCAAGGAAAAGGTCATCGCCGCGCGACGAAGCGGCATTCGTGTCCTGATCCTGCCAGCGGAAAACCGCAAGGATTTCGACCTGCTGCCCGAGGAGCTGCGCAAGGGGCTCGAGCCGCATTTTGTGCAACATTACACCGAAGTCATCGGTCTCTGCTTCCCGGCCGGTCGACGAACCGGCCGGAGCGAAAAGACTTGATCCATGTCGCAACGGCTCCAACCCATGAACCGTCGTACTCGCTTGATGTCCTCGCTAAGGGGAGAACCGGTGGACCGCCCCCCCGTTTGTTTTTACGAGATCAACGGATTTGCCGAGGACCCGGACGACCCCGATGCCTTCAATGTCTGCAACGATCCCTCCTGGCGCCCCCTGTTGCAACTGGCACGCGAACAATCGGACGCGATTGTCAATCTTGGCACCGGTGCCGTTTCCGTCTCGCCGGATCCGCTGGAAGCGTTGACGCAGGAAACGCAGTGGTACGACGAAAACGGATCCCTCTTTACCCGTACCGCCATCCGGGCGCAAGACCGCACGTTGACCCGCCTGACACGTAGGGACCCGGATGTCAACACCGTCTGGACCATCGAGCATCTGCTGAAGGACGAGGACGATCTGCGCGCCTGGCTGGCGCTGCCCGAACGGGAGCCGCGCTATGCCATGGACCCCTCCGAAATCCTCGCGATGGAAGAACGCATCGGCGACGCCGGCATCGTGATGCTTAACATCGGGGACCCTGTCTGCCAGGTCGCGTCCCTGTTCGACCTCGGCACCTGGACCATCCTGGCCATGACGTCCCCGGCGTCGATCCGGCAGGCGCTGGATCGTTGCCATCGCCACACCCTGGCGATTCTGCGTCAGTCCGCCCGCGAGCTGCCCGGCAGGTTATGGCGCATTTACGGACCGGAATATGCGGCGGAACCCTATCTCCCGCCGCGTCTTTTTCACGAATACGTCACCGGCTATGTCACGGAAATGGTCACCGCGATCCAGGATTATGGAGGGTTTGCGCGCGTTCACAGCCATGGACGGCTCAAGAACATTTTGGGCGAGATCGCCGCCACCGGCTGCACCGGCCTCGACCCGATCGAACCCCCGGGCCAGGGCGATGTGGAATTGCGCGATGTGCGCGAACGGCATGGCGACCAGATGACCCTTTTCGGCAACCTGGAAATTGCCGACATCGAAAACATGCCCACGGAACGCTTCGAGCGCAAGATCGCCACCGCCCTGGAACAGGGTCCCGGAGGCCGCGGCTTCGTACTGATGCCCAGCGCCTGCCCCTACGGTCGCACGATCACTCCGCTGTGCATGCGGAATTACGAGCGCATGATTGCCATGGCCCGCGGTGGTTGATGGCCCGCGCCGTAAGAGGGTTGAGGGGAAACGCCGCGCAAGTTTTTACAGTTTCGGCGCTATGCGCGCACGGAAAACCCGTGCGATTGATCCGTCCGACCTCTCCGATCACGCTTGCGCGGGAGTTAATACCGACGATGGAGTCCGGTGCCATTCGGATTTCGGACTACTGAATCCACAACCAATCGCTCCGTCGGCATTTTGGCATTGCCATATGTCGGGTTTCCATGTTCAATGTCCAGTATTGTATTGCGTCACTCCCCTGGACGACAGAAGGCCGCGAGGCATTCAACCAAGCTCATGAGCAAACGAACCTTCATTCACGACAACTTCATGCTGCACAGCGATCCGGCTCGGCAGTTATACCACGACTATGCCGCCGAAATGCCGTTGATCGACTACCATTGCCACCTTCCGCCGGCGGAAATCGCGCAGGACCAGCGCTGGGCAAACCTGGCGGTTCTCTGGCTGGGCGGCGATCATTACAAGTGGCGCGCCATGCGGTCCAACGGCATCGACGAGCGGCGAATCACGGGCGACGCTCCCGACCGCGACAAGTTTCAGGCCTATGCCGAGAGCATGCCCTACATGCTGCGCAATCCTCTCTACGATTGGTCGCATCTCGAGCTGGCGCGCTATTTCGGCATCTTTGACCTTTTGTCGCCAACCAGCGCCGAAGCCATCTGGCGGCAGACCCGCGAGCAACTGGCCCAACCGGAATTCAGCGCCCGTGGCTTCATGCTTCGAAGCAACGTGCGGGTGGTTTGCACCACCGACGATCCCGCCGACACGCTCGAATACCACCAGTCTCTTCGACAGGAGGGGTTTGCCGTTCGCGTCCTGCCCACCTGGCGGCCCGACAAGGCCTTCGCAATGGATCGTCCCGAATTTTGGAACGCATGGGTCGACCGGCTCGAAGCGGCCGTCGGCATGGAAATCCGTTCCTGCGACGACTTTCTGAGCGCACTGGCTCAACGCCATGATTTCTTCAACGAGGCCGGATGCCGTGTTTCGGATTATGGGCTTGAAACCGTCCCCCTGGCCGAACCCTGCTCTCCGGCACGCATGCAGGTCATTTTCGAGAAAGCCCGCGCGGGTGACCGCGTTTCGACCGATGAAATCGCCGCCTTCCGCGCCGAAATGCTTTACAATTTCGGGCGCATGGATGCGGCCTCGGACTGGACCTGGCAGATTCATTACGGCGCCCAGCGCGACAACAACACCCGGATGTTGCGTCAATTGGGTCCCGACAGCGGCTTCGACATCATCGGCGATTGGCCGGTCGCCCAGGGAATGGCACGCTTGTTCGACCGCCTGGATCGGGAGGATGCCCTGCCGCGCACCATCGTGTATACGCTCAATCCCCGCGACAACGAACTGTTGGGCACC
>CAZIUM010000238.1:0-4399 GCA_964542285.1 uncultured Lentisphaerales bacterium
GAAGCGCATCGTCGGCATACTCGGGGCCGGGGGGCATGAGCTGCAGGATGTTTTGGTCGAATTGCCAGCGGAGTCGCCATTGCACCTGACGTCCGATGCGTAGCTCCAACGCCTGCTCGTTACAATAAATACGGCCATCGATATAGTCGCCAGCCAGGGGTAGCGGGGCGAAGCCACCGGCTCGATACGCTACCGGTGCGATGGTGTAATCCGTTCGCGTGAGCCTGGTAATGATGAACAAGCGGGCATGACGGGCTCCCCGCAGGGCACAAAAAAGGTGTCCGTCACAACCGGACACCTTAAAATTAAATCCACCCAAGCTCAGAGCCCAGGAAGACTCGTTGGTATGACAATGATAGGTGGGCAACGCCTGGCCTGGCTTCAGGAGAAGGTCTCCAGGTCGCCGCACTCTTCGCCTTCCGTGTTGCCGCCGCCCATGGTCCCCTGAGTCGAGGCTCCACTCCCCGTTACCTGTTCGGTGACAACCGGCACCTGCCAGCCGCTTTCCACCGGATCGGTATTCAGATTCGAGACGTCGGGCGACGAACCTGAATTGTTGCTGCCGTAAAGGTCATCCATACTACTACCCTCGCATTCGTTACCAGTAAAGCATTTCCCGCGCGCGCTCGCAAGCGATTTTTTTCAGTCCATCGACTTCAGCCGTCAGCTCGCCCACGTCGTCATAAAACGGGGCCGGACAGATTATTCCCTGCAACCATGATGTAGTATGACCGATTTCATGGTGCCATGCAAGTGGTAATAATTCTCTACGCACCGCGTTCCGGACCTCACGCCAGGTTGTCAGGAGGTCGCTGCCGTCGTTCAGCGGCCGGCGATGGTGTCGCAGGGCGATGCAGGCTTGTAGATAGCCGTCCGCGGTAAGGGCAAATGAGGTCAATCCCGCACGGCAGGGATACCGCCGGTCGGAAACCGCGCGACCCTGGCGATGCAATCGCAGTGCCGCGTAGTAGGATGGGTCGGATTTTTCCAGCGCGACGGCTTCGGGCGCTGAAAGTTGCTGTGTGGCGGGGTGGTGGGAGCCATCGATGGCCATGCAGAGTTCGGTGGTGAGTCTGAAGGAAAGTCCGAGCCGGGAGGCCAGGGCCCGCAAGGCGGGGATTTCATCGCGGTTGGCACGCATGGCCGTGGCCTTGAGGGTTACCTTGATGCCGGCCGCTCGCAGTTGGTCGATGCCGCGCCATTGGCGTTCCAACGCATCCGGAACGCCGGTGACTTGGGCGGCGACTTCCGGTGTGGCCCCATACAAGGTGACTTCCGCCACGGTGGGTGGATACTGTTTCAGGCATTCAAGACGCGAGGGTTCGGCGCAGAGCACGGCGTTGGTGAAAAGGGCGACCAGCAGGCCCTGACGCCTTGCATGCCGGTATAAAACGGGGAAATCTTCGCGCAACAAGGGTTCGCCGCCGGTCATTGCCAGACGCAGTACTCCGGCTTCGGCACAGTCGTCGATCCGCTTGAGCCAGGTCGCGGTGGGCAATTCACGGTCGGCACCGATTCCCGGTCCGGCATAACAGTGCCGGCAGCGGAAACAGCAACGACGTGTCAGCTCCAGCATGGCCGAGTAGGGGTAATCTTGCGCCTCGGCCGCGGAACGCAACCGGCGCTCGATCGATCCGGCCGGCAGGGAACAGATCATGGGGAAACTTCCGCGTCCGATGTCCGCCCGGTGGGTTCGATCAGCTTCAGACGCGCCATCTCGTCCAGGAAGACGCGGGTATCGTCGGCCACGCGCCGTCCGGCCTTGGGATGACGAGCGGAAAGAACGCGTACAATTTCCTCGTCGTCGCGCACCCCATCGAGCAATTCCCAAATTTGTCGTCCGCAGTCATTGAGCGTAAAGAGACGATTTTCCCGCGCCAGATCCCCGGCGACGGGCACGATCACATGTTCGTCGAACAGGTGACGCGCCACGACGTCGGGATTATGCCGGTAGACCATGATGCACCCGGTTTCAGCCGGCGGGCGTGTCGCTCAAGGCGGCCTGTGCCGCCGCCAGTCGCGCGATCGGTACGCGATAGGGACTGCAGGAAACATAGCTCAGCCCGATCGAATGACTGAACGCCACGCTTTTCGGTTCCCCGCCATGTTCGCCGCAAACCCCTAATTTGATGGTGGGGTTGGTGGCACGGCCCTGTTCGACCGCCCATTTCATCAGGCGGCCCACCCCTTCCTGGTCCAGCACCTGGAAGGGATCGTACTCGTAGAATCCGCGCGAAACATAATCGCCGAGAAACTTGCCGGCGTCGTCGCGGGAGAAGGCGCAGGTCATCTGGGTCAGGTCGTTGGTTCCGAACGAGAAGAAATCCGCTTCGGCGGCGATGTCGCCGGCGGTCAAGGCCGCGCGCGGCACTTCAATCATGGTACCGATCGCGATGTCGAGTTTGGTTTTGGCCGCTTTTTCTACCGTGGCGATCGTGGCCTGGATCAGTTCCTTCTGGGCTTGCAATTCCTTGACGGAACCGATCAGCGGAACCATAATCTCCGGACAGGAACCCGGTACCTTGGCAGCGGCTTCGCAGATGGCGCGCACCTGCATTTCCGTAACTTCCGGATAGCTGATGCCCAAGCGACAACCCCGGTGACCCAGCATCGGATTGGTCTCGTGAAGTGAATCCACCAGCGCCTTGACCCGCGAGGGCTTCAGGTTCATGTGAACGGCCATTTCACGCTGTCCCGCGGCGTCGTGCGGCAGGAATTCATGCAGCGGCGGGTCCAGCAACCGTACGGTGCAGGGACGCCCCTTCAGCGCCTTGAAAATCTTGACGAAATCGTTGCGCTGCAGGGGCAACAGTTCCTTCAGGGCCTGGTTGTACTGGGCCAGGGGCGCTTCCATCTTCTTCTCGATGACCGTCTTTTCTTTGCCGGTGGCGGTGGACAGGGCGGCCCGCAAGGTTTTGACGGTTTCCGCCACCAGGATCAGGCGCCGCATCGACATGATGCGCTTGCCTTCAAAGAACATGTGTTCGGTACGGCAGAGCCCAATGCCCTCGGCCCCGAAGGCCACGGCTTGCGCGGCATCGCTGGGAGTGTCCGCATTGGTGCGCACGCCCAGTTTGCGATACTTGTCCGCAAGGTTCATGATCATGGCGAAAGGGCCGGTCAGCTTGGGGTCCTCGGTCGCGATCTGGCCTTCATAGACGACGCCGGTCGATCCGTTGAGCGAAATCCAATCGCCTTCGCGCAACTGTTTTTCGCCGACCTTCATGATGCGTCGGGCGTAATTGATCTGGATTTCCCCCGCTCCGGCCACGCAGCATTTGCCCATGCCGCGGGCCACCACGGCGGCGTGGGAGGTCATGCCGCCACGTCCCGTCAGGATGCCCTTGGCTACGTTCATGCCGCCGATGTCTTCCGGACTGGTTTCGATCCGGCAGAGGATTACGGATTTGCCGTCGGCGGCCCATTTCTCGGCTTCCTCGGCGCTGAACACAATCTGTCCGTTGGCCGCCCCAGGGGATGCCGGCAGCCCGATCGCCAGGCGGCTGGCCTTGGCTTCGGCACTCTTGACGAAAACGGGGTGCAGCAACTGATCCAGCGCCGTGGGGTCCACGCGAAGGACGGCGGTTTTTTCGTCAATCAATCCTTCCTTGACCAGGTCGGTGGCGATCTTGACGGCGGCCGCCGCGGTGCGTTTGCCGTTGCGGGTCTGCAACATGTAAAGCTTGCCGTCTTCGATCGTAAACTCCAGGTCCTGCATGTCGCGGTAGCGTTGCTCCAGTCGCACGCGAATGGCGTCCAACTCCTTGAACACCGCCGGCATCGCCTCCTGAAGCGAGGGATACTTGGCCTTGCGTTCCTTTTCGGAAATGCCCTGCGAACGCGCCCAGGCGCGCGAACCCGGCAGCGAAATCTGTTGCGGGGTGCGAATACCCGCCACGACATCCTCTCCTTGCGCGTTGACCAGGTATTCGCCGTAGAAAAACTTGTGCTCCCCCGTGGAGGGATCGCGCGTAAAGGCCACGCCGGTGCCGGAGTTGGCTCCAGAGTTTCCAAACACCATCGCCTGCACGTTGACCGCCGTTCCCAGCAGTCCCCGGATGTCGTTCAACTGCCGGTACTTGACCGCTCGCGGATTGTTCCAGGAACCGAACACGGCATCGATTCCGCGGCGCAATTGATCCGTGGCTTCAGTGGGAAACTTTTCGCCCGTGTCGCGCTTGACCATTTTCTCGTATTGGGAGATCAACTCACGCAGCGCTTCCTCGTCCAGTTGCGAGTCGAGCGTAACGCCATGCGCTTCCTTGACGGCGGCCAGTTCGTGCTCGAAATGGTGGTGCTCGACTCCCATGACCACGTTGCCGAACATTTGCATGAAGCGTCGATAGGAATCCAGCACAAAGCGTGGATTGCCCGTGCGCGCGATCATGGCTTCCACCGT
>CAZIUM010000239.1:0-4368 GCA_964542285.1 uncultured Lentisphaerales bacterium
GGAGGGGAGCGGGTGATTTGAGGGTTGAGAAGCGCCTGCCCGTGCAAGGGGTGAAAAAAATAGCGATTGATCTGAACTCAGTTTCAGCTTTTTGCTAAGCTGTTTTTATGCGGAGACCGATCCGATCATCCAAGCACGGCGACTGACGCCTGAAGACCTCGCACTGGTGCGCCATTGGCTGGCGACGGACCCGTTTGTCGCGGAAGTTGTTCCGGCGTTGGGACTGGCGCAACGGTGTCGGGTGCCTGAAGGACATTGCGTGCCGGACCTTGCTGTTGAAGCTGGAGCGGCGGGGGCTGGTCCGGCTGCCTCGCGCAGGGGCTTCAGCCCGAATGCGAGGCGAAATTGCCGGCCGCTGGATCTCCCCTGCGACCGCACGCCGATCGAGGGCGCGTTCGGCGATCTGCGGCCCGTGCGGATCGAGGCGCTGGGGGAAGGCCACGCGGATTTGCGTGATTATACGGAAATCTTCTCATCAGTAAGGGCCTCAATGATAAGGAATCGAGGCGATCTTCCCCTTTCATGCGAATCGTGGCGTAAAAACTTCTGAATTCTGAATTCTGAATTCTCGAATTCCGGGCTTGCTTTATTCGAGGATGCGCATTATTTTGACTCGAAATGAAAACTTTGCGTAGCCTTGACGATATTGATATACGCATTGCGCAACAACTGGGAGCCGACGGCCGGTTGTCAAACCGCGAGTTGGCCCGGCGTCTGGGCATTTCGGAGGGGAACGTGCGCCAACGGCTGGGGTGGCTGGTGGACCACGGCGTGCTGCGCATCTCGGCTCAGGCCAATCTCGAAAGTCAACCGGAAGCCTTTCTGGCGATCGTCGAAGTGAAGATCGCCGGTCGCCGTCTTACGGAGTGCGCGAAGCGAATTGCAAAGCTCCCGTCGGTGCTGACGACGATGATCGTGACGGGACGCCACGACCTGATGGCCGTGATCCTGGCCCCGTCGCGTCGGACGCTGGTCGATTTTGTCACCAACGAACTGTCGACCGTGCCGGGGGTGTTGGACTCCGAAACGTCCGTCGTGCTCAAAAGCCTCGATTTCTGGGTGGATACGCGGAAAATGTTTCCGGTCGAAACGAAAATGGATCAGCAAGGGCGTGGGACATGAGTCGAAGGAAGGGACAAGCAATATGAAACTATCAGGGCTGACGATTGGAATTCCCCGCGAGATCATGCCGGGGGAGGCGCGCGTGGCCGCGTTGCCCGAGACGGTCAAAACGCTGTGCGGCGAGGGGGCGCGGGTGCTAATGGAAACCGGCGCGGGTGCAGGGTGCGACGCAGACGACGCGGCGTATGCCCAGGCGGGTGCCGGGCTTTGTGCCGATGCCGCCGATCTCTTCGCGCGCGCGGACGTTATCCTGAAGGTCAAGGAGCCACGTTTCAATGACCACTCCGGCAAGCACGAGGTCGACCTGATGCATTCCGGCCAGGTGCTGATCGCCTTTCTACATCCGGCGGCGCCCGACAACCATGACCTGGTGCGAAGATTGCGCGATCAGGGCGTTACGGCCCTGACGCTCGACGGCATTCCGCGGATTTCACGGGCGCAGTCGATGGATGCGCTGACCTCGATGAGCACCGTCGCGGGGTACAAGTCGGTGCTCCTGGCGTCCAATGTGCTGAAGACCTTCGTACCGATGATGGGCACGGCGGTTGGGGTGATCCCTCCGGCACAGGTCCTGGTGGTCGGAACGGGGGTGGCCGGGCTGCAGGCGGTGGCGACGGCCCGCCGTCTCGGCGGCGTGGTGACGGCTTCGGACATTCGTCCGCAGGCGCTTGAACAGGCCGCCAGTCTCGGCGCCAAGACGCTGCCGACGGGCGTTCCACCCGCGGAGGCCCAGGGGCCCGGCGGCTACGCTCGCGCGCTGTCGGCAGCGTGGCTCGCGCAGGAGCGCGACGTGTTGCGTCCGGCGGTTCAGGCGGCGGACATCGTGATCCTTGCGGCGCTCATTCCCGGCCAGGTTGCCCCGTCGCTCGTCGAGGCGTCGACGGTTGCGGCGATGCGTCCCGGCTCGGCGATTGTCGACATTGCAATCGACCAAGGCGGCAACTGCGCCTGCACGGAACACGGCGAGACGGTCGTACGCCACGGGGTGACAATCGTTGGCATCAAGAACATCCCCGGACAGATGCCGCGCTCGTCGGCCTGGATGTTCGCCCGCAATGTCTGCAACCTGCTGACCTACCTGGCAGAGGACGGACGGCTGCCGTTGGATGCGTCCGATGAGATCGTGGCGTCCGCATTGGTGACGCGTGGGGGGCGAATTCTCCATGCGGGTGCGCGGGAAGCAATGACCGCTGCGGGCCGTGAGGTGGACGCATGAATGGGTGGGTCCTGATCGGCATTTTGTCGGTATCGACCCTGGTGGGGTACCGGCTGCTGCGGAATGTGCCAAGCCTACTGCACACGCCTCTGATGTCGGGCATGAACGCGCTCTCCGGCATTGCGGTTATCGGCGCCCTGTTGGCGCTCGAACGCGCGGCGGCGACCGGGAACCGGGCGCTGGCGGCCGTGGCGGTGGCCCTGGCCGCGGTGAATGTGGTCGGCGGCTTCGTGGTCACCGGACGCATGCTGCGCCTCTTCTCGCGCGAGGAAGAGTAAACAATGGATATCCTGGCAATGATGCATGACCAGACCTGGGGGCGGGCGCCCGCGCTGTTGCTGATCGGTGGGGTGCTGCTGGGAATACGCTGGATGGGATCGCCGCGGACGGCGACGCGGGGAAACCGTCTGAGCGCGGCCTGCATGGGAGGCTTCATCCTGCTGACACTGGCTGGAGAGGGGTTGCTCGCGTCGGCCTGGGTCTGGGGGGCGCTGGCCGCGGGCGCAGCCATCGGTCTGGCCCTGGGGCTGCGTGTGCGGATGGTCCAGATGCCGGAGCTGGTCGCGCTCCTGAATGGACTGGGCGGCGCCGCTTCCGCGGGGGTGGCATGGCTGGAACTGCGGGTTCCGGGCGCAACCGCGGAAACGCCCATACGCATCGCCGCTGGACTGGGGATCGCGATCGGCGCGGCCACGCTGGGTGGAAGTCTCGTAGCCGCCGGAAAACTGTCGCGGTGGCTTCCGCAGCGTCCCCCGCGGCTGGCGGGTCTGGCCACCATCAATTCGGCGGCGCTGCTGTTGTTGCTGGCGGGCGTCGCGGGAACCGGACTGTTGGATGGGAACGCCCTGCACGGTTTGGCCACGCTGCTGGGACTGCTGGCGCTGGGGACGGGCGCGGTCGTCGTCCTGCGCGTGGGTGGGGCCGACATGCCGGTGACTATCTCGCTACTGAACTCCCTGTCGGGGATCGCGGCCGCCTTTGCCGGGTTTGCCCTGCGCCGGTTCGAGCTGGTGGCCGTGGGTGGCATCGTCGGCGCCGCCGGGTTGATGCTGACCCGGATCATGTGCCGCGCAATGAACCGACAGCTCGGCTACATTCTCGCCGGGCGCACGACCGCAACCGAGACGCCCGAACCGGCGGCTGCGCTGGAGGCGTCGGCAGGCGCGCCGCCGAACGATGGAGACAGCCCCGTGCCGGCCCGTGCGCGACCGGGTCTGCCCGAGGCCGTCGCGGCGCTGCGGCAGGCGGCGCGGGTTATCCTGGTGCCCGGCTACGGCATGGCCGTCGCCCAGGCTCAGCATCAGGTGAAGGTGCTCTACGACCGCCTGGAGCAGGCCGGCAAGGAGGTCTGTTTTGCCATTCATCCCGTTGCGGGGCGGATGCCGGGCCACATGCACGTGTTGCTGGCCGAGGTGCAGATGCCCTACGAGAAATTCCTGGAAATGGAGGCGGCCAACCCCCTGTTCCCGACTGCCGACGTGGCGGTGGTCATTGGCGCGAACGATGTGATCAACCCCGCCGCCAACACGGCTGAGGGAACGCCGATCTACGGCATGCCCGTCCTCGACGCGGCGCGGGCACGAGCGCTTATCATCTGTAACCTGAACGATGACCCGGGCTACGCGGGGGTCAAGAATCCCCTGTACGAGCGCGACGATGCGATCTTGCTCTTCGGAGACGCCCGGCAGACGGTCGGCGACCTGGCCGCCGGAGATTACTCCCAGGCCTGAGGTGGTAGAGGCTGAAGACTGGAGGAAGCTCCGCACCCAAGGTTTCCTTATTTCGACGACGCTTTGCGTCAAAATGGCAGGGCGGCGAGGCCCTTCGCCGCCGCGCGCGGGTCCCCCGCGCGATCCTGGTAGATTGGGTGTTGGGTTTGAATCTTTGAAATTGTTGCGTTCCGGGCGTCGGTGACGGGAACTGTTTTTTCCCAGGTGCCTTGCGCCGGGTCGATCCCGATCGCGATTCCGTTTCTCGACTCCTGGCTTCCGCGTTCGGTGCTTCCCTCCTGCGAAGCACATCGTTCCCGC
>CAZIUM010000240.1:0-4331 GCA_964542285.1 uncultured Lentisphaerales bacterium
CTGCCGACATGGCAGCTATGCCCCCCTCCGGCCAAAGCAGATGAAATGTCCCTGCTCGGGGCGCAACAGACAACAAACACGTCTTGCGGGTTTATTTGTTCGGGTGGTAAAATAAGGGAGTTATGAACCCATCCTTTTATCGAAGTTTTCGGCGCTTGTTTTTTTTCATGGCGTCGCTGGCCATCCTGCTCGTCTCGCCAACGCCAGCGTCGGAAGAGGCGCTGCTGGCCCGCGACGGGGTCGCGGCGATGCGGGTCGTTCTATCGCCGGAGGCACACGATGAGACGCACGCCGCGGCGACCGATTTGACGAACATGCTGAGAAGGATTACGGGCGCATCGTTCGAAATCGAAGCAGGAACGGGGCGCCGCGGCATCGTTCTGGGAACCGCGACGGACTTCGATGCGCTGCCCTTTCCCGTGGCCTTCGGCACGGGGCCCCTGGACCGAGACGATTATCGGTTGCGCTCCGGCAAAACCGCGCTGCACTTGATCGGCGCCACGCCGCTGGCGGTGCACAACGCCGTGGCGGACCTGCTGCATCGCCTGGGCTATCGCATGTTTTTCCCCACCAGGACCTGGGAAGTCCTGCCCGCGATTCCAGAGTTGCGCGTGGCCGTGGACGTCACGGAAAGGCCGGACTACCACAGTCGCCGGGTCTGGCACGCCACGAAGGAATGGACCCGGCGCAACCGCACCGCTTCGGGGTTCACGCTCCAATCGGGACACAGTTACGGGGGCATCATCCGGCGCAACCGGGAAGTCTTCGCGGCCCATCCCGAATATCTCGCCCTGCGCGATGGCGAGCGCGGCGGCAGCAAGTTCTGCATTGCCAATCCGGGCCTGCGCGCGCTGGTCGTGCGGGATGCGGTTGCGCGGGTGACCGCCGAAACCGACAGTCTCTCGATCGACCCCAGCGACGGGGGCGGCTGGTGCGAGTGCGACGATTGCGCCGCCATGGGCAGTGTTTCGGACCGCGTGGTTCTGCTGGCCAACGCCGTGGCCGAAGCGATCAACGACCTTGGACTCGGCCCGAAATATGTCGGAATCTACGCCTATGCCTCGCATTCCCCTCCCCCTTCGGTTCCGGTGCACCCGAACGTGATTGTCAACGTCGCCACGGGCTTCATCCGCGGAGGCTACACGGCGGACGAGTTGATCGAGCAATGGGGACGCGCGGCCACGATGCTCGGCTTGCGGGAATACTATTACTCCTACGCCAATCTGCCGGGAAGGGGACGTCCGGCCGACCTGCCCTACCTCACCCGCACCCTGCCCCAGTACCATGCCGCCGGGGTGCGATTTAACAGCGCCAACATCCACGACGCCTGGGGCCCCACGGGATTCGGACAATACCTGATGGCGCGCATTATGTGGGATGTCGACGAAGCCGGACGCGTGGACGAGATTTTCGACGACTTCCTGGAAAAAGCGTTCGGCTCCGCCCGGGAGCCCATGCGACAATTTTATCAAGCCATCACACGCTTCACGGCCGATCAACGCCCGGCGTTGCTGAGCGAGGATTTAATCGGACGCATGTACCGCCACCTGGACGCGGCGCATGCCTTGTCGGACAACCCCAACATCGAGGCTCGCCTGGCCGATCTCGTGCTCTACACCCGCCATGTTGAGCTTTATCTCCGCACGGTGAACGCCTCAGGGGAGGATCGTCAGCGACTTTATGAAGACTGGGTACGGCATTCCTACCGTATCGCGGAAACCAAGATGGTTCACACCCGGCGCATGGACGGGCGTCACTATGCCCCGGGCGGAGTGACGCCCATCGAGCGGATCGAAGGACGCGCCGCGGCCTTGCGCGCCGAGGCGGCGCCCTATCCCGACGAGGCGATCGCGCAATTTCTGCGCGAGGGCATCGCCCACCATGCCCTGCTCGAATTCTCGCCGGTCGAGTTCGGCCAGGATTTGATCCCCGCCACGCCCCTGGCCCTCCCGGTCGCCCCGCCGGGAGCGTTCGGCAACGCCGGACGCCATTTCGGCGGCCGCACCTTTTTCCTCTGGCTCGAACAACCGGGGAATCTGACGCTGCGCGTGCGCGGCGGCATCACCTATCGCGATCGCGGACCGGTGCGACTGGAATTGTATTCGCCCTTGAACGAGATGGAAGAGGCCGAAGACCGGGATCGTGAAACCGTACGTCCGGACGAGCAATGGTATGACGTCGTCCTGCGGACGCGGTTCGCCGGCCTGCATCGCCTGGTGACCCATGACGGGGGCGGACGACACCAGGTCGAGTTTCCGGACGACATACCGGTCTGTCTTGCCGACGGATTCACGCCTCACGTGGGGATTCCGAGCGCCTGGTTCTATGTCCCGCGCGGCACGCGAACGATCGGCGGGCATGTGAGTACCGGCCGTGGTGGGATCTGGGATGCGGAGGGCGTTCAGCGCTACGATTTCGCCACCCAGGGAGGGGAGGGCTATTTTTGCGTTCCCGTTCCGCCGGGGCAGGATGGACGCGCCTGGCGCCTGCGCACCTGGCGGGGCGCGGGGAAGGTGCGCTTGATGACCGTGCCGCCCTACCTGGCGCAATCCCCGCATCGCTTGCTGCTGCCACGCGAGGTGGTGGAAGCCGACCGACAAGAGGGACAAGAGGAACCCCTCGCCGAATAAAAAGCCATGGGTTGACAATCCATCCGGCTTGAAATATGCTGTGCTGCATTCGTTGGAAGCCCAGGCTTTCGAGCCATCCCGGCGAATGGTTTCCCGACTCTTGCGGGCGTAATTCAATGGTAGAATGTGAGCTTCCCAAGCTCAATACGTGGGTTCGATTCCCATCGCCCGCTCCATCGTTTCCGGCCTATTTCCGCCGGTCCGCCCGAATGCTGCAAAAAAGCCGGACGAGGATCACCAGGCTGATCGACCCGGCGGTTACAAGGACCACCGTCTGCGCCACCCACGACAGGTTGATGGTTGGGGTCATCTCGTCAAGTTGCTTCAGCGCCACGCCGACGGCAGCCATCATGAGCATGATGCCGTACAGCAGGCGCAAACCATAGCTTCCCGCGAATCGCACGGCCGAAGCCCCAAGCTGAGCGCCGAACGACGCGCCAGTCAACATCGGCAACACCGCGATCAGGTCCATGCGGCCCTGCGCCGCGTAAGCGATCCCCCCGTAAGCGCCGGACACCACGCAGCACAACACGCTGGTGCCTACCGCCCTGTGAGTGGGAAACCCAAGGAGATAGATAAACGCCGGCACCAGCAGGAAGCCGCCCCCGACCCCAAGAAATCCGGCCAGAACGCCGACACCCAACCCGATCGCGAGCGCCGGCAGGACCCGGGCTTTTGGTTGTACAGGTTCCGCCTCGGGCTTCTCTCGATGCGCGTTCTCGTTGCGATGTTCGCCGCGCCGGCGTGCGCCCAGGTAATCGCGCAGGAAACGGAGGGTCAACCCGATCAGCAGGATCAGGTACACAATGCGAACCGTAGAGCCTTCCAGGTTGTCGCTTTCGAGCCCCATGACCATCCGTTTGCCAAGCTCCACGCCCACAAGCATCGCCCCGCCCACGGTCAACCCCAGCCGGGGATCGACATTGCCGAGGACGGCATGTTTTCGAAATCCCACAATCGACTGCCCGAAGACGTTCAGCATGCCGGTTCCGATGGCGACAGCCATCGGAAAGCCGAAAATGTTCAAGGCCGGCGTTAAAATCGGCCCGCCGCCGATGCCGAAAAACCCTCCCATAAGCCCGACCGAGAAACCAATCAGCAGCAGGATCAACCAATTGAATTCCACGCCGGCGACGGGAAGATATATTGTAAAGACATCCATCATTTCGTGCCGCCCCCCTGGGGATCGGAGGGGCGGCTGTCCCGGTACCCCAGTCGTCTCATGAGGCGCCCGGCAATTATGGAAAGGGCAAACGCCACGATCGTAACGGCAAGAAAGCTGAGGAAGGCGTACCAAAGCGGGTGGTTGGCGCTTAAATCGGCCACGAAACGACCGACCACTCCGGTATCGCCCGGCTGGGCCCCGTCCCCTGCGCGTGCCGCCCAGGCCCGCGCCGAGCACGCCGACTGCACGGCCGCCAATCGCAAAACAACCCGCCGGGCGGCCATTCCCGGCATCCTTGCTTTCGTCACTCTACTTCTCCAGCATCCCAGGGAACGCTACCTATTCCATCGAAAATATCCAGACCCGAATGACACGGACTTAAGGCCCTCGTCGGATCTCCGGAAAAACAGCCTACGGCCTTACTTAGCCCTTCAACAACCATGAATTTCAAAACCGGGCAAAGATAAGGAAAGCTATGTCAATATTGGCTATGATACGTTAATTGGAATTGCTGGGCAAGAACGCGCAAGAATCCC
>CAZIUM010000241.1:0-4262 GCA_964542285.1 uncultured Lentisphaerales bacterium
GGGGGAGTCTTCGAGTTCCCGACAACGCATCCGCTTCTGGACAAGTTTGCCTCGTTCCTCGGCGAAGGCCGCGAAAGCGCCGTGATCTCGCTGGCCGACAGTTGGCGGCTTGTCATGGAGCTGTTGCACGCGCTGCTGCTCGCCCAGGAGCAGAACGACAGCCGGAAGTCCGACCATGCTCTGATCCACCGGGCGCACGATCTCCTCCGGGACGCGCATGGCGAACGCATCAACGTCAGCGAGCTGGCCTCGCGTCTGAACGTGTCGCGGGAGCATCTCACGCGCGTCTTCGCCGAGGCCACTGGGGAGCCTCCCTACCGCTTCATCATGCGCATGCGGCTTCAGCAGTCGTGCAACCTGCTCAAGAACACGGATCTCTCCGTGAAGGAGATCGCAACTCGCATGGGCTTTGGCTCCGTCAGCGAATTCTGCAGGCCCTTCAAGCGGTTGCTTCACCTCTCTCCCACGGAGTTCAGAGCCGGGGGCATCATGCCGGTGTTCGACGGCGGCGCCTTCGACTTCACCGATGACGTCGAGGAATGACCCGGCGGTTTTGTCACAAACTGCACGTGAATATCACATTTGGGAGCCCTGACGGTCAAGGGCATCCGCCTGCACCCCTGGTCCGGCAACCCGCTGCCGCGGCACGTCGAGGTGCCGGGTGGAATGGTCAATGCCATCGGGTTGCAGGGACCGGGCGTCGATGGTTTTGTAAGCCGCTACTTGCCGCGGCTGCGCGCGACCGGCGTGCCGGTGATCGTCAACATCTGGGGCGCGGACAGCGACGAGTACGGCGAGGTGGCGTCCAGGCTCGAGGCCGCCGGCGGGGTCGCGGCGCTGGAGTTGAATGTTTCCTGCCCCAATGTAAAGGCCGGGGGCGCGGCCTTCGGCACCGACCTTGCGCGGCTGGCGGCGTTGGTGGCCGCCGTGCGTCGGCGTACACGCCTGCCGCTGATCGTCAAGCTGGCGCCGAACGTCCCGGACATTGCCCCCTTTGCGCGCGCCGCGGTCGAGTCCGGCGCCGACGCGCTTTCCCTGATCAACACGCTGCCGGCCATGGTGATCGACATTGAAACGCGCCGGCCCGTGCTGGCGAACCGCGTGGGCGGCCTTTCAGGACCGGCCATTCATCCCGTAGCCGTCAAGCTGGTTTGGGACGCGGCCCGCGCCGTCAAGGTGCCGATCCTCGCCATGGGCGGCATCAGCGATGCACGCCAGGCGATCGAATTCATGATTGCCGGCGCCACGGCCGTCGCCGTGGGCACGGCCAATTTTATGGATCCCACCACGCCGCTGCGGGTGATTGACGGGATCACGGACTACCTTGCGCGCCACGGCATGCGCTCGGTTGCCGAACTGACGGGATCGTTGAAACTGGAGCCGGCCACCCCATGACGCGCCTTGCGAAAATTAACCACCCCAAAGCCTGGCTTGTACGCATCGGAACGCTGCTGTTCGTTTTGTTCGCGCTCCTGTGGATCCTGCACATTCCTGAACGCCCCGACCGCGTGTTTCGCGCCATGCCGGAAAACAGTTTGCTGGTCAGCGAGCATATCGATTTGTCCGGAGTCTGGCGTCGCCGTTTTGACAACCCGCTGCTGGTCGACACCCTCAGCGTCTGCGGGGTCAGGCATGCCGAGGATTGGGCCGCCGACACCAACATTGTCTGGATCGTGAGGCTGGTCTCAGGTCCGCGCTCGCTGATCGGCTACAGTCCGGCGCTGGGTCCCTCGGCACGGCCATGCTGGACGGGGGCAAGTTGGGTGGGTCCGCGCGGACGCCTGCTGAACCTCATGCTGCTGACGCGCTGGATACCGGGAGTCGGACGTCTGGATGTGACCCCGTCGGGTGTGCGCTACATGCGACTAAAGTCCCGCAAGATGCAAGGCCTGTACCTGGCGTTCCGCCTGCGCGAGAATGTATTGATGGCCACGCTGGGCGAGGACCCGGAAGCCGTCCGGCATTTGGACGAGCGTCTGCGGTTGGATGCGCCGTTGGCGCCGGTCTTCCGGCACGATCAACGTCCATGGGAACGCAGCGGCATCCTGCCGCACCGCGCCTGGGTCGATCCCGCGCAATCGCCCTGGCCCCTGCCCCTGCCGCTGGGCGATCCGCTCGAGGTTGACCTGCACACCATCCGGCACGATCGCCTGGGACTGACCCTGCGCCGGCGTCATGTGCGCTCCGGACATGAACCCCCGCCCCCCATGCCGGCGTTGACGGGACGTTGCACGGCCGCCGATGCGCTTGCGGGATCCACGGCGCAAGCCCTGCTGATGCTGCCCTACGAGACACTGCGGACCTTGTGCACGCGCTATCTGCCGGACCTAAGCCTGCCGAGTCTCGCGGACCGTGCCGGCGGCACCGAGGATGCCTGCCTCTACCTCAGCGCGCAACCCTACGGCGGGTGCCTGCTGAACCTGGCCGTGCCGGCCCTGACCATGCTGCTGCCCTGGCGCGACGATACCGGTCCGGACGATGTGCGCTCGATGTTGGAGCAGGTCAATGCCGCCAGCGGCCTGGATCTGCGGACCCGCGTGCCGGAAACCCCGTCCGAAAGGCGCCTGGCGGTCGACTGGCTTGCCGGCCGGCGCTTGCGCCTGCTGGCGGGCAGGGAGAGTATGGTTGCGGAGTGGTATCCGGGATGGCTGATTCTCGGCAGTTCCGCCATCAGCCTGGCCGCCCAGCGCCATGCCGTCGGCGCCGCCGGCATTGCCTGGCGTTCGGGACTGGAACGCCGCTTGTCCGGGTCGACCGGTAGACTGCAAGGCT
The DNA here is from genome assembly GCA_964542285.1 of uncultured Lentisphaerales bacterium. Classification (GTDB taxonomy): domain Bacteria; phylum Verrucomicrobiota; class Kiritimatiellia; order RFP12; family JAAYLN01; genus CAZIUM01. The sequence goes on from CAZIUM010000241.1 coordinate 2,773, forward strand.
ATATTTGTCTGGACCTCGGCGCCACGGCCGACGAAGCGCGACAGGTGCTGGCGGTGTACCGTCTGGCCACCGCATTCGGCATGCTGCCGGCCGGGGCGGCGCAGCAGTCGTTTGTCATGAGCCTGGGCGATGCGCTGGAAAACGCCTCGCGTCTGGGCACTCTGGAAGGCGCCTGGGGCGAGGATGCCGAAGGGGGCCTGCGGCTTGAGATCGAGCTGGGCGCCAAAGCCGGAGTTCCGGTCGAATAGGGTGGTGGCCGTGGCGCGTCGAAAGCCAGCAGGGCGAAGATGGCCGTGGCGCGCCGTAGCCCCTGGGGCGAAGGCGGCGGCGAAGGACCTCGCCGCCCTACCGCCAGGGTGACGAGGGTCGCGGAGGCGGCGCGCTCGGCGCTTGTCCTGCGTAGTCATCCGCTAAGACGGATACGAAGCAGGGATCGCGCCCTACCGCCAGGGTGCCGAGGGTCGATCGGTGCGCAGCACCGAGGCGTGTCACGTCCCGCTGCCTTCCGCAGGGTTCGCGACAACGGAATCGCGGCTCCAGCGCAGGGTCTCGATGCACCCGATCAGCAGCAGGACGTAGCCCACCGATTCGAGCAGCTCTTCGATCACACGCTTGAAGGCACGCGTAAAGTCATCGGCCAGCAGGTTCTGCAGCAGGGTGCCATCGCCCAGAAGCTGAGCCACGGGGATGGCCGTCAAAAAAGCCGCCCAGAGTATGCAGAACGGCTGGGATTGGACAAAACGCCTCATGTCGGCGGCAAAAGCCGCGTTGCGGCGCGCATCGCGCAAGCGCCAGAGGATGGCAAGCAGCGGCAGATAGCCAATTTTCCAACCCAGGACCGGCAGCGCGGGCTTCAGCAGATAGTCCATTTCGCGCGCTACAACCAGCATTACCGGCCCCGCCAGCACCAGCAACAACTCGCGCCGGGCGCGCATGACGAAAGCGCCCGACAACAGCAGCAAGGCGCAAACCGTCAGCAGCATCACTTGCAGTGTCTCGAGGACCCCGCCCTCGTGAAACAGGGCGTCGTAGCCGTGACGACCAAAAAAACGCATGCTGAAGGTGACCAGGAATACCCCCAGGGTATACAGGGCATACCGCAGTAGATCGTGGCTTGTCCGGCGGTCGAGCATATTGCGAAACCATGTTTTCATTGCGTGGGGTCCTCTCTTTTGCCGAGGCGTTCGTAGAAAATACCATTTTCAATATTGAAATCCAATCACTGATGTCCCATAGGAACGCGGAATGATGGAGTGCTGGAATGTTGGGCCGCAACGCCTTGCAAATCCCCATGACGACATCATCCTCGATGTGCGTGGAGAATTGGTTGACGCCGAATCCGGTTCACCGCCTTTTCGAGCGCATCCATGCTTCCATGACTCCAATATACCATGGGATGCTACTGAAATCCAATCAAACCGGGAAAAATCCAGGGCGATTGATAAGAAATCGCTTTTCATGCGGCACGGGCACCCGCCCGCTGGAACCGG
>CAZIUM010000242.1:0-4246 GCA_964542285.1 uncultured Lentisphaerales bacterium
CAGTCCAAGGATGTGGCGACCATGCTCAACGACCTGATCGGCAACGTCAAGAAGGACGATGCCGGCGCCTCCTCTTCGACCGCCGGCGAGGGCGACGATCGCAGCGAAACCCTGGCCCAGGCGGCCGAGCGCCGCCGTCGCGCGGCCGCCGAAGCGGTGGGAGTTCCCGCCGAGCCGGGCCGCAGCAAGGTGGGCGAGCTCAACAAGGACAACATCAAAATCCTGGCCGACGAACGCACCAACGCCCTGATTCTCATGGCGAGTCCTTCCGACCTGGCAACCCTGCGCGAGATCATCCAGGATATGGATATCATGCTTTCCCAGGTGCTGGTCGAAACCGTGATTGTCGAGGTCAACCTGTCCGATGCCCTCTCGACTGGCATCGATTGGGTGCAGCGATCCCTGATCGGCTACGACAGCAGCGGCAAGCCCCGCGTCGGTTTTGCCGGCCAGGGCGGCGGCGGCACGCAGTTGCCGTCCGATGCCCTGGGCTTCAACACCCCGAACAGTTTTGGCGATGCCATCGGGGGCGTGGCCTACTACACCACCTTCTTCGATCTGAACGTCGATGCCGTCATCCAGGCTTCGGCCACCGATTCGCGTACCCGCACGCTGGCCTCGCCCGTGATCCTGACACTCGACAACAAGGAGGCCGTGGTCGAGGCCACCACCGATCAGTATTTCTTCAAGGGCAAGAAATACGCCGGCAGCAACTCGGATGGCGTCTATTACGAGGACGATGTCGAGATGAAGAGCGTGGGCCTGACGGTCAAGGTCACGCCGCAGATCAACGCCCGCGGTTTCGTGGTCATGACGATCGAAGAGGCCATCGAAAACATTGCCGGCACCCAGCGGATCAACGATGGCGACTGGCCCATCGTGGCTTCGCGCAAGCTTAGCGCCGCCGTTTCGGTTCAAAGCGGCCAGACCATCATGCTGGGGGGGCTGGTGCAGACGCGCGAGAACGTTTCGCACTCCAAAATTCCCCTGCTGGGCGACATCCCGCTGCTGGGACGCCTGTTCCGTTCCGAACGGCTCGAGGATGCGCGCAGCGAAGTGCTGGTGTTCCTGACGCCCTACGTGCTGGATACGCCCGAAGCCCTGCGGCGGGATACCCAGCGCCGCAAGGACGTCAGCGAAATGGGCGCCATCTGGCGCCAGGGGTGGTCGGCCAGCGAGATCGCGGACCCGCCCGACGCCGAAACCGCCCGGCGGCTCGAACGTCTGCCCGCCGCGGGGGAGGAAGCCGAAGAACCGCAACCTGGTCCGGTCCCGCGACAGGTGGGCGTGTTGCAAACCATCGAAGCGGACCGTACCACCGTCACCACCAATGCCCCGGCCGTCACGGGCGATGAATTGCCATGAACCTGCAACGGGAACGCGCCCTGGTGCGTAAACTGGCGGAGGAGACGCGGGAGCTGTCGCAGCGACCCGACCAGCGCGAAAAGCGTGTCCTGTGGCGGGACCTCAACGATCTGAAGCCCCAACGCCCGATGGTGTGGATCACCGAGATTCCCTGGGGCGAGTTCGAGGATCGGCACGAGGCGTTGCGCGCGGGGTGCTCGCATCCCGTGCTGCGGGAGTATGAATTGCATTTCAGGCGGCAACTCTTCGTGGCGAGGCATCTGCCCTGTGACGAGCTGTTGTACGATTATTTTCCCGTTGCCAGGGTGCTGGAAGGCGTGCGCATCGGTCCCGACGTGGTGGAGCAACGCCTCTCGCAAGGCGCCTCTCCGATTCAGTCGCATCGCTATGAACCCATTATCCGCGATTTTGAGGACCTCGAGAAGATCGCCATGCCGCGGGTGCGCTGCAATGTCGAGGCCACCGAGCGTAAGGTTGCCTTTGCCGCCGAATTGTTCGACGGCATCCTGCCGGTTCGTCCGCACGGAATTTGTCAGCATTGGTTTGCGGCCTGGGACGAAATCGTGCATTGGACCGGGGTTACGGAGGCGTTGATCGCCCTGCATGAGCGTCCCGATTTCATTCATGCCTTGATGCGCCGCTATACGGATGCCTTTCTGATGGCTATGGATCAATTGGAGGAGCAGGGGTTGCTGGACGATTCGTCCCTGCGCCCGCGCATCGGTTCCGGCGGAACCGGACTCACCGCCGCCCTGCCCCAGCCCGATGCCTTGCCCGGGCGGTGGCGGCCGATCGATCAATGGGGCGGCGCCACCCCGCAAATTTTCAGCGATGTTTCGCCCGCGATGCATGCCGAATTCGCCCTGCGCTACGAAATCGAGGTCATGTCGCGCTGTGGATTGAACTATTATGGGTGCTGCGAACCGCTGCACGACAAAATGGACATCCTGGCCGAGGCCCCGCGGGTGCGCAAAATTTCGATCAGTCCCTGGTGCGACACGGCCAAGGTCGTGGCGCGCGCCAAACAGCGCTACGTTCTGAGTCATAAGCCCAGTCCCGCCCTGATGGCCGGCGACCGTTTCGATTCCGCGCGCGCCGAAGCCGATTTGCGCTCGCGCCTGGCTCAATCCGAAGGCATGCCCTGCGAATTCGTCATGAAGGACATCAGCACGGTCCGGGGCGATCCGCAACGACTTATGACCTGGTGCGAAATGGCCTGGCGCCTGGTGAATGACTGAAGAGGAGACCACGACATGTCCCCCACCCCATCTTCCCAACCCCAAAAACCGTACCGGCCGAAGTTTCTCGGCAAGCGCTGCGCCGATCCCGTCGACCGGATCGACCGGATTCCCTGGCAGGGGGGCGACATCGAGGTGGAACTGGTTTGCGACGAGTTTACCTCGCTCTGTCCCGTGACCGGCCAGCCGGATTTTGGCACCCTGGCGATCCGCTACGAACCTGGAGAATGGCTGGTGGAAAGCAAGTCGCTGAAACTCTACCTGTGGCGCTATCGCGAGCGTGGCATCTTCGGCGAAAGCCTCGTGGCGGAAATCGCCGACGATCTCGCCCGGCAGCTCGCGCCCCGGCGGCTCGAAGTCGAGGGGCGCTTCAAGGCGCGCGGCGGCATCGCCATTACCGTCCGGGCCGTTCGCGCATAAGCGGGAGGGGGGCGTTTTCGACCACCTGGCGCCGCTCAGCCTTTGTTTTCGTCTTGGGACGTTCCGCGGATCCAGGGCTTGGGCTCCTGGTTGTAGACCTTGGAGTTGGGCGCGACGGAGTGGATCAACCACACATTGGCCCCGATCACCGAGTCGTGTCCGATGACCGTATTGCCGCCCAGGATGGTGGCGCCGGCGTAGATCACCACGTTGTCTTCCACATCCGGATGGCGCTTGATTCCCTTGACGAGGTGTCCCTCTTCGTCCTTGGCGAAGCTCAGCGCTCCCAGCGTGACCCCCTGGTAAAGCTTGACGCGTCGGCCGATGGTGCAGGTTTCGCCAATCACCACGCCGGTGCCGTGGTCAATGAAGAATCCGGGGCCGATGCTTGCGCCGGGATGGATGTCGATCCCGGTACGGGTGTGGGCATGTTCGCTCATCACCCTGGGAATCAACGGCACGGAATTGCGGTGCAATTCATGCGCAAGACGATGCACGGCAATGGCATAGAGACCCGGATAGCTCATGACGATTTCCATGGTCGAACGTGCGGCGGGATCTCCCTCGTAGGCGGCCAGGATGTCTTCGTGCAACATGTCGCGGATGGCCGGCAAATGGTCCAGCAGACGGGCCGTGGCGGTCACCGCGCGCCGGCGACAATTGCCGCAATCGATACAGCGGTCATGACGGCACTGGTAGGCCAGGGCGCGCTGCGCCTGGTCCGCCAGGTGACGCGCGGTTTCCTCCAGGGTGCGACGCACCGCCTCCTCGGCGGATTCATGCGTCAGGGTGTTATGTCCATGACACCCGGGGAACAGAATGCCGATCAGGTTTTCCAGAACTGCCACCACCGCGCGTTGACCGGGGAGATTGAAACTCTTTTCCGTGTTGGCCAGGGGACAGTTCCGGCAGGGTGACATGGCGGTCGCCAGGGAATCGATTCGTTCCGCTATCCATTTTTCCATTGTGGGTGGTCTCAGAGCTTTCCAGGTTGTCGGTGCCATGCCGCGGGACGGAATCTCCTTACGACACACCGAATGCCCCCCATTGAACCTCCCAAGCCGGGTTTTTACAATCAAAAAGAAAAGGGGGACTGATTTCCCTCCGTCGCACCGTGCCGGAAGGGTTAGGGTTGAGGGTTGAGGGTTGAGGGTTGAGGGTTGAGGCTTGAGGTTTCGCGCAAGGGTTTACTGTTCCGGCTCCAGGCGCCGGAAAGGTAGGGC
>CAZIUM010000243.1:0-1313 GCA_964542285.1 uncultured Lentisphaerales bacterium
CAGGCGCTCCATCCCCAGGGGATTCCCGCGTCCAGTCGCGACGGTTGCCGTGCAACATGGACATTCCCTGGAGCACCGCAACGACGCGCACGGTCTCCCGGCTGCCGGTTTTCCAGTCGCCCCTGTAGAAATTCCGCCACTTGCCGTGTTCGGATTCGACCAGGTGACGCACGGCCTGCTTGTACCAGCGCAGCGCCAGGCCGGCGTGGATAAACGCCTCTTTCCTTCCTGGCAGCGGTAGGCCGACACTGCCGTGAGCGCCGCGACAAAGCCTTCCACCGAAGCATGCATGTAATGGACATAGAGGTGGACCGTATCGGCGAAGAACCGGGCCTGCGTCTCGGGCAATGTGTGTTTGACGGCATCCGCCCGCAGGGCCAGGGTGCGCCAGCGAGGCAAGCTGGCGTTGGCCCCCTGCCGCAGCACCTCGATGCATTCGGTCACATTCCGCGGTTTTTCCAGCGGCGGCGGCGTGCTGCGCAGGGCGTGATGCCGGAGGGAAATGGACTGCGTTTCATCCCCGGTCAGCACGCCGGTCACGATGCAACGCAAGGTGTTGTGATAGAGCTGCTCGCCGGCGCGATCGTCCCGGTGGGTTCCATGCCGGTAAGGCGCTTTGAAATAATCGCGATAGAGCGCCTCCACGTCCCCGGCCGCGTCCGGGAAATGCCTTTCGCACCAGGCCCGGTACTGCTCCCCCGCAAGATGCTCCGTGGACTGCCGTTGAGGACGCAGAATCCGGTCGAGCAGTTCGGCATGAAACATCTGCGGACGTACCGCGCTGACGTTGGCAATCACGAACATTAGGTTTCCCCAGTCCAGGGCCGCGTTGAACTCGTCGACGACCAGTTCCGGGTCGACCAGGGGCGTCAACTTGGAGGCGGCGCCTCCACCGAGAAAGCTGAAGTGATAATAAACGCCCTGGGGCGCCTTCCGGTCGTCGGGACGCGGACACGCAGGAATATCGCCTTCGACCGTGTAATACGAGCAGGGGCGGGCGCGCATCGCCCCGAAGCCGTTGTCGCCGAACACCCGGATGACATCGTCGTCGAGATCCAGGACCCCGGCCTGGTAAAGTTCCGTACTTTCGGCATAGATGTTGTGACAGAAGTACGACGGCCCGTCATGGAGTTCTTCCACCAATTCACGCTGGCGTCGCATCATGCGCGAAATGATGGCGCCACGTTTCTCCAACGTATCGAATTCGGGGCGGGTCTTGAAAAAAGCCTCATCGCCCTGACCGCGGAAACCCAGTCCCCAAACCATGCGCCGACCGCGATTGGCAACAATGGCTTCGCGGTAAATGGCGTCAA
>CAZIUM010000243.1:1413-4225 GCA_964542285.1 uncultured Lentisphaerales bacterium
CAGTCTGGTCGTTGGACGCAGTTTCATCGCGATCAACCGATGATGTAGTCCGCCTCGCCGGGCTCCGGTTTGTCATCGTCTTCGCTCGGTTCTTCGGCGTCGGCATGGTAAATGACCACCGGCATCATGATTCCCCCGGTGCCGATCTCGGCCAGGCCCTTATTCTCAACGCGAACGGCCAGAACATTCCTGCCACCGGAATTCAGGTGCGCGCGAATGTTTTCGAACTCGGCCGGAGTGGCAAACCCGCGTTTCTCCCCAAGAGGATGTCCGTTCAGGTAAACGTCCACGTTCTCGTCAAAACCGCCGAACCACAGTCGCAGGTCGGCATCCGCCGGAACTTCGGGCAGGGTGAAGGTCGTACGATACCAGGCCGAACCGAAATAGCCCAGCAGCCCCTGGTCGATCCAGCTTCCGTTGTACGTATGCAGGTCGCGCCAGTCCGAATCGTCGAAATCCGGTTTGAACAGGCCGCGCTCAACCCCGGTTCCTTCCTCGTCGGTCGTGAACTTCCAGACATCCGGCATCTGGGCCAGCACACGTCCGCCTTCCCGCATGAATTTCGCGCCGCCTTCCACGGTGCGTCCGATGAACCGGTTGTAATATCCCCAGGCATACTGGTTGTGGGCCCAGCCGGCTTCGGACATCATGTCCGTGTGCGCCTTGAGCTTTTGGTGAAGACGCTGCGCCACCAGGAACCGACCATCGTTGATGGCCCGGCGGATGCCGACGAACAACTCGGCGCAGTGCAGTCCCGCGTCGGCCATGGCCACGGCGGCGCGCTCACGGTCGTGGGCGGCCAGTTCGGCGGCTCGCGTGATATCTGCGCGCGCCCCCTTGAGCACCTCGTCGGTCCAAATCAGGTGTTGGCCATAGGAACTGCCCACATGCACATCGGCCTGGGCATACACTTCGTCAACCCGTAGCCAGTAGCTGCGCATCGGATCGGCGGCGGCGCCATAGAACCCCGTGATGAATCGTTCGAACTCGGCATCGAGATCCACATCGCTGCGCCACATCAGGCGCACACTCAGATACAGATGCGGACTGTGCTGCGCCCAACTGTCGATGGTTTCAAAAATCCAGCCCAGCCGCTTGACCTGGCCCTCCGCGGTCAGTCGTTTCACTTCCGCCTGCAAACGTTTGAAGAACGTCAGCTTGTTCAATGGCAGCAGGGAATCGGCCAGGTTGTAATTGTAGATATAGAAGCCAAGGTTTTCGGTCAGACGGCCCCATCCGCGGATTTCCTCCTGCCAGAGCCTGGCCAATTCACAGTCGGGGTTTCCGGGTCCGTGCAGTCGGCAGCGTCGGATCGGGGCAAAAACCGGAAACACGTTGGGAGACAGTTTCTCGATGGTTCGCGGAACCCGCGAGTAATCGGCATAGATCAGCAGGCTCAGGAAGTTTTCCGGAAATTCCTTTACGGTCGCTTTGGCCAGCTTGTCGACAAACCGGAACAGCAGATCGCTGTCGTCGGGCTTGCCGCTGGTGGGCTCGATGTAATCCAAGTCCGTGACCGCCATGCACTTCTCGCACTCGCAGCGGCCGCGGTAGCCGTCATGCGGACCGGCCGAAAAAATGCGCTGTTCGGGATGGGTTTCTTTCCGGGCGCGCATGGCGCTCAACTGCTGTTCGGCAACGATACGCGCGGTGTCGGGATGGGTTGTACAGGGCTGACGCGGTTCGCGGGCGTCGCGGCTGCGGATATACCCGAACAATTCGGGCCGCTCTTCGAACAATTTCTTATCCGGCAGGATGCCGCCGTGCGTTCCCAGCATACCCATGTCGGTATTGAGCCCCCGGTTGCGGTAGCTCCAGGTATTGACGTCGCCCGAACGGCCCCGCATGCCGCCACCGCCATACCAGAAACGACGGTAGATTGAATCGCTGACCTCGCTTTTGTCCAGGTCTCCCGCCAAGGTGACGGTAGCGCTCCGGGGGATCACTTCGCCGATATCCCGCGGTGTGTACCAGCCGCACCCCAGATCTTCCAGAAAAGCGAACACGCCGTGATAAACACCCCGCGGAGATTCGCCGACAAAGAGAATCCTGTTGCCGCGCACGGCGAAGCGGTACCCGTCCCCCGCTTCGGACTCACGTTCCATGGTCAGCCCCAGCTTTTCGGCCAGCCGTCCCAACACCAGGGCGGGACGCGCGGCATCGAGGGCGTCTGCGGCGTCCACCAGGGTCACCTCGAGGGTCTGTCCCGACATCGCGCCGAGCACACGCGCCAGCTCGGTGGCGGCGTTCTGCTCGAATTCGTCCGCGTCGGCAAACGCATAGACCACGGCGGGTGGCTGGTTCGGGGCGATTAGTGTAACCGGTGCGGCCAGAACCGAACCGAACAATGCCAAGGCTACAACGGTAAGCTCGACCATTCTCAACGTTCGAATAAAATTTTCCATTGTGCGACTCCACATGTTCAAGTCATTACGTTATGATTTTGCATTCGACATCTTCATACCGCATACGGCAAAACAGGGCAAGCCTCGAATTTCCCGACTCCCTCAATGAAGCTTTATTTTTACGAATTCTTTTCCCGGTTGACGCTTTCATCGAACACGTGCTAAATTCATAACGTTTTGACTGGACCAGCCCGTGAAATAACCATGGGTACAACGAAGAGGGGATGATCATGAAAATTGCAGGCCTTCGTTTCGCGATGATTACCGCGCTAACCTGTTCCTTGTTGAGCGCCGCCGGGGTTATGGGCGGGGTGACGGCGCTTTCCACCGACGGCACCGACAGCTACGTGCTGGTGGGCACGCCGGACGCGCTGCAGATTCCCGATAACCATCCCCTGACGGTGGAA
>CAZIUM010000244.1:0-4221 GCA_964542285.1 uncultured Lentisphaerales bacterium
TCCGCAAGCCTGGCTCATCTCCAGTTCCCTGGCCCATGCCCGCTTCTCCGACCCCGGAGGACCGTACTTCTCGGCCGAAAAGGCCGCCTTCTATCGACGACTTGACGAAACAACGCCCCTTGCGGCTCATTTCAAGGATCGCAAGGGCATGTACTTCGCGCATCCAGAGATCAAAATTTACCGGAGCAAACCGCGCGCCTCCAGAGAATCGAAATTGCAGGTTGACTCCTTGCCATAACTGCGCTACAAATACGCGCATTCCGCGATTCAGCAAATTGGTTTTCGTGGCGAGGTAGCTCAGTTGGTAGAGCAGCGGACTGAAAATCCGCGTGTCGAGGGTTCGATTCCCTCCCTTGCCACCAGTTTCCGCCATGAATCCATCTATCTATTCCCAGGCGGCGGCGAACGGGACGTCGCGGCGTTTTGCCCTGATCGACGCCCGCCACGTCGAAGACACCTACCTGCTCAAGCGATGCGGCGGGACGCCGGCGCTGCGTTGCCCGGACCCCATCCTCGAACCCGCCCAGGCCTACGGCACGGTTCTGCGTGAAACCAATGGCGCCTGGCGCATGTATTACCTGCACGGTCGCTTCAAAAAGGACCCCTCCAGGCCACAAGACAACCTGGGGTACATCATGCGTCTCGCCCTCTCCAACGATGGCATCTCCTGGTCCAAACCGGACCTGGGGCCCGAGGGTGCCGACGAATCCGGCGACAACAATGTCATCATGGGCAAGCATTACGTGGACGCCAGGGGCCAGGATCTGACCGGCAACACCGGTCCCGAGGGATTTTGCATTCTGGACGCCGAACAACAAACCCTGCCGCACGTGCGCGGCCGCTATACCTGCCTTTTCCTGGCGGGGCCCTCCGATCGCTATGGCGGGCTATGCCTGGCGCACAGTGACAACGGCATCCGTTGGCATGGCTATCCGGAGAATCCACTTATCCCCGGCTGGCATGACACCTCCGCATGCATGTTCTACGACCCACGCATCGAGCGCTCTACACGCGCCCGCCCACCTTTGCCGGGCCGCATGGCGCCAACCGCAAAATCGCCCGCCTCGAAAGCGCCGACCTGCTGGATTGGTCGATCCCCAGAGTCGTGCTGGACACCGACGAAATCGATGCCCCCGCAGAGACACCCACTCCCATCGAAAAACAATTGCGCGGTCCCGATCGGCAATGGTACGGCATGACAGCCTTCCCCTGGGAAAACCTCACCATCGGGCTTGGCTGGATGTACGACGTGGTCCCGGGAAACATGTCGATCGAGCTGCTCCACAGCTACGACGGCATCGACTGGCGCCGCGAAGGCCCGCGCCGACCCTGGGTGGCGGATGACTGCCCGTCCGGTCTTTCGAGCCACATGTATGTCACCGCCTCCAATCCGCCGCATGTTTTGGACAAGGAAATGTGGTTTTATGTCAGCGGTGCCAACCGCAACCATCACCAGGTATCCAGCGCCACCCCTTCACAAATGCGCCTGCTTTCCATGCCCTTGAACCGCTGGGTATCCTATGGAACCCATGGAGAGCATCCCGGCCTGCTGCTAAGCGCACCGTTGGCTTGGCGCGGGGGCCGCCTGGCCCTGAACGCCGCCATCGACCCGGACGGCTATATCAAGACATCCATCTGCGACTTGCGTGGCAACGAGTTGCCGGACTACGACCTTGACAAGATCAATCTTCTTCAAGGTCCCGTCGACGAGGTCGAACAGCCCGTGAGATACTGGGGTGATCTCGACAAGCGCTACTTCAGCCTGCCGGACCAGGGCCCTGTCCGCCTCAAGTTCACGCTCTACAAAGCCCGGCTCTATGGCTGGACGCTCCTGTAACCCGCGTGAACTGAAAAAGCTCAATCCGGACGCCCGGATCGCAATGTTTCGGCCCGAACCGCATTCAATGGGAGAAGGAATCCACCTTGTTCTGGGCACCAAAGTCGAGTTGCTGCGCACCACAAAGGATGCAAAGAGGGGCCGGAGGCTCAGCTAACTGCCAGCCACCGACAAGATCGATATCCTTACCCTGGCGATACAGCGGCGCATGACGCTCAAGGGCCTATCGAAACTGAGCTACAGCTCCCAGACCTGGCAAAGTTTCTTTCCAGCGCGCAACGCCATTGTCGATGGATGCGAAAATGCATTGGATCATCTCGCGGCCACAGATGCCCCGTTTCAATACGCCAAGATGGCGGACTCCGTGTGAGATACATACGAAATCCCGCCCGATCCCGTTGTCCCCGTCATGGCCCACCTTAACTACGCGGCCGGAAATAAAATCCGCTTGATGTTCAGGATCGTGAACACTAATATGCAGTTTGAACATTTCAAGCCTCTTTAGGGAAAAGGAACGACGAATGCCTTGGATCAAAGCAGAAGAATGTGTTGCCTGTGGTGTATGCCTGCAGGAATGCCCCGTGGGAGCGATCGCCATGGTTGGACCGACCGCCGTAATCGATGAAAAATTATGCATCCGTTGTGGCAGATGCCATGAGGTTTGTCCGCAGAACGCCGTGCGGCACGACAGCGAACGAATTCCGGAAGATGTAGCGGCAAACATGGAATGGACCAGAAGCCTTTTGCGCCATTTTGACTCGCCGGAGGAACAAAGAGGGTTGGTTGATCGCATGAAACGTTATTTCGTTAAAAGCCGCAAGGTTGCCGAACAAACGATCGAACAAATCGAAACTCTGAGAAACACCCTATAAAGCAAAGGATGCCCCTATGACAGAACTTGTATTTGGGCCAGTTCCCTCGCGGAGGCTTGGTCACAGCTTGGGGATCAACAACATTCCCCCGAACACTACTGTCCCAGCGTTACTCAAACAGCATCAACTGTTTATGGCTTTGATGTATTTCGGTTTCGTAATCCCATGCCTGAAATGCCTGTAAAATAGGGGTTTTCTCGAAAAGAGAGACGCTCAGGATCTGTAGAATAGTGTAGAGAGGCTGCTCGATGCGGAGGCGCTTCTTGAGTATGGCAACGAGTAGGTACGTGGAGATGGCGATCCATATTTGGGTTTTCACGGCGTTGGGGCTGGTGCCCAAAAACGCTTTGATGCGGAGATGCTGTTTGATCCATTTGAAGAACAACTCGATCATCCACCGCGCTTTGTACAACTTTGTCACGTCCATTGCCGGCAATGTGAAATCGTTGGTCAGGAACACAAGCAAAGAAGTCGGATCTTCCGGGTCGCGAAATTTGATTCGACGCAAAGGGTCGGGATATGCCTTCGCCGGATAAAAAGTTGTGAGTATCACGGTCTGGTCGCAGATTAGCCCGGTGGACCTGTCTACGGGTCGAGAGTATCGGCGCTGGAACGTGAAGTTGTCTTTGGCTCTGGTTACGAAGAACGCTTGGCAAGTATTGATTTCGTAGAGCCGTTTGAAATCGAGATAGCCGCGGTCCATCAGGTAGTACGCTCCGGGGAGAGGCACAAGGTAGTCGAGGACGTTGACATCGTGCATCTTTCCGTCGGAAATCAGGATAAACTCGGGAATGCTGCCTCGCAGATTCATCAGAGTGTGCATCTTGACAGCACCCTTGCGTCTTCGAAAGCGTGCCCATGGAAACATCGAAAGGCACAAGTCGATAGTCGTCGAATCCAGGGCGTACACCGAAGAATCCAAATCGACGGAAAGTGCTTCGTCGGCATAAAGTCTGCGAGCCTCGACAATCAGACACTGAGCAAACTCGGCATAGATGCGCCAGTCGCGTTGTTCGTTGGCGTTGGAAAGGTTGTTGCGGGAAACCGTCGTGTGGATTCCCATATGATAGAGCTTTGCGCGCATTGCCCGAAGGCATGCCTCGATGTCTCGCAAGCTCTCCCGGTAGGTGAGTTGCGCGAAGGACATCACGCGAAAGTGATCGGAGCACTTGAACTCCTTGACCTTGTGATTGCCTTGGTACCGAGCCACACATCGGTGAAAATGATGCCACGGCAACTGTTGCATAAGCTGCGAGAATATTGTCGGACCTGTGTACATTCGAGCCTCCCTCCTGTTTTGGAAGGCTCGATGCTATCGGCAAATTCAAGTCGCAAACAGACATTTTTTGTCTAACTCCCTATTAATTAGCAACTTGCACAGAATTACGAGTCAAACGTTGGGACAGTAGTGTCCCCCGAAGATTTGTACTTATTCGTGCGTCTACTGCCAGGTTGGTCGCACCATGAACATGCAGATCGAGCGACAGGCATTTTACGAGCCCGAAAAACTCT
>CAZIUM010000245.1:0-4201 GCA_964542285.1 uncultured Lentisphaerales bacterium
CTGGGCCAGTCCGCATCGTCGAAGTCGGGCGTCTGCCAGCCGGCCGCTTCGCCCTGGGCGACCCCGTCGACCGGGGTGTCGGCTTCTTTGTCCCCGGCGCGGTTTACGAAACGGTAGCGCCAGTTCCGCAGCGGTTTCGGACGGCTGGGAACCATCACAAAGGGACTGCGCGCTCCGGCGATGCGGCCTGCGTCATCGTAGGTTTGTTTGAAAAACGTGCGGAAGTACCCCGCGCCGATCGAATAAACGCTCGACCAGCCCGCGCCGGAGAAACAGGCATCCTCCGCATATTCCCGCGAAAGACCGATCTGCGTGCCCATCCACTCCATGGCCCGTACATCGATCTTCGCAAGGCGTCCCTCGGCCAGGTCATGACGCAGCGCCATGAAGCGCTCGAACTGCCGGAGCGACTTTTCGAAGACCCTGACGCGACGGTAGTGCAGGGGGGTGGCCGCGGAGGCCAGGGCTTCGTTCATGGCCGCGCGGGCCTCGGCCAGGACCTCGGGCGTAAAGCGTCGCAGGTGTCCGAAGCCGCAGCCGGAATGCTCGTCGACGTCCATCCAGGCGTTGTCGAAGGTGTTCCAGTAGCGGCGCATGGCATCGGCCGCGGGACCGTAAAAGCGCTCGTACAACGTGTCGAGTTCTCCGGCGGGATCGCGTTCGTTATCCCAGGCCAGGCGCAGGGTCAGCCACATGCCCGGAAGGACGCTGTCGAAGTTCGCCATGGTTTCCGGCTGCCAGAAGACGTCCGCCTTGCCGCCGTACAGAATCGGCAGTTCCGCGCTCATCTGGCGGATCATGGGATAGGGCACGGTGACTTCCGCCAGGTTGTAGATGTAGTTGTAATAGGCGATCCGTTCGGCCACTTTGCTCCACCCCTCGATGATCGGTTTGATCTGGGGGCGCGAGGGGCAGTTCTCCGAGGTGCAGGCATGCGCCCGGCAGTAGGTGATCGGGGCGATTTCCGGCACGAGGTTGGGGTGGGGCACTTCCCGCACCGGGGGACGGGTGTAGTGCACGTAAGCCAGGAAGCCGAACAGCACGTCGGGGTACTTTTTCGTGACCCGTTCGACGATGCGGTTGCAGAAGACGAGGTAGCGATCGGTGATCGAGACCATGCCCGCCGTGGGATCGAAGTCTCCGGCGTCGAGCGCCCGGCATTGCTCGCATTGGCAGAAGCCCATGCCGTCGTTGGGCGAAAGCGACAGGGTGGGAACATAGCGTTGGTCGAGCCGTTCGATCAGGATTTCGGCAATGCGTTCGGCGACTTCGGGATTGCTCCAGCAGAGGAACCCGCGCGCGACGTTGCGTTCGCCGTTTTCTCCCATGGCGTTCCATTCGGGATGCGCCTTGAGTTCCTCCGCTGGAATGATGCTCCCCAGGGCATGCCCGGCCGAGATTTTAAAGCCGCCGAGGCGGTTGCGGCGTTCGAAGGTCTCCCCGCCATACCAGATGTCGCGGCAGGGGGTATCCGGGGCGCCGGAAAAATCCATCGTTTCGAGGGTCACGGTATCGGTTTCGGGCAGGATCTCGCCCAGCTCGCCGGGCATGACCCAGAGACAGCCGATGCGTTCGAGCAGCTCGTAGACGGCGTAGCTGGCGGACTCGTCGTTTTCGCCCAGCAGGCCCACCCCGTCTTCCGTGACAACCATGCGGAAACCCTGGCCGAAGTCGGCCTGGACGTTTGGCGGACCGAAACGCTTGCGGGCGTATTCCCCGACCAGGATCGGCAGGGCCTTGTCCGGGTCGGTGGGTTCCCGTTCCAGGATCGGGATTGCGGCCCCGGTGATACGTTCCAGCGTATCCGCCAGGTCCCGGACCGATTCCCGCAACCGTCGGCGTTGCTGCTCTGCCTGGTTTTCTTCCCAGGGCGCGGTTCTTGGCATGGGCTGATCCGCGGCCATGACCGCGGGCGGGACATGGATGGCCGTCCGGGATCGCCCGCCCTGCACGAGTGCGACCGGCGCGGCCAGGCCCGGCAGGACCAGTGCCGCGCAGAGTCCGCCAGCGGCCAGCAGCATCTTCGGGGTACGAAACGTGGCGAAAGCCTCGGAAGTTGTTTTTTTTGTGTATTGGATTGGGTGCATGAGGTTTTTCCTGTCGTTACGATCGCAAGATGTTGTTGCTTGTTGGTTATTTTACGAGGAACACGGTGGCCATGGGAATCGGTATGTTTTCATAGGCTCCCATGTCGACGAGGCCGCCTTCTTCGGGAAGAATGCGGGGTAGACCGCGCACATCCGCCGCGTCCGCCATCCAGGCGTCGTTCAATCCGCTGTCGCGGCAGGGCGAGCTGGCGCGCAGTCGCCAGTCTCCGGGGACCGCGTCGAGACCATACTCCGACCCCGGGTCGCGGAAGCGGGGATCGTCTTCGATGTTGCCCTCGCCGGGGATTACCGGGGTCGTGCAGGAATAGGTAAAACGGTCGTTATCGGCGATGTCGTAGCCCGCGGGCGGAACGAGGTACACGTTATTTGTTTCGACGGCCAGGTTGTCATATACGACCAGGTTGCGCGCCTGGACACCGAACGGTTGTCCGTCGTTGGTTGCGGTAAACAGTCCCCCGCCGCGCTGGGCCTGGTTCCGGACGATCGTGCAGTTTTCGATGGTTGGGCGCGGATCGGTAGCGTATATCCCGCCACCATCGGCGTCGGCCACATTTCCATAAACCAGTGAATTGCGAATTGTGGTTTGCCACCCCTGGTTGATGCCTCCGCCCTTACCCCCAGTTTCGCTATTTAAAGGGTTATGATTGTATCGAACTATGCACCCGTCAATAACCCCTTGGGCTATGGTTCGGATTCCACAACCATTGTTGTTCTCGATAATAGATCCAATTACGCTGCCACCACGGTATACATCCACACCATAAAGTATATTGAATGCAATTAAGGAATCTCTTAACGTTCCGGAGTCATTGATTCGCACTCCGCGACCCGTATGGTTCGACACAACCGACCCAACGACCTCGCCTCCGCTATTAAACATGATTCCACTTGGCCAGCGGGCCACGTTTCGCGTAACCAGGCAATTGGTTACGTAGCCTCCGTGATTAAGATAAATTCCCCCTCCCTGGGTGGTTACCCCCGTGCTCCCGTCATTGGCGTCGATTTCGGAATTGTAGACTTTCCCGCCGTATTCGAGAAAAATGCCGCTGCCATGACCGTAGGTCGAGGTGTTGGCCTGCACCAGGCAATTGGAGACCGTGCCGCCGTAGTGGATGTAGATGCCCGCCCCGCGGGCAATGGTTCCGGAAGGAGCCTTGGATGTTTGGTTCTGGATTACCCGGCAATCGGACAGCAGCCCCCCCTTGCCGAGACGGTTGGTGGTCATGAAGACGCCGCCGCCGTAGTTTGTCGGGCTTTCCCCGTACGCATAGCCGTTGGAAACCGTAAAGCCGCGAATCCAGGCTTCGCCGGTGACGTGCAGGACGCGGTGTTGGCGGACCGGATACGATCCGGAGATCGCCGTGGTTTCGGGATCGCCGCTGTCGCTGTAGAGGCGGATCGGTTGGCTGATGGTGAGGGCGTTCGTCACGATATAAACGCCGTCGGCCACAACGACATCGCAGAAGACTCCGCCTTCGGGATCGATATCCGCCTCGGCCTGGTCCACAGCATCGAAAAGATTCGTGGCGGCCGTGGCCCAGCTTGAGTAGGGAGCGGCATCCTGCCCGACGTTTCCAATGTTGACATAATAACGGTTGGTTTGCGCGGCGGAACCGTACCATGGCGAAGCCAGCGGCAACCCCGCGGCAATGCATAGAATTTGTCGTTTCACGGCACCCTCCATGGGTTTAAACATCTTCGCACGGAAATTGTAGTTTTTCCCAGGCATATCACACCGAAACCGCTGCCCAAGAAACGTGTTTATAGTGACAGTATCTCGTCCGCTTGTAAAGGGCGACACTTGACTTTTCGAAGAAAAAAAGTATCGTTTATTGTGTTTCGCAAAACAAATCATTCACGGGGGAAACCATGCGCCCTTTTCTGGAAAAGAATTTTACCTGCCTTTTAGCGGCGTTGGGATGTTTATGGTTGCCGATCGGCGTTGCACGTGCGATGCAGACCAACGTGTATTATGTAAACCATGCCAATGTCGGCGAGGCGAGCCCGCCGTACGACTCCTGGGGTAGCGCCGCCACGAACATACGTCATGCCGTGGCCCAGGCGCTGGAGGACTGGCAGCCCGGAACCAATTT
>CAZIUM010000246.1:0-4184 GCA_964542285.1 uncultured Lentisphaerales bacterium
CCCGTGGCGCGAAGGGAGGTGACGAGCCGGTGCGTCTCGGCGCGCGCCAGCAAGGTGGCGGCGGTGACGTCGGCGGAATTGAAGGCACACATGTTGTAGACGTGGTTCCACATGACGATGAACAGGCCGTGCCCGGCGTGGATCATGAAGGGACGGTGATAGGATGGATCGATGCCATGCCGTTGAAATTCCGCCAGCAGATTCTTCTTGGCGTCTCCCAGTCCGCGCGGCTCCGCAACGTTCCGAACACAGTCGGCCACCTTTTCAAGTTCGACGCCGCTGACCAAGGCAATCAGGCTGAACGGCTGGGCGCGTCCGGTTTCCGGATTGGCATAATCCCAGCCGCAGCCGGACAGGGCGCCCAGGTCGCCGTCCCCCGTGGCATCGACATAGTTCGCGGCAGGCCAGGCCTCGCGCCCGCTTTTTGATTCCGTCAGAACATGCGTGATCTTCCGGTCGCGGACGATGGCCCCGACCACGCGGGTGTGCAACTGGATCGCCACCCCGGCTTCCAGGCACAGGCGTTCCAGGACCCGCTTGCAGCTTTCCGGGCGCGTCAGGAAATGGTTGCCATGCCATTCGCCCCAGTCCTGGGCGGCTTGGTCGACGAATTCCGCCAGCAGCCCTTTTTTGTGGGCGGCGTCCAGAATCCAGGACAGCAACCCGTTGCTCCAGATGCCACCCAGGCAGCCGGCGTTTTCCAGCAGGCGCACCCGGCGTCCCGCGCGGGCGGCCGACAGCGCCGCCATGGCGCCGGCAGGGCGGCCGCCGGCCACGAGCACATCGCAGGGGTCGCGCACGGGGGTCTGGCGCGCGGCTTCAGTGATGACATGAATGTTGTCCGTCATTTCGGCATCCGTCGCGGTCCCCACCACAAGGTTCCGGCCGGGGGGGGGCGCAGACTGCGTGCCCTTGCGATTGGGTTTATAAAGAATCAGAATTCCCGGGGCTTGTTGTCTGTATGTAAATTCCTGTTAAATTGGGGCAGATACTCTTTTTGCGCCGCCAGCAGTTGGTCGCTCAGGTTTTCCGCGGCATCCTTGTCATGGAGCAGCGGGGAAAGGGTCATGGCTTGAATCAGCGTTTTCCGGCTACCGGTAAGCGCGGCTTCCACGGCCAGTTCTTCTTCGACGATGATGGATTCCAACAATCCCTTCAAGACCAGGGGCACGGGTTTCGTGACGGCGGGCACGATGGAGTCCCCGCGGATGTCGGCCCAGGTTTCCACCACCACGTCGCGCGGGAGGTTTGGAATCTGTCCGATATTGGGCATGTTCACCACGGCCCGGCAGGGCTCGGCGCCGTCCAGCGAGGCGATGATGTCGGCCAGGGATTCGTGTGAAGCCCTGGGTTCCGGAAAGGGCTCGTTGCCCGCCAGGATATTTTCGATGCGTCGACGGCGCTTGTTCTTGCCTTCCAGCCGGTTGGGCAGGACCCCCTTGCGGCGGATACGGTGCTTGCGGATGACGGCCGGGTGGTTCAGGAAATAGGGCAAATTTTCGGCCACATGCGCCGGCCCTCCCACCGGCCAATACCCAAACAGATTCAACAGTTCGAAGACCAGCCGCTCGTCGTTGGGTTCGTCCCCGCCGGTCATGGCGTTGATTTCATCATCGGTCGTCTGGGTGTCGATCGGTCGGCCCCTCTGGCGTTCGAATTCAAAATAACGTTCCATGGTCAACTGGTGCTGGATCGGACGACCCTCGCAGGTGGGATTGTCCAGGAAGGTGAAATGGTTGACTCCGAAGGTGTCGGCGGCGAGGGTGCCACGCTCCACGCCAAGCAACTGGGAGAGGAACTTCATGGAGCCCTCGTAATTGTGGCACAACCCGACGGTGCGGATGTCGGCGCCGCGGTAGACTCCGCGCGTTAATTGGGCCAGGGGGTTGGTGACATGCACCATCCAGGCGCGGGGGCAGAGCCGTTCCATCTGTCGCGCGATATCCACAAACACCGGTACGTTGCGCAGCGTGCGCGAAATTCCGCTGGGTCCCACGGTGTCGCCCACGGAGTGATAAACGCCGAATTCTTCGGGGATATGGTAGTCGCGGTCGAACGCTTCCAATCCTCCCGTGGAAATGGACACCATCACATAATCGGCCCCGGGCAGGGCGTCCAGCAGGTCCGCACGGCCGATCTTCCAGCCGGCGGACATGCGCTCGTTCAAGCCTTGGCAGTAAGGGGTAAGAATGTCCAATGATTCGGGGTCGGTATCCACCAGCACCAGTTCGCTGCCGCGCAGCGAGGGTTTTAAAAACAGATCGATGGCGAAGCGTTCCGTCCACAGAAAGCTGCCGCCTCCTACGAAAACAATTTTACATGCCATGAATTGGTCCTTTTTCTTTTGTTTAGTGATACAACACTCATGGATCGAATACCAGCCATCCGTATGCATTCGGGTCGTGATAGCCCAACAGGTTGCGCGCCAGGGTCCGGCGCATGGGAGCCCAGGTGTTTAAAACCGGGTTTCCACGCGGGCACAGGGGGTCTCCGATCGGGTCCGTGAACCACGACAGGTTGAAGCGTAGGGGGGGCGGCGCGCCGACGGCTTCGGGCATGTCGCGACCCAGCGCCGCCAGCGGCAGGGAGGTCGTCAGCCGCATTCGGCCATCACGCCAGGCGGGGACTGTCGCGGAAAGGGCGGCTGCGTTGGTGTGCGGATGTCGGCGCCCGACCATGAAGACGCGGAAAGGCTGCAAGGCTTGCGGCTCGATCGAAAGGCGGATTTCGTCGCACTCGGGGTTTGGACGATGAGGATCGCTCTCGCTAGACTGCCATTCCAGGCACAGGTGGAGCGACCGACCATCGTAAACCGCGCGCCATTGCATGGGCGGCGTCTGCCATGGTTCCTTTGCGGCCAGCGGGTGAAGGGCGCTGTTGAACGGGAAGGGTCGCGCCGCATCCGAGGCACGCAGGGCCGCCCGGTGGCGGCAAGTGTTGGCCGGAACGGCATCCCATTCCGGGGCCAGGGGATCGTCGGGCCAGGCGACATTTTTGGGAACCCGGCGGCAGGGCTTGGAACGCAGCGCCTTGCCCTGTCCGATATAGGTTGCAAACGTGGGTAGCGGGAAACGCCCGCACTCTCGATCTACCCGTTTAAAGTCGTTTTCGAGCAGGCGCCGCAATTGGGCGATGCGGCGGCGGAGGAGGGCTGGGGTGTACTTAAAGCCTTCGGCCTCGGCGTGGAATCCCAACCAGGGGTTGTCGGCGCGGAGGGCCAGCAGGCGCTTACCGTTGTCGATCTCATTCCGCACAATGCGGCGCATTCGGTCCAGCGTTCGTTTCTGGCGCTCCGCGTCGCGCGCCTGGGCCAGTTGTTCGCGCAGTGCGTAAAAGAGCAGGATGTTGTAGCCGCTGTCGAAGTGTATTTCCAGTGCCAGGGCCACGTTCAGCTCGCGGCGCGCTTCGTCGTTGGGGATGTCTTTGGCGGGCAAGCGTTTCAGAATGGCGGTGCCGCGGCACCAGCGGTCACGCAGGGTTCGGCATAACCTCAAAATTTCATCGTAGCTGAAATCGTCCGACACACATTCGCTGACCTGGTCGCCGCTGAGCGGATGCACATTGCGCCAGGTCGGGGCCAGCGGCAGCCCGCGGGGTTTCAGGTGCAAGGGCCAGACCAGACCATCCTGCATCGGGCCATAGTAGCTGAACCGTTGGGCGGCCGGAAAATGGGCGTAGGCGTCGGCGAAATGATGCCAGGCCAGGGCCACATCGCGGGCTCGGTGCCCCCAGAGCGGCGCGGCTAGTTCACGCAGGAATACGGCTTCGGTCTTGGGAAAGGGCGCAAAGGAAAGCCGCAGGGTTGCCTGGGTCATCAGCGACGGATGGTTGCCAAAGTACCATCCCAGCATCGCGCCGCGGACGCCCAGTGCATGCATACGGCGGTACTTGCGGTACAACAATCCCGGGACGGGCACGAACTGGGTGGTGGCGACTTCGTGCGAACAACTGGTCTGCAATTTGGCATACATGCTCGTTTGATGGAGGTCGGCGGCCCTGGCGCAGGCGGCGAAAATCTGACTCGGGCCGACGCAGGACAACCAGTAGTCCCCAAGCGGACGCCACTTGCCGATCTGCCGCTCGCGTCCGCCGGTCTCGAAATTATGTTGCAGGACAACCCCGGGCGGCATGTTTCCGGCCGCGGCCAGCATGGCGGGAGCGCCCCAGACCGGCAACTGACCGTA
>CAZIUM010000247.1:0-4163 GCA_964542285.1 uncultured Lentisphaerales bacterium
ACCCTTTCCGGGGCCGTTAGTCGCGGGGGTGGGCGAAAACTGGTGGCTGGAATTTTTGTCGCCAGCGATCCGGACTTCGATCCCCGCGGGGATGAGGTCGCCGTCGCGGAAGAATTGCCGTCTTCCCGTCCGGATAAACCCCGGGGGTTTGTCCCCGCCGCGACGCCTCCCCTGCACACCTCGCTGTATTCGGGCATCACCGAGTCCCGCAAGCAGTTCGAGGCCAACCTGATCCAGAACGGTTCGATCTATCTCGACCCGTCCGCCATGGTGCTGATGGGGGTCAACCGGCAGCAGGGCGGACGCGGGTACGGCGACGAATCGTTCAACCGCGGCATCCTGACCACGGGGCGTGGCGCCGGCTATGCGCATCACAGCCGCGAGTTCACGCAGTCGGTTAAATCTCCCGAAGGACGCTTCGTCAATGCCGAGGGCACCGTCGGACGCAATTTCAGCTTGAGTTACCCGCCCGCGATCGAGGATGCCGCCCAGGCCGGGCGTGAAGTCATGCTCCCGTTAATCGACAATCCCTCGATCCATGCCTGGAGCGTGGCCGGAGAGACCGGCGGCTACCTGGACTACAGTCCCTGGTCGGTGGAAGCCTTCCGAGACTGGCTGCGGGAAAAGTACGGCACAATCACCGCGTTGAATGCCGCCTGGCGCACCGGATACGAAAACTTTGACGCGATCGCGCCGGCGGTGAACGCCGAGACCAACAAGACCAACTGGCTCGAGTTTCGAGATTTCAGCAGCAAGGTCTTCGCTAGGGCCATCGCGCGCAGTGTCCGAGTGGTCAACGAAACCGATCCGATGGGGCGTCCGGCCACGGCGCAGTTCTCGAACCTGGACCTCTTCGCCAGCAATTTTGCGCGGCGGCGTCCCAACAACTTCGAGGACCTGATTTTGATCGGTTTTAAGGAGACCGACCATATCGCCTGGGATGGCTACTGCGCCGACGATTACATGGGGGCGGAGGTCGACCTGATGCATTCGCTGGGCCGCGGCAAGAAGATGCTGGTACGTGAATGGAACACCCACAACCAGGACGTGGCCATCGCCGCCCGCACCTACTGGACCATGTTCGGCAAGGGCGTAAAGGGCATTTCGCTGTTTCAGTTTCATGAGGGTGGTGCCCACGATTCCTATCCCAAGTGGGCCCTGACGAATACCGACATGTCGCCGCGCGACAAGCTAGGCGCATTCAGTGACCAGATGCAGGAGATTCACCGCATCGAGAATATCGTGGTGGACTCCGCCAAGCGGTACCCGCGCAAGCCCGTGGCCATCTTTTACAACAAGATCGATATGACCCTGAGCAAGGCCCCGCTGGCTTCGTCCTGGGGCGAGGGCGTCGATTCGCCCTATCATGTCTACGAAATGCTGCGTGGGCGCGGCTATCCCGTGACCTTTATCACCGATTTGCAGATTCGCGACGGCCTGCTTTCGGAGGTTGGCGCCGTCGTGTTTGTCGACGCCCAGCACATCTCTTCGGACGCCTGCGACCGCGTCATCGCCTGGGTGGAGCAGGGTGGCGTCGTGATCGGCGACACCTGGCCTGGCGCCCATACCGAGCTGGGGCATCGCCAGGACAAGCTGATCGAGCTGTTTGGCATCCGTTCGCGCGAACGCAAGAAAGTGGACCGAATCGAGCTCGAGGAATCGCCTCAGGGCTATGGGGAAATGACCATCTCGGCCATCAATCCCGACACCCTCTACAACACCGTAATGGAAACCTGGCAGCAGTGGGATTCCGACCATCCGATCGCGCGCAAGCTCGGGAACTGGATGTTCAGCGGGTATGGCGCCGTGCCGATCGAATGCACCGCGGGCGAAGTCATCGGCATGGTGTTCGGCGGCCATCCCGGGGTGGTCGTCAACCGGATCGGCCAGGGACACAGCCTGTACGTCTCCACCATGCTGGGGTCGCTCTATGGCGGGTCCTGCACCCGCTACGAATGGGAGTCGACCCACTCGGACCTGTCGCCGGCGCGACTGCTGGATGCCTTTCTTGAATATGCCGGGGTGGAGAAGCTCGCGGTCGCCACCCTGCCGGAGCGTCCGGCCTACAAGCTGCGCGTCGAGGCGCCGCTGGTCGACGACGACCACAACGCCATCATCACGCTGGTCAGTTACAACGACACCCCCCTCCCGGCGTTTCCCCTGCGTCTTGCCTGGCCGGCCGGGGTCAAGCCGCCCCGCAAGCTGTTCGCTCTGCCGGGAGGAAGCCGGGAAGCACGGGAAGTGCCCTTCAAGGTATCCGATGGAATGCTTGAACTGGAGATGCCGGGCTTCAACTCGCATGCCACCCTGCTGGCGCTGAACCAATCCGTGCCGTTGCTTTCTCTTTCGTTCACCGACGTGGAACGCGGCATCGGCGACCTGATCACCATGACGCCCGGTGAAACCGCCACGGTTCGCGTTACGGTCCACAACGTCAGCGACCGGGCGATCGACGGACGGGTCACGGCCCGTCTGCCCGAGGGCTGGTTCTATGATCGGGGCGACGTCGCTACGGGCCCGATCGGTCCCTGGCAGCAGGCGGAGGTGCGCTTCACGGTTCGTGCCCCGCGTTTCTGCGCCGCCAAGCGCGTGCGCCCGCTCTCGTTCCTATTCGAAAGCGAGGCGTTCAAGTCCATGCCGACCACGGAAATGGTGTGGTGGCAAGAAAAGGAGCCCCAGGAATGACGATAAATTACAGCATAATCTACTCGGGCAGGAACACGAACCAACACGTTTTTTTGTCAACCCGATACACGAGGAATCGCAATAAATACGAAAGAAGGAGGGTGTCATAAAAAGTATGCAACAACTTCAGCACATCGGAATGATATTCTTTCTGGTATTCTTTCTGGGCGTTGTTGCGCTGCGGCAAGGGGCGCGGGCCGCGGAATGGTATGTGACGACAAACGGGAACGATTCGGCCTCGGGTTTGTCGTGGGAAGCCGCGTTCGCTACCATTCAGCATGCGCTGGATAGTGCCGAGACCGCCGACACGATTTACCTGGCCGGGCAGACCTTCTCGATCGACAGCCAGATCATTTGGACAACGCCGGGCGTCACGATTCGCGGCGGCTACGAAGCCCCCGCCACGAATCCCGATCCCCTGCCCGGCACGAATAATCCAAGTATTTGGCCCACTGTAATCGTTCGATCCGGTGACAGTGTCCATCGCATCATCTATATCAACTCCGCGGACGACAACACGCTGGAATTTGTCACGATAACCGGCGGGCAGGTCGGCTACAGCAGTGGACCGGTATCCAATCAAAGCACCGGAGGCGGCATTCACATCCGCAACAGCGCAAATATCATGCTTTCCGGATGCACAATCGTCAGCAATTGCTGGGAAGCCACCACCATGTACACCACCCGGGGCGCCGGGCTGTATGCCGGTGGCAGTTCCGTGACGTTGAGCAACTGCCTGGTGACGGCGAACGGATTTCACAGCATTCGCAGCAGTTCGCATCAGGTTCACTATGGCGGCGGCATCTGGAGCAGCGCAGGTATGTTAACCCTGATCAACACCCGAATTATAGAAAATTACATGACGGATGTCTTTGACGGTTCGCTGGCCAATGCTGGGGGAATCTATTTCGACGGAATCTCGTTGAGCCTGCGTAACGTGCTCTTGGCACGCAATCGAACGACCGGCATCGGCGGTGGGCTTCGCATTCTTGGGGGGGCGGTGGCGATTACGAATGCAACGATCGCGCATAATTGCGGGGAAGGTTTGTCGATCGAACCCGGAGCCGATGTGAAACTGCACAATAGCATTGTCTGGGGCAACTGGACGGATATCGATGGAACGGCAACGTCAACTTATTCAAATATCGGCGACCAGTCTGCCGGGAACGGAAATGTAGGAGCGAACCCGGAATTTGAATACGGATACGGCTACAACCTCGCTGCCGACAGCCCTTGCCGTAATGCGGCTTCGGACACCGCGGCAAATCTGGGCTTATCCTCTTTTGTGAAAAACAAGGAAGGTGATTTGTACGGGATCGAGGAGATTGCGAATCTGGGTTACCATCACCAGACCGGCTTCGACCTGACGTTCGCCAACCTGTATGTATCTCCATATGGAGACGACACCAATAGCGGAAAGACACCGGATCTGCCTTTCCGGACCCTTGGACAGGCACTGTCCAACGCTTGCAACGGAG
>CAZIUM010000248.1:0-4160 GCA_964542285.1 uncultured Lentisphaerales bacterium
CTGGAGCCCCCCCACCCTCCCAGGCCGAGAACGGCGAGGCTGGAGCAACCGACACGCCCGCGGTTCAACCCGACGGCATGGAGCGTCACCTGGCCGAACTGCAATTCGCACGCGAAATTCTCCCGCAACAGATTGGCTCCGCCAAGCAACTGATTTGTCCGGTATCCACATTGCGCCTGCTGGCGGATCGACGCCTTGCCAACACCCTGCGTCCGTTCATACAGGAGGAAGGCCGGCGAGCCGGCAGCTTGTTTTTCGCCTTGCGGGGCGCCTTCCGGCATCGCGGATTGCATCTGTTCCGCGCGAACGATTCCCGGGGGCCGGAATTTGTCTGCGGCATCGCACCGCTTCCCCTCGACACCACCCATGCCGTAGCCGAGGTACGTCAAATCATGGCTCACATGGAAGAGAATGCGGGCAGCACCCGCGTGGCGATCCTAGAGGCCCTGGCGCCCGGGAACGAGACCGCGCAAACGCATCTGAATTCCCAGTTAAACTGGCTGATCGAAAAAGGCCATGTGGTGTCCTTTTTCAACGGCACACTCAGTGTGGCCGCCAACCATCCATTTTTCAGGCCCATGGCACCCGCACTCCGCAAATCGCCCCATCCCGGCGGGGACGCCGGAAGCGATCCCCGGAGCCCCGATTCTCAACACCCAACCCATCCCACCCCTTAATAGAGGAAATTAAAGTCTCCATGTACAAATCCATCGACATTCGTTTTATGTTCAAGGCGTTCCTGGTTGGCACGCTTTTGATGTCCGCCACCGCCGGTCAAGCCAGGGATCGCCTCCTGCAAATCGGCATTGGAGCCAACTATTGGTATTCGCTGGAGGATGCCGTGGACGAAAAGTTCGACCGGGACGGTCTGGGCTGGATGATCTCGGCACGCCTTTTCCCCGATTCGCTTTTACATCTCGGCCTGGAGCTGGAGCGCTCACCCAAGAACTTCGTGGAATTGGAAAAGGAACTGTACGCGCCCGCGGCCTTCCTGGTGCTGGGGCAAACGATCTACGGAGCCCTGGGCGCCGGTATGTATTATTACGACGGCACCTTTTACAAGGACCTGTTTTACGTGATGCGAGCCGGCCTGTGCCTGGAACTGCTGCCGGCCCTCTACCTGGACATCAACGCCAATTACCGTTTCGACAAGTTCCGCGAGATCGACGACGCCTTTTCCGACATTGACACCGATAATGTCACGTTGGGCGCGGCGGTGCGAATCGGCTTCTGATGTCGCCCGTCGCCGAGTTATCTCCCCGCATGGACGGGGCCGCGACCGCGGACGGAGCCGCGGACATGCGGAATGAGGTCCGTAAAACATCGCCTCCGGCCCCCGCGGAGCTGCCGCGCTACCAGTGGCAGGCACCGCCGGAAGCCGACGAAGCCCTGGTCGCCCTGCTGGCGGCGCGGTGCGAACTATCGCCTCCGGTCGCGCGCCTGCTGGTCAGGCGCGGCATCGTCGATCCCGAGCGCGCGCGCAAGTTCCTCTCCCCCAGCCTGGCGGACATTGCGCATCCCTTCACGCTGCCGGGGCTGGAGAAGGCGGCGGCCACCCTACTCGAAGCCATTCGCGCACAAAAACGCCTGACCGTTTTCGGCGACTTCGATGCCGACGGCGTGGTCGCCACAGCCCTGTTAACCGACGTTCTACGCGCCCTGGGGGGACAGGTGACGCCCTTTCTGCCCGACCGGGAGAAGGAAGGCTACGGATTGACCCCCGAAGGCCTGGAACGCTGTCTACGCGAATGTCGGCCCGAACTGCTGATCACGGTGGACTGCGGCATCAACGCCGCGGCGGAAATCGCCAGGCTCCATCAGGCGGGCGTGGCGGTCGTGGTCACCGATCACCATGCCCCCGGCGCGATCCTGCCGCCCTGTCCGGTGGTCAACCCACGGATGCCGGGGACTCCCGCCGCGATGCAATCCCTCTGCGGGGCCGGAGTGGCCTTCAAACTGGCGCATGGGCTGCGGATTCTGACGCATCCGAGGCCTACGACCGGCAACGAACCCCCGGACTTGCGCCCCTGGCTGGACGCCGTGGCGCTGGCAACGGTGGCGGACGTGGTTCCGTTAGTCGAAGAAAACCGTATCCTGGTATCGGCGGGACTGCGGCGCATGCACCGGCGTCCGCGCGTCGGACTGCGCGAGCTGATACGCCGCACGGGCATCCCCGGCCTCTGCACCAGCCATCATCTCGGCTTTATGCTGGGGCCGCGCATCAACGCCTCGGGGCGCATGCGTTCGGCCATGACGGCTCTGAATTTGGTTCTCACGGGCGACCCCGACGAGGCACGCCGTCAGGCCGCCTTGCTGGAGCAGCTCAACGCCGAACGCCGCCGCACCGAGGCGGAGACCCTGACCCTGGCGCAGAAGCAACTCCATGACTGGTTCGATCCCGCGCGTCATGGCGCGATCGTGGCCGGCGGCCCGGACTGGCATGCCGGCACGATCGGCATCGTGGCCTCGCGCCTCTGCGACCGGCATCAACGACCGGCGGCGGTAGTCGCGCTGGCGTCCGACGGCAGCGGACGCGGTTCGGCGCGCGCCGGCGAAGGCTACAACATCGTCGAGCTGTTCCAGGCCTGCGACGGACTCCTCGCGCGCTTCGGGGGGCATGCCCGCGCCGGCGGGTTCCAGCTCCGGCCGGGGGCGTTCGAAGACTTCCGCGAAGCCTTTTCCGAGGCCTGTCGCGGACAATCCGGCCGACTGACAACGCAACCCGGTCTGCAGATCGACGGCTGGTGGGAGTTCGGCGACATCGAGTCCTTGTGGGGAGAGCTACAACGGCTGGAACCCTTCGGCGAAGGCCACCCGCGTCCCTGTTGGGGACTGCGCGCCTGCCGTCCGCAACGCCCCCGCCGCATCGGCGCCGATGGCGCACACCTGAGCATGACCTTGCTTGCGCCCGGGCAGGAGGCCATGCGCGCGGTCTGGTTCCGCGGCGGCGCCTGGCTGCCGGCCATCCAAGCCCACGGGGAAACCTTCGATCTCGCCGCCACGCTCGAAGAAAGCCATTTTAATGGACAACGCCGACTCGAATGGCACATTCACGACATGCGCCCGGCACAGGCCGCGGCCCCACGATGAGGTTCTGTTCTGGATACTGGATGCTGAACAGAACGGGCGTTTTGCGTTTGCAATGACCGCAACAGGGGGTGCCCAAGTCCGACTTCTTTGGCAGGGCGTTTTCTCAGTAGTACACCTGCAGACTGACATCATTCGTCGCGACAGCAACGATCGGGGAGCCGTTCGAGACCACGTTTCCGGCAATGCATGCAAGATTGAAAATGTCTCCAACGGCAGGAATGGAAGCCAGGTCTGGCGGCAGCAGGGCATCAATGGCGGCGCGGGACAGCGCCACCCCGCCAACAAAGAGCGATTGTCCGGACGGCGGATCGGACAGCAGCAAGCGGATGGATGACGGGTCTTCCAGAAATTCGGCTTCTTCTTCCCCCACCGTAGTGCGCATTGCCACCACGTCGCCGAAGCCTCTGCACTTGATCGCCAGTTGTCTGTCGACTTCGATCGCCACCCGTATCTGCGCACCCGTAGCCTGCAGCCAGCCGCGCGCCATGCTCTCCTTGCGCCGTTTGTCGAGTCCGGCCGCAACACGGATCGTTGCGCCACGTCGCAGTTGCAGGGGTAAGGATGTAGAAGAAGCCCGGGCAAAGGCCTCGATACCGCCCTCGACCAGGCGCCGGGGCCAACGCGCCAACGAACCGTGAAATCCTGCCTGGTCGGGATGCACAAATAGCGGCAGTCGCAACCGTCGTTGCGCATCTCCGGCCCGTAGCAGCGAACGAACCGCATATTCCGGAGTCCCTTGCGGCAGCCCCAGATGCTCACGCACGGTGGCCGCCACATCGCCCAGCCAAACCGGCATGGGATGGGCCACACAAGGGTTCGTGGCGCCCGCCGACTTGACCATGACCAGCGGGTTATACACCGGATCGAGGCGCAGTCCAGCATCGAGAACACCACCCATGCTGGAATCGTCGGGTGGACTGAATCCGTGATCCGAAGCCACGATCACCAGGGACGATTCATAGACGCCCAACTGCTTTAAGCGTTCAAAAAGTTGCGCCAGCAGCTTCGTAGCGTAGGTCATTGTTCCGACGATGTCATGCTCCTGGCCGACATTCCAGCGGTTCCAAATC
>CAZIUM010000249.1:0-4157 GCA_964542285.1 uncultured Lentisphaerales bacterium
CGTTCGCCTTACCTCTGCCACCCTCGTCTGCAACGGCCTTGGCCCACTCAGATGCTGCCAGCAGCAACCTATGCAACCCGTCATATTCCCTTGCGACGTAAAGGGCTGCTTCTGCCAGTTTGCATCCCGCGTCCCGTAGGTCTTTGTTTTCTTGTATCAAGAACTCCTCGACGGACGGCGAACCAATGGATGCAGGCTGACCGCCTACATCGCCGGTTTTGCGAGGTTCGCAGCTGTCTTTTCGGTCTTGGTTGTCCATCAGTTTTTCTCCTTCGTTTTGGCGGCAGCTGATCCCGGTGTTCGACGCATCAGAGAGATTGCCAGTGATGATCCACAGCTTGCCGTCCTGCTTTGCGTCCACGGAAAACCCTTTCGCGATCAGATCGCGTATCAGAGCCGTGGCGGTATCGAAGCCGTACTCGGCCTCGATGCGGAAGTGCTGCGTCGAACCAGTTGCTTCACACGTATTCCGGTGGGCGCGTTTGTTCGCCATCATCTGCTTGATCCCTGACGGGTCTTTAGTCTCGTCCATGACGTTCTCCTGTTGTCTGCCCACCGGAAACGGTGAGCATGTCGTTCTGCTTGTACCAGCTCCCCACGTATCGCCGGAGCGAACGCAAGTTGAACTCGGACGGCTTGTGTCCGGGGCATAACCCGATCAGCTTGCCGTTACGTTCGATAATCGGTGCGTCTACGCCCACAGGCGGTATGCCGTAGGAGAAATGCACGGTGTCGCCAGCCGTGACCCATTCGCCATCGTCGTCCCGCAGTCGCAGAACAAACTCAAATCGGACATTGCGTTCCATCAGCACCTGCTCATGCAGTAAACCGTAATCACAACACACCGTCTTACACAACTTCTCAAGAGTAAATGTCGCCTTATCTGGCATCTGAATATATCGCTTTGCTCTCATGTCTCATCCCTTCTTGCTTGTCACTCCACCTTCCCGTCGAACATCCTGCACTCCCGGCCCCCCCCTGGTTCCTCCGGCGTCTCGTACCGCTCCAGCTTGCGACGCGCCTTGTCCACGTCGGACATCCAGTTATTCAAGAGGGTTTCGACATTGGTTCGCAGGTAGGGTTTGATTTCCCGGTGCTCGCTCTGGTAGTACCGCTCTAGGATGTCCAGCTCATCCGCCTGCGGTTTGATCCTCTTCAACTTGCCGGCCTCTTCCGTTGTCCACCTCGTTGTTTCGCGGCGCCCAAACCATTTCCCGATCCGCACCATCAGCTCGGTGTTTTCGTCCACGCGTCCCACCGGTTTACGTCGCCCAGGACGTCGGGACGGCAAAGGGGGCTTAAGGGGTTCTGCCTCTGCCTCTGCCTCTGCCTCTTCGCGCGCGAGCAGGATACCTTCTTTTTTCACACCTTCGCTGACAGGATGCGCCATTCTGTCAGTGGTTGTGTTACAGGATGCCCCATTCTGGCAATCGTCCGGTTTTTGATCGTAGTAGTTTTCCAGCTTTTTTTGTCGCGATTCGGCGTCCCTGACCGTCCGCCGACAGGTCATTTCCACCCGCCAGAACAAGTCCGGTTTTTCGGCGGAATGCTCCTGCGCCCAGGCCTCGGTGACCTCCTCAAACCCCTGCCCGCGATCAACCCTCAACTCGCCAATCCGGATCAAAGCCAGGTTCATCAGCATGTCCCAAACTTCGTTTTTTTCTACCCGGAAATCAGCCGCCAACCAGGCCAGGTTCCCCTCCATGACCCCCGGCCGCGTTCCATTCATCTGCCCATGGCTGATGACCCTCATCCAGGCGCCCTGCAGCCGTAAATCCAACGTAGTCACCGCCGCGATGTAATCCGTCGGGAACCACTTCCACCAGGGTGCTTTTTTCCCGGCCATGCCTACCACCTGCCTTTCGACCGTGGCTGCGGTTCCGCCAGCTCGAACAGGTCCGGCTGGCTAGCCAGCGCCGTTTTTTGCACCACAATGTGCATACCCACCACGAACATTTCAGCGTTCGGCACCATGCAGCGCGCCCCCTCGCCGTTGTCCATGCGGTACCCCAGCACCACCCGTTTCCCGGCGAAGGGGTTGGTGATCCGCAACCGCACGAACCTCGGTCGATTCCAACCCGGGTCACGCGACCCAGGCATCCGCGCCAGCTTCAACGTCTCCTGGTCAAACCGGTGCCCACACCCACGCATGACCCGCTCCACCGCCTCCCACGTCAGCATCACGCGGCCGCGGTCCACCTCGTATTGCACCCCACAGATCAGCGTTGTTGCATCAAACGCCGCCGTCACGAACTCACGCCGCAATCCGCCATAATGCGCCACGGCGTCCAAATCCCATTCCATCCCGACTCCCAGCTCTCCCTGCGCCGGCCCAGCCTGCCCCTGTCCCCGCGTCTGTCCGTCCGGCCCCATGCTGCCCTTATCGGCGCCATCCCCCGGCTCCCGTTCCTTGGCTTTTGTCTCCTTGCGGTCGGTCCCGCCACACGCTGCTGGTCCGCCGTCAGTGCGATCTTGTTGCCGTTTGTCCATAACCCCACGGCCCTTTGGACCCCCATGTTCAACACCCGACATCTCACCATCCGCCTTTTTCAAGCAGTCTTTGTCCATATCACGTTTCGTTTTCATGGTAGCTCCCACCTTTATGTTTTTGCTGTTATGTTCTATCCCTGCGTTGTTTTCTTGCGCGCCCCTTTTTTCGCGCCGGCCTCCTTTTTCGCCGTCCCCGGACCTTTTCCCGCGCGCCTTTTTTTTGCGAGGTCCTCTTTTTTCGGTTGCCATCCGTCCCCTGTGTAGGGCCGCTGCCTTCCTCGCGGTTCCCGCTTGTGATTGCACGTCCCGTTTCTCCCCTGCCTTCTAGGCCCGTTTCCGGCGCCCTGTCGCCCTTGCCGTTTTTTTGGGCTCCTGGGCGCTTTCCATGCGCGGCCTGCTCCCGAGCATACTCCCGCCCGTGTGCATTGTTGTCGTACTGGCCTCGTTGTACCCTCGCCGGCGGCGACCACTTTTTAATCGCTGTACGTAGGTGGAGCCGGTCGACTTTGCGCCTTCTTTTTTTTGCGCGGACGACCATCCACTCCCAAGCCGGCGGAAGTCTCTGGCGGACCTCCCGCAGACAACGCCATAATTTTGCACGCCACACGACCACCACAACCCACCGCCATACATTCCGCCCGGATCCACGCTCTTCGACATCATCGCTATGCTTTTGTGGCACTTCCCAAACCTCGCTCCGATACATCTCGACTCCAATCCCGGCACCCATGCCGTTTCTATCAAACCCCACAATGGATATATATAAAGGGCCCCCTCGCCGATGCCCGGCAACCCCCCCCGCCCCCTATGCGCGCGATCCGCTCTCCCAGGAGCCGAACGAAACCCCACACACCGGCCACCATAGCCCCGCAACTCCATGCCGCAAGTATACCGTACGATATACCGCGCCGCGTAAACCATTGCCAGCGTTGCACTTGTGCTCAAAACCCCGTGACTATATATCACGTGCCACGCAGACACCACCGATCCGGCCCCAGGCGCGCCACGATCCCCAGGCGCGCCCGGTCCACGCCGGCCACCGCTCGCCCGCGGCGGCGTTCCGCTCGCCTTAATCCATCCGGGGCCGCCCATCATGGTGTGATGTCCCTATTCGCGGTATCGCGCCGCTGAACCCAGGCATCGAGCGACCCCGCCGGCACCCGGATGCACCTGGCGCCCAGACGCACGGCCGGCAAACCGTGTCGCCCGCCGGAGCGCTCGTACACACGCACCCAACGATGCACGGTAGCCCGCGAAACTTGCAGCCTGGCGGCCACCTGCGGGAGGGTAAAAAAATAATCTTGTGGTTGCATGGGTGCTATTATGTTGCGTGGTATATCATGTGTCAAGGCGAATATCCTATGCGCGCTCCACGAAATCGAAAACACATAACCGACGGCGATCAACGAACCGAGCCAAACGGCGACACAATTTGACACAGGGGCGGCAAATAGTCACACGTTGAACGCGCCAATATGCGCGGCGCGTGCTAAATAATACACCAAAACGCATCAAAACGACCTTAAAACAAAAACAAGCGCATGCCAAGCCAGTTGGCACAGGGTTTGCTTATATATAAGACGAGGAAGGAAAAGAAATGAAAACAGAAACAGAAAAACAAACAACGGAATGCGCTCACTGTGGCGCAGAACTTGACCATACACCGA
>CAZIUM010000250.1:0-4137 GCA_964542285.1 uncultured Lentisphaerales bacterium
TCTGGGACAAACATGGCGGCAAGACGCTCGTACTGCATCGCGGATTGCCCGCGGAAGGGATGACGGTCTCGCGCAAGCTGGACGTAAGCTCGCCCGGACCGCATGTCATCCCCTTGGAGTCCGGTGAGGACGGAACGATCGCCGCCTTGCACAGCAACGGGTTCCGGTTCCCCTACCTCTATTCCATTCCGATTCTCTGGGCGAAATCGCCGGGAACGTTGATGGTCCCGCGCGCCATCGCGGCCGCCGACGGCCTGACCCCGGCGACGGACTGAATGGAGGGACGACCTTCGTGTCGTCCGCCGCGCGGGTCCCCGCGCGTATCCAGATCCGGAATCAACACCGGGAGGTCATCTGAGCAGGAGAAGGGTTCCGCTGGGCTGCGCGCGGAGGAAGACGATCGTGCCGTCGCCCCCATCTTCGAATCCCTGGCCGCCCGCGGCGGTCCATTCTCCCGAGAAGTGCACCGGCACGCGGTTGCTGACGGCCGTTGAGAAGTCTCCGGCCAGAATCAGATCGTAGCCGGCATCGTCGATGAATTCCCAGACGGCGATGCGTCCGCCCGCGCCTCCGCCGCCGGCGACATGCGTGGGATCGCCGCTATGACCGCCAGTGGCCGTCAGGCGTCCCGTGGGGCCGCCACGCAGCAGGCCCCCCGCGACCAGGTGAATGCCGCCGCCGGAGCCCCCGCCCGGCGCGCGATTTTCGCTCCGGAGACCTCCATCGCCGCCATTCGCGTCCAATCGACCGTCGATTTGAGCTGTTTTCTGAACCCGTACCCGAATCAGGCCTCCGCCCGTTCCTCCCCGTGCACTGTTGGCGCAGTATCCGCCGCCGCTCCCCGGCGCGACCGGCAGCAAGGGCTGGCCGTAGGCAATGCCGCCGGCGATGAGATTGGCCGATTGACCCCCTGGCGCGCCGTGTCCCGCCCCGCCGGCGCCCGTCGGAGAACCGCTGGGCGCCCCGCCGTAGGCGCCTTGACCCGGGCCCATGCGTTCCACGTATCCCCGCGCGTCGGCCCGGAAAGCACCCCCTTCAAGCACCGTGAGACGATTGCAACGAAACCGGGGCGAGGCGCCCTGGTCGGGATCGGAATAGACATACAGGCAGGCGTTGGAAGCGATTTGGAGGTCTCCCGCAACCGCCATGGTCATGAGGCTGCCGCCATCCTCTTCGCCATGACCCATGGCAGATAGCCAGGCACCATCGGCCAGGAGCACCCCGCCCGCGACCTGGAGGTCAATCCCGCGCATCATGAGGTTGGCCGCCGCGCCCGTGACCACCAGGTCGCCGCCAATTTCCAGGATCGATTGCTCGACGACGCTTGCCGTGCCCGAGCTGTCGATGCGCAATTCCCCGCCGCATCGAATTTCTACCGGCGCATCCAACCGCATTTCGCCCGCAATTTCGAGGGTTTCACCGATTTCGAAGGAAATCGGGGTGCGTCCCAGCAACGCCGAATTTGCGGGAATGGAGACCGAGGAGGCAACGGCGAGACGATCCAGGGTGCCGAACCCGACGCAGGCGTTGTCGAGTGTCAGCGAGGCCAGGGTCTGGGTGGAACTGCCGCATGCAAAGTTCAGGTAGCCGCTGACTTCCGCCATGGTTTCCGCCATGGGGACGATTCCCGCGGGGTCGGAAAAATAAAGCGAGCCCCAGTCGGCCTCGTGCTGTCGGTGAATGTAGGCGGTCTTGTCGGCCAGGTACTGTGTGGTGGGTTCCTCCAGCGGTCGGAATCCGCGTCCCGGGCCGACGGAAAATCGCACGGTGGATGGCGGCATCGCCGATTGCGCTGTCGTGTCGTAATGGACCGCGATGCGCCCGCCGCCCCCGCCGCCGGAAGCCTGGACATTGACGGCCCCGTCGCCGCCTTCGGCCCGCACCACGCCGCCGGTGCCGGCGAAGGTTACGCAACTCAGCCAGATCGATCCGCCCGCGCCGCCGCCGGTATTGCGGTCGCTGCTCAGCAGGCGTCCGGGGCTGCCGTTGGCCGAGACCAGCCCGTTGACGAGTACATGCCGCTTCGCCGCGATGCGCAGGCCCGCGCCGCCGGTTTCGCCATTGGCATCCTGATGCGTGGCGCCGCCTCCGCTGCCGGGTTCGCGCGGTTCCTCCGTGGAGCCGTAGGGTACCCCCCCGGCCCTGCCGTTGCTGGCCACGCCCCCGCCGCCGCCATGCCCTCCCCCGCCGTTGGGAGCGGTTCCGGAGCCGCTGACGCTTCCCGGACCCCGCGTGCCGCCATAGCCACGACCATCTCCCAGGATTTCGGCCCCGGTGGAGACAACCAGGTCACGGCACAGAATCTCGGGGATGCCGCCCCGATCTGGATCGGCGAAGCAATAGAGATGGGCCCCGGAATCCAGACGCAGGTCTCCGGCGGTTGCCAGTCGCATGGCAAATTCCCCCAGGCTGCCGTTGGTGCCGTCCCCGCGGCAGGCCATCCAGGCGCCGTCCTGAATGAAAATGTCGCCCCCAAACGCGGCGTCGACGCCCTTCATGCTTACATGCACGAACTCGCCCGTGACCACCAGTGCGCCGTTCACGAGGACGGTCGAGCCGCTGCCAAGACTCACCGCGCCCGCGTCCTCCACGACCAGATCGCCCGCGCCGCTGAAATGGAGAACGCCGTCGATGCGGCTGTCCCCCCGCAAAAACGTGTCGCCGCCGACCGTCAAGGTCAGCCGGTCGCGCCCGATCAGGCCCCCGCTGGCGGTCGTCGCCAGATCGTTCGTAACGGTGAGCGAGGCGTCGTCGGCAAACCCCAGGTAGGCGTTGTCGAGAACAAGCGATACGAGGGAAAAATCCGATACCGCGTTGCCGAAAGCCAAATAGCCTGCGATGTTGTCCACGGTTTCGGAGAGAGACACCACGCCGCGGTCGTCGGAAAAATACAGTGCGCCCCAGTCGGCCTCCAGCGTGCGGTCGACATACATACTGTCGTCAGGCATCGGAACCGCCGGAGGCTCCGCGACGGGATGGTAGGACTCGCCGCGGCCCGGGTTGACCGTGAAGCGCACAGAGGGGAGGGGCTGTTCCAGGGCGGACTGCGCCTCCGTGTCGTAATGCAGGGCGATGTATCCGCCGCCGCCGCCCCCGGAATTATCCGAAAGCCCCGCGCCGCCATCCGCCTGCACGACGCCGTTCATGCCCGCAAACGTGCGGCAGGATATCCAGACCGAACCTCCGGCCCCGCCGCCCGAGGGGCGGCTGCCGGGCAAGATTCCAGATTCTCCGTTGGCCGACAGGATGCCGTCGATTCGCACATGGCCGTCGGCCGCGATTCGAATCACACCACCGCCGTGAACTCCCCGCGCATTATAGGTAGCGCCGGAACCGCTGCCGGGAGTCTCCGGGGTCTCCACTGCACCGTATCGGGGTCCGCCCCGGCGCAGACCGGAGGTCAAACCCCCGTCGCCGCCGTGTCCCGCCCCGGCACTGGGCGCCGTGTGGGAGTAGGTCGACGCGCCCGGACCGTAGCCGTTTTCTCGGTATGTTCCTCCGGAATATCCCTTTCGGTCCACGTCAATGCGACCGCCGGAAGCGACCGTCAGGTTCGAGCAGACGATCTGCACGCGGTTCGACATCCCCGGTGGGATGAAGGGGCCTGCGCAGGTGACGGTGGCCTGGTTGGCGACGATCGTTTCGGCGGCGCGAATCGTGGTAACCCAGTTCGTCGTCGTCAGGGTTGCATTCGTGATTGCAAGGACCGAAAGTGCCGCCGTGGAGTTGGTCAGGAGTACACCCGGGGCCATGGCCTGGTCGATCACCGCGTCGTCGCCGTCGGCGGGAATTTGTGGCGGGTTCCAGTTAGCGGCGTTGAACCAGTCGCCGTCCCCTTCAGAACCATTCCAGACGAGGCGCTCGGCGCGGGCCGCCGTCCCCAGCATAGACCAGATCAACAGGCTACAAAGCCAGATGGAACCTCTTGGCCGCGCCCGGACAAGTAATGGTGCACGCATAACACACTCCTTTTTGCCGCAAATCCGAAACGATCGGAAGATGCGGCTACCCACATTCAAGAAAAGTCATTATCACATTCAGAAGATAATTGCAAACTAAAATCAACCCCCTGTCTGCGAAAATCAGGGACATTTCATCTGCTTTGGCCGGAGGGGGGCATAGCTGCCATGTCGGCAG
>CAZIUM010000251.1:0-4117 GCA_964542285.1 uncultured Lentisphaerales bacterium
CGGACCCGACCCGGTGAACGGGTTGGGCGCCCGCGGCCCGCACCGGGTAGGCATACCATGCGACCGTTTCGTAGTTCCATATTCCTGGATACTTGGCGATGATCCGGTCGCGTTCCGCATCGCCCATGATGTAAAAGTGCGCACGAAACTGATCCGACCAAAACCGGTGGACGGGTTGACGCGTGGTGTAAAGCGGTTCGGTTGCATAGTCAATACAAAGCCAGTTGTTGCTGGGGGCCGTTTCGGTGACCAGATTTTCGAATTCGATCCAGGCGCAAAGACGGTTGGTCCCGGGATGTTGCGCGGCATACAGTGCCGCGCTGAGGGTACGAGACTCACCCGCCGCCAAAGGTCCGACAGGTCCCCACCAGTCGCCGACCTCGCCGAAGACGGGCGCGGGGTTCGTGGGACGATTGAACCAGAGGTCGATAAAACGACTGTCTCCGGGGGCGTCGCCCTGGTTCCTGACCGTGATCGCTATCGGCACCGGCAGGCCTTCGACCAGGTTGGACGGACCGACGGAAATCGATTCGACCACGAAATCGGGCAGGGGAGGGATCGCCGACGCCCAACGCGGCCAGGCCGGCAGCGTCAGTAGCAGGAAAATTCGGCATATAAATGTCGTCGCCCGGTGAGTCATATCAATTGATGCGTATTGTAGCACTCCGGCCTAACTAGGAAACCATCTTTTTCATGCTCCGTCGTTGCCGGTCTCCACATCCTTGCGCCATCGATCATGGGGCCCGGTTCCCCCGTTCGCCGTCATCGCGTCGCGCCAGGCTGAGGCCCCAGGCCGGGAAGAAGCACAGGGCGAACGAAACCGGGAAACGCCAGGACCAGTCCAGGTGGGAACGCAACAGCAAGGCCAACGGCATGGAAA
The DNA here is from genome assembly GCA_964542285.1 of uncultured Lentisphaerales bacterium. GTDB lineage: Bacteria > Verrucomicrobiota > Kiritimatiellia > RFP12 > JAAYLN01 > CAZIUM01. The sequence continues at coordinate 881 of CAZIUM010000251.1, forward strand.
TCGCCAGCGCCACCAGCCAGTGGTTGAATCGGGTCCGCCGGGACAACAGCCCCAGCAGGAACAAGGCCAGCACCGGGGCGTTGAACAATCCCATGAAGGTGCTGAAGGCGTCCAGGATGTTTTCGAAACGGCCCACTCCGAAGGCCAGTCCCGTGGCCGTCGCTCCCAGCACGAGGGTCAGCCCGCGCGCCAGCCGCAGCGCCTTGGCGTCCGGCAGGTCCGGGCGCAGGGGACGCACCAGGTCCGAGGTGATCACCGTCGCCAGGGAGTTGATGCCCGAGTCCATGCTGGACATCGCGGCGGCCAGGATGGCCGTGATCAACAAGCCCGCGATGCCCGCCGGCAACTGGTTCACGATGAAGTGCGGAAGCAGTTGATCCGGTTGCGACAGTTCCGGGGGGGCGCCGGAGGCGGCGTAAAAGGCCAGGATGCCCAGCCCGATAAACAGCAGCAACCCGATCATCAGCAGGTCGGTCATGGAATTGAAAAGCAGCGCCTTGACCACTCCAGAGTCCTTGCGAATGGCCATCAGGCGTTGCACGCTGACCTGGTCGGTGCCGTAATCCTGCAGCATCTGCAGGAAAAAACACAAGCCGGCGCTGATCAAGGTGGTTTCCGCAAGCCTGGGCCGCCACGCGAAGACGTCCAGGCGGCCCGTGGAGGAGGCATGTTCCAGGATTTGCGAAACGCCTCCCGGTGTCCCGGTGCTGACGGCGATAGCGACCCATATCGCGCCGCCGACCAGTACGATGAACTGCGCTACGTCGGTCCACAGGACCGCCGAGAGGCCGCCCATGGCCGTGTAACTCGTCGCCAGCAGCCCCATCGACAGGATGCAGGCCCAGAGCGGCCAGCCGGTCATCAGCGACAGGGCCAGCGAGGGCGCAAAGACCACCAGGCCCATCCATGAAAGGCGGGCCAGCACGAACAGCAGCGAGGTGACCCAGCGTGCCCGCGGTCCGAAACGTTGTCCGATGTATTCGTAGCTGGTCGTCACCCTCAGGCGGCGGTACACGGGGTAAATCAGGAAGATCAACAAGGGGGCCGCCAACAGGCTGCTGAGCCCGGCTACGACGATGGCGATGTTCCGATGGTAGGCTTCCGAGGGAAGCGCCAGGTAGGTGGTGGCGCTGGTCAGCGACGCATACATGCTCAAGGCTACCGGCGCCCAGGGCATGGAACGGTTGGCCAGGAAATACGTTTCGGTGCTGTGTTGTCGGCGCGCGAAGCACAGTCCGATGATCAGCATGATGGCCAGGTAAACTCCCATGACCAGCATGTCCAGCAAATGAAACGTCGAGTCCGCCAAGTACATGCGCGCAGTGTATCACGAGGCCTCGGCAGCGTCTATCGCCGCCGGAATCTTGGGAATGAACCTTGATATGGTGCTGGAGTTCGGATGCCGGGCGACGAGTGCCGGGCGTCGAATGTCGCGAAGTTTGGAGTGTCACGTCCTGAATTCGTTTCCATGCATACGCGGAAAGCGGCCCAGGTTTGGTTATAGCCTGAACGGTACTTCCGCCGGCCGACGTGACGGGCTGTGCCGCATGGCTTCCAAACGACCGGCTTCTTGCAGATGACGGACGGCTTCCATGACCCATTCCAGGTACACATCGGGCGGCAACAACTTCGGCTTCTCCTGCAACGGGATATCCGTGGGTAAGGTTAACTTGTCGCTCATTGGTGTTTCTCAATCTGAAGGAAGATGTTTTTCGGGCCATAACGCTCGCAGGTGGCGAGAAGTTGTTCGCGGCTGACCTTTTCCGGGTTTGCCCGCAACAACTCGACAATATCCGCCAAGTCCTTGAGTTCCCGTTTCTGATTGTTTCTCATGGCATGCAATTTCAGCGCAATGAGATGCAGAAGACAGGGAACACGCATTTCGGCGTTGCCGATGCGGTAACGGTTGCTTTGGGCATGGAGCTTGTCAAACGTGTCGCGATCGACCCGCATGACATCGACATCGAGCAGGGTGCCCGACGGATGCGTATAATGCGCGAATGTCTGAGTTTGTTCGATCCTCCGGTACCCGGCCGCCGTGAGAACCTTGTGCAATACCGTGACATCGGGGATTGCCATGAGGCAATCGACGTCGATCGTCGCTCTCTGGTAGCCGAACGCGCTCAAGGCATGACCACCAATCAGCAGGGCTTGGACATTGCCCTGCATGAGCCCATCAGAAATCAACGCCATAACCGATTTCATGTCCGAATCATACCATCCGATCGAGACACGGGCAACATGGATGCCGTGTTGTAAATTATTGTCGTTTAGCGCGGGATTGACTTATGAGGCCTTCGGAAGCTATGATGTCTGGCTTTTCGGGGCCAGGAGGTTTGGTTTGCCAGGCTCCGCCAACGGATCGAAATCACCAAACGAGGATTGGATCGTGGGTTACAACAGTGTCGTTTGCATCAAGCAGGTGCCGGATACCAAGCGGATTACCGGAGAAGCGATGCGGGAAGACGGAACCGTCAACCGTGCCGCCCTGCCTGCCATTTTTAATCCTGAGGACCTTCATGCGCTCGAAGCGGCCTTGCGGGTACGCGACGAGCATGGCGGGACGGTGACCGTGATCACCATGGGGCTGCCCAGCGCCTGTGACGTGCTGCGCGACTCCCTGTTTCGGGGAGCCGACCGCGTGGCCCTGATCACCGACCGGCGTGCCGCGGCTTCGGACACGCTCGCGACCAGCTACATCCTGTCCTGCGCCGTGCGTCGCCTCAAGCCCGATTTGGTCTTCTGCGGTCGCCAGGCGATCGACGGGGATACGGCCCAGGTCGGTCCGCAGTTGGCCGAGAAGATCGGCTACACCCTGTTGACCTACATGGAAGACCTGTGCCTGGAGGGCGACAAGGTCCTGGTGCGCCGCAACATCGGCTCGGGTACGGAAACCTGTCGCGCGCCGCTGCCGGTGCTGCTGACGGTGATGGAATCGGCCAACGTGCCTCGTCCGGCGGCCATGAAACGCCTGATGCGTTTCAAGAAGGCCCGTTCTCAAGCCGAAGTCGCCAGGGCCATGGGGACAGAAATGCCGGACGCCACGGACGACGAACGTTCCGCCGCAACGATCCAACGCTGCGAGGAACTGGCCCGCCGGGGCCTGCTGATCGACCAGTGGAGTCTCGATGACCTCGAGGCGGACCTGGCCTGGTGCGGCGGGGCCGGCAGTCCGACACGCGTACACCGCATTCAATCGATCGTGCTGACCGGCGGCGAATACCATGAATTTCCGCC
>CAZIUM010000252.1:0-4085 GCA_964542285.1 uncultured Lentisphaerales bacterium
CCTCAACCGAAAGCAGGAAGGGGGTGGTGTACGGCGCGCCGATGGGGCGGTGGGGGCGATCACGGCGGATGCTCTGGCGAATCTTGCGAAAAACCAGTTTCGGTTGCCAGCGAAAGTCGCCTGCCGTCAGTAGCAATTGCTTTTGGTGACGGAAAACCATGCCGTCTTCGCCGGGCTCGACCCAGCGAACGCCAAGCTGGTCTTCCAGGAATCCGTACACCGCGTTCTGCGTACCGCGGTGGCTTCCTTCGTCATCGCCGTAAAAATACGTTTCCGTGGGAAGGATGCGCCAGCGGGATTCTTCGGCGTCCAGGGGCTGCTTATCGTTTGGGGCGGGAAAGCCGACGAGAAAACGATAGTGGCCCGAAACGGTTTCATCGCCGGGTTGCATTGCAATTTCGCTTTCCAGCACCCGCGACAGGTGAAGCCGCAGTTCCCGGGCGGCATCCATGAGCCGCGGGCTGGCGTCGTCCGGCACCACGATGCGGCAAGCGTCCGGTGACACGGCAATGCTTTCCGCCGCGGCGGGGGGTGTTGTGCCCCACAGTGCCGCCAAGAATAATGACGTCGTCAGCAGGGCTTGCCTTCGGGGTGGGTTCGATCGGGACGTTGGGTTCCGTGGCATGGGTCGTTCCGTTGGTTTGGGTTTCCTGGTGGCAATCATTTCGCGGTTGCCGGTGCATTAAGCGTTTCATTTTCGGCGGCCTTCGAAACCAGCCAGACCCGGCGCCAGATGCCGCCCATTCCGGCCGTGTCCTGAACCCGCACTCGGATATCCTGTAGATCGGCGTCCCAATCCGCCAGGGTGTCGATACGGATTTCAAAGGGGGTTTTCCAGTCGTTCCGTTCCTTGTAAAGATGCTCGCCGGCCAGGCGCCCGTTCACATACACCCAGCAGGATTCGTCAACCGCGCCGAAGCGCAGGAGTATCTTGCGATTGCGCCAGTTCCTGGGAATCCGAATCCGCGTGGCATACCATGAGATGCCATCGTAGTCGAAGATCGCTTCCGCCAATTCCTCGGGCAAATTATGGGGCTCGTCGAATTCGAACTGCCTTTCGATGAAACGATCCGTGCGGAAAGCTACCCAGTCCGATACGAAATTCCAGGGGCGTTTCTGCCACTGTTCCTTCAGCCCCTTGTCTTGGGGGTCGATCTGGAACTTCCAGGCCAGGTCGGTCGGGAGCCAGGGCTTGAGATAGTCCCGCATTTCCTCCGCGATCATCAGGCCGGTCAAATCGCCATTGTCGAGTTCGCGCGCAAATACGCCGAGCCAGCGCAACGGGAGGTCGTCTTTGTGGCGTCGGCGGAACGCCAGCAGGCGCTCGGCATGTTCGCTCTTGTCCTGGGGTTGCGCGACAATGGCGCGGAACATGAGATGCGCGTGCTCGGTGGCCAGTTTCAGTTCGGACAATCGTTTCGCTTCCGCCGGGGAGAGATTTTCTACGGGGGCACGGTCAAGAATGCGGGCCGCCCGCACGAAGTCCTCCTCCCGGTAGTAGTCTCCCAGGGACCACAGTAGGCCCCGGGCGAAGTCTCCGGCGCCACCGCGGTTGCAGATACGAACGATGTCGGGTTTGAGACGACCGTTCCAGAGTTCCTCGCGCCAGAATTCGAAATACTCTCGCGCCACACCGGATGCCGTGCCGAAGCCGGAATAGTATTCTTCGGCCCAGTATTCGAACGGTCGATCCGGTTCGGCCATGGAGCGTGCCAGAACATAATCGGACAGGCCCGTAACGGGCCAGTTGTTGACCAGGCTGTCATAGTCGGTTGCGATGCAACCGTTGGAGACGGCGGCCTGAAACACGTCGAACATCTGTCGCTCGATGCCCAGCGGCAGAACGGTTTTCATGTACTTCGGATGGTAATTGGGACGCAACATGAGCTGGGTAGCCCCCGCTTTGCGCCAGCCTTCGAAATGACGATTCACCATGTCGAGATCGAGAGGATCGATATACGGTACGAGCTGGACCACGATGTTGGGCTCGAGGCGCAAACGACGGGGCGGCTGCAGGGTCGTGAGATAGGCGTACATGGTTGCGTAGGCATCGGGCCGATGTTCGCGTGCCTTGATGGCCACGGCATTCGCGAGATGCACATAGCGGTCCGTCAGGTGCTCATCCCACTTCTCGCCCGGCAGAGGGGCGTCCAGGGCCTTGCAGTTTTCGCATTCACAGAAATTCCGGGAGCCGTCGTTGACACCGGCATTGACAAATTGCATGCGGTCTTTGCGGGGCAGCCAGTCGGCGATCAACTGGTCCGCCACCCTGGGGTTGCTCGGGCAGACTTTGACGAAAGAGGCTGTCTGTTCGGGCTTGGGCATGGGGACGGGTTCGCGCTTGCCGAATTTGTTGAGCGCGAAATATTCCGGGTGGGTTTCCCCGTACTTCTCCCACCAGTCGCTGAAGGCATGCCCGCCGCCGGGGCGCGATCCGTACATGCGCATGCGTATTTGCCAGCGGAAGACGTCTTCGGCAAAGCCATTATGCTCTTGCAGCGTCTGCCGGAACTCCTTGAAGCGGGCGAGGTCGCCGCTGAGCGGAATGACCTGGTCCCGTTTGCGGGCGTCTCCAAGACGAATCGAACGGTAGCGCAGAGCCGGTATCCAGTTCCGCACCCCGTTTTGCAGGCTAATTTCTTTTGCCGGAGTGAAAATAATGCCGGCATCACCCGGGGCGGTCCAGCGGATGCCGACCTGGTCCTGCAGAAAACCGTACACTGCATACAATGTTCCCCGGGTACCCTCGCCATACAGGTAGGTAGCCTCTGGGGTCGTCCACCAGCGCGTTTCCTGGTCCGCCAGCGGGGTTTCGTCAACCTCCGGCGCGATGCCGATCTTCAGTGCATGGTATCCGGGCGGCGTTCCGTTTTCAACCGTGATCGGGAGGTTGGTGGTGCCGAAGACCAGCGCCAGATGCTTTTGCAGTTCCTGGGCAGCGTCGAGGCGCATTTTTTCTTCGCGCGGATCGTCCGTGGAAGCCACAACGATCATGGTGCGCTGCGGTGTGATCGACGTGGTGTCAACCTCGGCGGAGAAGGCGCAGCCTGCCAGAAACAATCCGACAATCCATCCTGCCCGACTTGCGTAGTTCATGTTTGTTTCCTTTGGTTTGATCTTTCGTCTTCCCCGCCGTTCGTGCGGTCGTCTGTTGTCTTCTGCGCAATGTCCCTTCAGCGCACGAGGATCGTCGTGCCCGGAGGAGGTCCGACGGTGAATTCAAACGCGCCCATATCGGGCAGATTGCCGTAGTGAATATCGATGCGTGGGTTGCCTGCCAGGTCTACCGCACTCTTCATCCACTCGTGATGCGCGCCCAGGTTGATGCAGGGCGAAAGCTTTGAAAGAGAGAAATCGAGTCCGTCGCGTCGGAAGAATTGAGGATCATCACCAATGTTCTGCTGAGTTGCGGCCATCGCGTACTGGGGTCGTTCGATGCAACTGTTGAAAATCCGGTTGGTGTTGGCGCGGTTGATCAACCAGAAACTGTCGAAAACGGGGGAGGATTGAGAGATGTTGTGGAACACGATGCAGTTCGTCCAGTAGAGGTCTCCGCCATCCACATAGCCGCCGGCGCCCGTTCCGCTTCCGTTGACCTGATAGAACCGGTTTGACGCCAGCGTGCAGGATTCCATCATGAAAGGAGTTTGCCCGCCGTAAAGCGCACCGGCGCCCCGGTAGGCGCTGAAGCTGACGTTATGGGCAAAGAGGGAGTTGCGGATGTTCTGGCTGTCCTTCTCGATATAAAGCCCGCCGGCCGTCAACCCGTCCGAAGTCGTCAGGGAATTGCTGCCGGTATTGTGCGCGATCGTGCTGTTGACGATCCAGGAAGCGTAGCGGCTGTAGATGCCTCCCGTGCGCACCCCGCGATTGGCGATCACGCGGCAATCGTGTAGTTCCGCGCGCGTGGAAAGATAAACGCCTCCCGCCGCGCTGACCACGCCCAGGGAAATGTTGTTAGAAATCACGCTTCCCCGGACGCGCATATCCGTGCCGACAAAGAGTCCGCCAACCGCTCCCAGACCCGTGCCCAGGGCGGTGTTGTTGACAATCAGGCAATCGCGCACGAGTCCCTTGCTGTTGTA
>CAZIUM010000253.1:0-4071 GCA_964542285.1 uncultured Lentisphaerales bacterium
CCAGGTCCGCCACGCGCAGCACGCGCGCGTCCCCGGGCAGGCAGAACCCGGCGGTGAAGCGGCGGTCGAAGACGCGATAGTCGAGTCGCGTGAGCGTTTCAACGCGGGCGTCCCCTTCCGTGGCGGGCAGCAGGTACGCCGCGCCGAAGGTCGCATCCTCCTCGGGCAGTTCGGCCAGGTTCAAGGGACCGATCTCGATCGTGTCGGCGTGCCACATGCCGTGGAGGTAGCGTACGAAGACCGATTCGCGCAGGTATCCCGGAGGAGCCGACGTACCGCCGATCGCCATCAGCACACGCACCTTGTCGCCCCACCCGGCCTCCGGCGGGCGCAGGGAAAGACGGTTGCGCCGCCCGCGGCCGGGCGCATGGAACCGCGGATGCAACACGCCGGTAAGCCGCGAACGCAGGGCCTCCGCGCGTTTTTCCAGCAAGGGGGTCAATGGCAGCGCCAACCCCACGATGCACAGCGCCATTACGAACCGGACGATCAATTCCCTGACGGCCCCGCCCGGTCCGCCGAGCGCCCGCGCCGCCGACCAGCGCTCGACCTGCAACAGCAGCGCCGCCAGGAACAAGGTTCCCCAGAGCGACGGTTCGCGCCAGACCGCGCCGAAGGTCGTGGTACGCGCGCGCGTCAGGAGCAGCATCATCATCGGCAGCACGGCAACAATCGTCACCGAGACCGTTGCGCGCGAAGGACGAAAAAACAAGGCCGTCAACCCCAGCGCGAACAGCACCGTCACGACGCGGTCGTACGGGTACGCGCCCGATATCCGAGCCACACCCTCGGGCGGCGTGACGCGCGACACGTTGGCCGCCAGGGCCACGAACACCACCCCCAGGGTGGCCCAGATCACGGCGCGCGCGGTGCCCGGAAGCAATCGCGGCGACGCCAGCGACAGCCCCCCCAGGATCAACGCCATGACCATCAGTCCCTGGGCCTCCTGGCCGCCATACCAACCGGCCACCCAGGACAGCAGCAGCACCTCCAGCAAGGTCGTCAATCGACCGCGCGCGCCCCGTTTGGAAGCGGACGAACTCACAACGTCACCACCTCTCCACGGCGGACGGCACGGGGGGTGACGACCACCACGTTGTCCGGCAAATCCTCCGGCGGCAGCGGTTTCCGGCTGACCACCACCGCCTTGCATCCCACCTGCCGGACGACCAGTTGGCGCATCAGATCGGCCCGGCGCCGATCCCAGCGGGTCAGCACCAGGCAGACGCTTTGAATGGCGCGGATTTCCTCCAGCAACAGCGGTTCGAGCCGGGCAAGCGGGTCCCGCGAACAGCTCGACACGTCCGCCAGGATTTCCAGGGCCTCGTCCAGGTAGCCCGCGCGGCCGGAGCTGACAAAGCGGTAAAGTCCCGGCCCCGCCGCCAGCAGCTCCAGCACGCGGTCGGTCCGCGCCAGGGCGTCGACCACCGCCGCCGCCAGCGACAAGACCTGCTCCACGGGATCCCGCCGCGGAAGCAGCAGGGACAGGGGCCAGGCGCCGCGCCAGGTGTCCACCACCACGGCCGTACGGCCGCGGCCCTCGGACTGGAACTCCTTGACGACCGGGATGCCCAACCGCGCCGAGGACCGTGGATGCACGTGACGCAGCACGTCGCCCTCACGGTATTCCCGGCAGCCGTGAAATTCCAGCGCCTCCCGCACCAGGCGATGCGACGAATCCATCTCCTGGCGAAAACGCGGTCCCAGGGGCAGATCGAGCCGGATCAAACGCGCAAACCCCGGATACACGGCCAGGGTATGGGCTTGGCGACCGGTATGGCCCCAACGCCACAGTCCTCCCGGAAAGGAACTGTCGTAACGCAGAGGCGGCAATCGAAAGCGCCCGCGACGCCGTGCCAGGCCCAGCGCGGACACCTCGCGGCGCTCTCCCGGCGCCAGCAGCGGCAGCCGCCCCGGAATCAGGCGCAACTGCGTGGGGTCGGGAAAAACGAGCGGTCCCACGGACAAATCCCGCAGCCGGCGCCGACCGGTGTTGACCACTTCGTATCCCAGTTGGAAGCGTGCCCCGCAAAACACCGCCCGCGGGTACCGCGACTGCACTTGCAGGCGCGGACGCCAGAACCAGCCCCAGGCCATGGTGGCCACAACCCAGCCCAGGACGGCAAACCCGAGACTGACGCCACCGGTATCGAAACCCGAGAGGTAAATGCCGGCCGTCGGCCCCACCCCGACCAGCAGAACGATCAGAAGCGAACGCGTCGTCCAGGCCGTCAACCCGTAATGCAACCATCCCAGGAACGGAATGCTGTCAACCGCCAGACGGCCGGCATCGCGGTTGAGACGGGAACCGACCGACGGGAACAACCACCGGCGTCGGCGTCGAACTCCAACGTGACGACGCCGTTTCACGCAGGCACGTCCTCCCGCGCCAGCACGTCCCGCACCACCTCCTCGTCCCGAACGCCCGCATGACGCGCCTTGACGTCCAGCATCAACCGATGCGCCAACACGTTGACGGCCACGTTCTTGACATCCGCCGGGCGCACATGGTCGCGCCCCTCCAGCAGGGCGCGCGCCTGGGCGCAGCGGCGCAAGTCCAGCGCGCCCCGGGCACTGGCGCCCAGCTCGATGCGTTCGTCGCGCCGGGTGCGCTCCACCAGGCGGACGATGTAGTCCAGTACCGAATCCTCCACCGCCACCTCGCGCACGGCGGCCTGCAACGATGCGAGCGTGTCCAGTTCCATGACGGGACGCAACGAGGCCAGGGGATGCGCCTGGCGCTGGTCCCGTAGAATGCCCACCGTCTGATCGCGGGTCGGATATCCCAACGACATGCGCAGGGCGAAACGATCCAGTTGCGCTTCCGGCAGGGGATACGTTCCGTTGTATTCGACCGGATTCTGCGTCGCGATCACCATGAAGGGTCTGGGCAGCACCCGGGTTTCGCCTTCGATCGTCACCTGCCGCTCTCCCATGGCCTCCAGCAGGGCGGACTGCGTCCGGGGAGAGGCCCGGTTGATTTCATCCGCCAGCACATACTGGGCAAAGATCGGCCCCGGACGAAACGAGAAACTGCCGTTGGTGGCCGAATAGACCATACCGCCGACGATGTCGGTCGGCAACAGATCGGGCGTGAATTGAATACGCGTGAAGCGCGCGCCCAGCGAGATCGCCAGCGCCTTGGCCAGGGTGGTCTTGCCCGTTCCCGGAACGTCCTCGACCAGCACATGCCCCTCCGCCAGCACCGCCGTCAGCAGCGTATGCACTGCTTCTGCCTTGCCTCGGATGACGGCATTCAAGTTCTGGATGAGTTTACGCAGTGGCTCCCGCATGATTCCCTTTCGTTCCATCGTGTCGTGCCGGCAGCGCCGATCGGGGTTCTCGTTTCAAAGGCATGCACGAGAAGGACAAACCCTTGCGGCGTCGGAAAGTCACCTCAGCCAGCCAATGCTGCGAATATTTCAGGATTGTGTGGTCAAGGCAAGCGAAAAGCGTTATAGTAAAGTGATAGTTTTTACCAATCGTTCTCCTGAAGGTACTCCATGAAACGAAAAACGTCTCTTTCATTCGCACTATCGTTCGCCGCAACGATTTTGCTGACAACCGCGCTCGTCGGCCAGGCGGTCGAAACCAACCACTGGCTGGGCGTGGCCGGAACCAACTGGTTCGATGCCGTAAACTGGAGCGCCACGGCCGTGCCCACGGCGGGCGAAGTCGTCCAGATTCCGAATGGAACGCCTTTCGCGCCGACCCTGACGAATGCCACCGACTCTTTGCAGGGCCTCTTCCTGGCGGCTGGCCAGACCCTGACCGTCATGGGCTGGAACAGCGTTATCGAGGCGGACACGATCGAGATTTCCGGCACCGTGACCCATGCCGCGAACACGACCGCGGCGACCAACACCCTGGGCGAATGGATTCCGCTGCATCGCATCCTGCTCAAGGGGTCCAACATCACCGTAGCCTCCGGCGGCGTTCTGAACGCCGATTACCGGGGTTATCCACCCGGCGTCGGTCCTGGCGCGGGCGCCGGCATCGGAGGCGCGGGGCATGCTGTCGATGGGTGGCGGGCTGTCGGCGGCAGCACCGCCGCGGCTGCGGACGGGGATC
>CAZIUM010000254.1:0-4047 GCA_964542285.1 uncultured Lentisphaerales bacterium
GTCGAAGCGCCCCTCGCTGGAAAAGGCGGGTGCTTCACGAATGGCATGACGGATTTCGTCCGGGGCGGAGGTCAGCCCCAATTCTTGGGCGGTACGAACCGCCGCCAGGTGGCTCCAGGCCTGGGTTGCTACGACGGACGGGGGGCGGTCGGAATTCAAGCGGTCGCCGCCGCGAACGAACAATTCGGCCAGGGCCATTTCCTCGGCCTTGACCTTGCTTCCCCCCAGCGTGCCAGCTTCATTTCGTCCGGCGCCGTCGGGCGAACGCACGCAGGAATCGACGGAAAGAAAGGCAAACGCCACGATGACGGCAAAAAGCAACCAGAGAAACCGATTACGGATCAGTCGGTTGAAATGATAAATAAACACTGAAGTCCTTGGTTAGAATAAAAAATGGGTCGGTTTGTCGCAGGGGTCTTGTTGTTCTGCGAGCGAATTATTGAAACAGTTCATTCGGATCGAAGGCGTCGCGGTCGGATTGGCTCTCGGGCATGTCCATTTCGGGGAAAGCCTCTTGCGTTTTGGTTTCGAACGCCATGTCCGTGCCATTGGTGGCGGTTTCGTCCTGCAGCAGCATGCCGGAGGCCACGTCCGGTTGTCCGACCGCGAAGGCGAAGCATTCCCGCCCCTTGCCGTCGGCGCCGGTTGCCAGGATCGAGACGATCAGACGTCCGCCCACGGGCGCGTGCTCACGCCAGATGCGGACGGAGGATTGGGTGCTGGTGTCGATCTGCAGCGGATCGGGGGTGCCGTTGTCGATCAACAGGGTGTAGTCGCCCAGGGTGTTGTACAGACGCGTCATGGAATGGTCGCGCGTGGTGGTAATGCGCATCTTGTAGCCGTTTTTGAGCTCCGGCACACGAAACTGCGGACCATCGATGCTCAGGGTGCCGGATTCGGCATGGACGTCGAGCGTAAAATCGTCCGTCGTGGCTTGCAGTACAAAGGAGCAACGCCCGGACAAGGCTTGCGCCCGCCCGACAGGGGTTTCAACGATCAGGGCTTCGGCTTCGTTGTCCGGATTGGTGCTGCTGACGATGTGGCCGCGGTCGAGGCGCAGAATCTTGTTCTCGGGCCGGTCCAGATCGGAACTCACGGTCACCGCGGTGTCGGCCCCCAGTTGAATGGCATCGTTTTTCGACAACACGACAATGGCCGACGAATCCCGTCCCGTGAGCACGGCCGTGCCGTAAGGATACGCCCGTCCCTTGGAAGCGGGTTCGGTGACCGAACTGCCGGGCTTGCGCACTTCGCAGAGACCGTTGGGGTTCATGACCCGGAACAGTGGATCGAAAGGAGCCGCCGCGAGTGCCCCTGCCATGAGGGCCGGCACAAGCCAAGCATGCTTTTTGGCGCCTTCTGCATTCATTGAGTACATCCTATTTAAAAGCGGGAAAACATGTCCGTTGCATCGGCAATAGTATCGGAGCGGGGTCATGGAAGTCAACCGCTAAGCCACCGTTAAGCCGGGGACGCCGCCGCGGGACCCGGTAGAAGAGTTCAGGGGTCGGAGTTCAGGGGTTGTTTTCCGCGACATTTGACATTTCTTGGGTTGACATCTTGCGGCCTTCACGGTTCAATACGGGAAGTTCGGTGTTCCCGAACCGGCGGGGCACCCACTGGATTCTCGGGAGCGCATGGATGCGATGATGGAGGAAGTGTGGCATGGAGGCTGTCAAGGTGCTTGCGGCGGGGTGTGCCGCGGCGTTGGTCGGAGGCATGGCGACGGGGAATGGCGCGGTTGCCCTCGGCCCCGGCGAAGGATATCGGCAGGATTTTGACGATTTGGACGGATTGTTGCCGCCCCATTGGTTGGCCGACCGTTGCGGCTCCCCGGCCTTGCCGGCCGGGGAGGTCTGCGACGGAAGCCTGAACCGGGGCGATTTGTATCTTTTCGGTTCCGATTCCCAGGAGACCGCCCTGGGTTCCCTGGCCTCCGGCAGCGCCTCGACGATCCGATTCGGGGTCGTGCTGCAAAACACGGCCGATGACTGCGTGACGGAATGCGAGTTCGGCTTTGAGGGCGAACAGTGGCGCTCCGGCGCCACCCTGGCCACGAACCGACTCGAATGTCGTTATGCCGTGCTGACCGCACCGCCGACCAACCTGGCGCAGATTGTCGACTGGCATTCCTGCCCGGCGGGGAATTTCACCTCGATGTACCATGGCGCCCGCTGTGCCCTGGATGGCAACCAGGCCTCGAATCGCGTGGTCTGCCAGGCCCGGCAGCTCCTGGCGCGGGTCCTGCCGCCCGGGCACTTTCTGGCGCTCTGGTGGATGCATGCGGACGGCCCCGGCGAGGATCATGGACTGGCAATCGACAATTTCTGGCTTCGCTGGACCGCCTTGAGTCCTCCGGAGCCCGTCCACCGGTTGCTCGCCTTCTGGCATTGCAACGATACGGAAGGCGAGACCACGCTGAAATCGCTGCGGCCCCTGGGCACGACCGAGACGCCCTGTGCGTATTTTTGCGATTTCGGCGCCATGACCAATGCCGCCCTGGCGGTCTGGGAAGGCCTGGTCGGGCAAAATGGAGGCGTCGCCAGCCAGAATTTCGGCGCCTATGGCGGCTCTACCTTGAATTGGCCCACGATCGAAGGCACGAATCCGGTGGCCGGATCGGCGTTGGCCGTCTTGGGACAGGAAAACAACCAGGGCTTTTTCGAGATGGTTTTCGACCGTGCCGTGACGGATTGCAGGGTTTCGTATGCCACGTCCGGCACGGGGACGGGATTCACCAACCACACGGTTTGGGCGTCGACCAACGCCGGCCTCGATTGGATGGCGCGCGAAAGCCTGCCGGCCGAAAACAGCGGCGGCAGCAGTTTTTCGTTGCGAACCCTCGATCTGACGGATTTCTTTGCAGGGTCTTATGGAACCGAACGGAATCGCATCCGTGTGATCCTCGATGGCGCAACTTCCTATTCGGGCAACAACCGCTTCGACAATCTCGCGTTGGAGGGCGCCTTTCCCCTGGCGTATTGCCGCTTGCTGGGCACGCCGGACGCCGTGGCCGACTTGAACGGCGCCGGCTGGCACGAAGTGGGAGAACCGCTCGGGGTCCGGGCCGCTCCTTGCAAACCGGGATGGCGCTTTTTACAATGGTCCGACGGGTGCCGGGACGCCGAACGCGTCGTGACCCTGCCGCCCGACGGGATGACCCTGACGGCGACCTTCGTTCCCGAAGGAACGCTGCTGACCCTCCGGTAATGGGCGCCGCTGGAAAAAATCATGTTCGACACGCATACGCATTTGCAGGACCGCCGCCTCGACCCACACCGAGCTCAGGTTCTGGAGGCGGCCTGGCGGTCGGGCATTACCACCCTGTGCTGTTGCGGAACCCACCCCGGGGATTGGGACCGCGTGGCCGCCTTGGCCGAGCTTCCCGGTCGGCCCGGGGTCATTCCGGCCTTCGGCGTGCATCCCTGGTTTGCAACGTCGTTGCCGGAGGATTGGCTTGCAAGGTTGCGTGAAATGTTGTTGCGCTTTCCTCATGCCGCGGTCGGCGAAATCGGAATGGACGGACTGCGACGCGCCCTCCCCCGGGACCGCCAGCGCGAGGTGCTGGTGCGGCAGCTCGACCTGGCGGTGGAGCTGGGACGCGTGGTCCTGTTGCACGGGGCCCGCGCCTGGGGCCATTTGACGGAAGTCTGGCAACCCTACGCCGGGCGTTTGCGAGGCGCCTGTCTGCATGCCTATGGCGGGTCCGCCGAACTGCTGTCCGGCTTTCTGCGGGCGGGAGCCTTTGTTTCGTACGCCGGATCGGTCTGCAATCCCCGCGCCACCCGTCTTCACAAGGCGGCCCGCGCCACACCCCTCGGGCAACTCATGGTGGAAACGGACACCCCCGATCTTTTCCCTCCGGGGGGGCTTGCGGTGTCTCGTGACGCCGCCGACGCGCTTCTCAATCAACCCGCCAACCTGCGCTTGGTCATGCGGGAACTCGCCGGCCTGCAAAACCTCCCGTTCGATTCCGTGGCGCGCATCACAACGGCCAACGCGCTCCGATTTTTCGGACGCCAGGGCGCCGGCCTGCCGAAGGGCGAG
>CAZIUM010000255.1:0-4015 GCA_964542285.1 uncultured Lentisphaerales bacterium
CAACCAATCCATCAAGATACTGGGGTATGGGTTCAGAGGGGGAATGGCAACCCGGGTCCCGCAAACGCGTGCTCCGGAATCTTCCTGGCATTACCAGCAAGGTGCTCATGGACCGCCTGGAGGCCGATGCCTTGTTGCAGGCACAGGAACGCTATCTCGGGATCATTGCCGCCGAAACCCGTTTTACCGCCGAACTCCTGTGTCACATGCACAAGGATTGGCTGGGCGGGATTTACCCCTGGGCCGGACAATACCGGACCGTTGAAATGCAAAAGGGTGGCTTTCGCTGGCCGCCCGCCGGCCGTGTTGCCCAGAACATGATGGGGCTGGAGTCCGATTTCCTGCAAAAACTCACCCCCTGTCGGCCCGGACCGCTACAGGAGGTTGCCGGAAACGTGGCCACCATCCACGCCGAATTGTTGCTGATCCATCCGTTCCGGGAAGGCAACGGCCGGTTGGCGCGCTGGCTGGCGGATCTGATGTTTCTGCAGGCCGGTTTTCCGCTGCCGCTTTACAATTTTTCCGGCAGGGGATCGGTGCGACGAAAGATGGCTTACCTGAATGCCGTCATCAAGGGATACGCCCAAGAAATTCAGCCGTTGGCGGCCTTTTTTCGCGATTGTGTCGAGGCCCGCATGCGGGAGATGGAAACATGAAAACAACGGGCGCCTTCGAAAATCGAGGATTCCCGGACGTTTCGTTCCAGCATCTCACGCCGGCGCTTCGCATCGCGCAAAAAAGGATTCTGTTGCACCAACGATTTCATGCCATTCATAATAACCAATTTGCCGTTGAGCTGGAAGAAGAATCACGATTTATGCCATTTCCAAGGACCGGTGCGGATCACCCACGCGGGTGGCAAGAGGCTTGGGTTTCTTGAGACAATAACCGACAGAGAGGCTTGAATTTGACCGATGAGCAGCATTTTTAATCGAAGCGGCGGATACCGAAAACTGTATTCGTTCAACTTTGCGACCATCGTTCATTTGGGCGTGATCGCATTCTGCAAGCGGTTCATCCCCTGGCAGGAAGACACGCTGGGCAAGGTGGTGGGGCAAATGGTCGGCGCAGCGCGTTCCGGCCGGATCAACATCGCGGAAGGATCGGAACGCGCGGGGACGTCGACGGAAACGGAAATCAAGTTGACCGATGTGGCGCGGGCCAGCCTGGCGGAATTGCAGAACGATCTGGAGACCTGGCTCGCGGAACGTGAGTTGATTCCATGGAGTGTCAACGATCCCGAGCATCGGCGTCTGTCGTCCATCAAGCTGGATCCGTTCGATTACAGCGAAGATGTTCTTTATGCCTACTGGACATATCTTCATCGTCAGCGGCACAAATTCGATGCGTGGCTGACCCATGAAGATCCGGCGGTTGTCGCGAATGCCTTGATCGTCTTGATCCAGCGTGCAACGGCGCTGCTCCATCGCCAGATGCAGTCGCAGGAAGAGGCGTTTGTTAAAGGCGGCGGCATCAAGGAACGCATGTTCAAGGTGAGAACCCGTTCGGAGGCCGCGGTGGAGGACGCCCCCTCGTGTCCGCAATGCAACAAGCCGATGCGACTGCGCCGCTCGGCAAAAGGCCCGTTCTGGGGCTGTTCCGGGTATCCGGATTGCAAGGCCACGCGCGAATACGACGGGGCAGGCCAAAAGGACGCCCGAGCCCCGACGCCGGATGTCGGACGGGGGAAAGTGCCGCGACATGACAGCAGGCGAGAAGACGCTCCGCCGGATCGCGGGCGTCGGGAGCCGGGGGTCGGGCGTCCTCCCCCCACACCGCCAAATTTTAGCAAGGAGTCCCCCCCATGCTGATCACCAATCTTAGCGAAGAAAACAGTCTCTGGTCCCGCCTCGACCACCTCATCGCCGAAAGCGAGGAATTGCGTGTGCTGGTCGGGTTTTTCTATTTCTGGGGCATCGGGGCGCTGCACGAGGGCATTTCCCGCAACCAGGCGTTCCGGCTGAAAATCCTGGTCGGCCTGCAAGCCGAGCAGCATGCCGGGAAGCTCGTCGAGTTCGCCGGGATCGACCCCGAAGCGACGGACGAAGAATGCCGCGCGGATTTTCTCGACAGCCTCCGCTCCGTCATGCGCTCCGGCGAGATCGACACCCGGCGCTTTTACGATCGCGTCTCCCTGTTCGTGGAGCTGCTTCGCTCCGGGCGGATCGAGATTCGCAAGACGCGCGAACCGAACCATGCCAAGCTGTACCACTTTTCGCTGAATGCCTCGTTTGCCGCCGTCCTCAACCGGAAATATTGCTGGATCACCGGCAGCAGCAACCTCACCCGCCCCGGCCTGGTCGAGCAGAACGAACTCAACGTTCAACTGCTGGACTTCGGCGGCCAGGAAACGAAAACCTTCTTCGACGCGCTTTGGGCCAGGGCCGTGCCGCTGACCGACGATCCGGAGACTCGTACCCGTATCCTGGAACTGGTCGGGGGCGACGAGTCGCTCCTGGCCAACGTCACCCCCTTCGAAGCCTATGCCCTGGTGCTCAAGCACTATCTCGAACACCGCGAGCTGATCGACCGAACCCCCACGATCGAGCGCGTCTTTGCCGAGCCCGAGGACGAAGACGGCGCCCCGAAGTACCGTCCCTTGCGGTTTCAGATCGATGCCATCAACCAGGCGCTCTCGATCCTGCGCGAATACAACGGCGTGATCGTGGCCGACGTGGCCGGGCTGGGCAAGTCGGTGATCGCCTCCGTGCTGGGCCGCGTCAACGCCCGGCGCGGCATCGTCATCGCCCCGCCGGGACTGGTGGGCGATCCAAATCCGGGCACCGGCTGGTGGGGGTACCTGGAGGACTTCGGTCTCAACGACTGGAAAGCCATCTCCCGCGGCAAGATGGAGGAGGTGCTGACCCTGGTCAACCGCCAACGCGATTTCGAGGTGGTCGTGGTCGACGAGGCGCATTATTTCCGCAACCAGGACAGCGAGGACTACCACTACCTCTCCCAGATCTGCCGGGGCCGCCAGGTCGTGCTGCTGACGGCCACCCCCTACAGCAACCGTCCCAACGACATGCTTTCGCTGCTGAAGCTCTTTTCGCCCGCCCGACAGTCGCTGCTGACGCCCGATGGGGACCTCGAAGGGCTTTTCCGCGCCTACCAGGCCCGCTATCTCCACATGGATTACGCGCTCAAGAACCTCGAAAACCCAGAATTGGAGGATAAAGTCCAGGCCCGGCTCTTGAAACTCGGCATCCTGCTTGACCTGGCGCCCGCCAACTACCCCGTGATCCGTTCCGAGATCAAGACGCAGTGCCGAACGCTCGGAGAGGAAATCCGGCGGGTGCTCGAACCGGTCATGATCCGCCGCAACCGGCTGGACCTCAAGGGCGACCCCGAATACGCCGCCGAGCTTACCCATAACCTGCCAACCATGCACGATCCGGTCGAGCAGTTCTACGCCCTTTCCCCGGAGCAGAGCGCGTTTTACGACCGGGTTATCCGCGATTATTTCGGACGGGAGAGCCAATTTGCCGGGGCGATCTATCAGCCGGGCGCCTACGTGCCTGACGCCGAGGACCCGGAATGGGGCGAAGAAGACGGCTCGGACGCCCGGACGCTGCTGAACAACCAGCAGCGCAACATGTACAAGTTTATCCGCCGGTTGCTCGTGCGGCGTTTCGAAAGCTCCTTCGGCGCCTTCGCAAAGACGCTCGACAACCTCATCCATGCCCACCAGAGCGTGCTCCGGCTGGCGACCCCGCAACCTTCCGGACGCGGGCTGGTGGTATTGGACCGGAACCTGATGGACAAGCTCCTCAACCTCGGAGATGCCGCCGACGATGAGATCAACGATCTCCTGGAACGCTATCGGAAAGGACTTGATTCCGATCGGGACCTCGCCGGCCGCAAGAACGTACAGGTTTTCCGGGTATCCGAAGATTTCGACAAAGAGGGGCAAGAGCGATTCTTTCATGATCTACGCGCCGATATCGACCTGCTCAAGAAAGTCAAGAGGCAGGTCGAGAAGCTCGACCTCGTGGCCAACGATCCCAAGGCCCGG
>CAZIUM010000256.1:0-3991 GCA_964542285.1 uncultured Lentisphaerales bacterium
GTGAAGGGCCTCACACGCCCTACCATTTTTTGCGCGCGGATTCTCCGCGCGATGCCCCATCCGTCCGATCGGTCCGACTCTTGCCACCGCACCCCGCACCTCGGCGCTTCGGGGTCGTTGCGGCGGTTGGTTTCTTTGTGGTACAATCCCTTCAAATTCAGGCACGAAATTTTTGTCGAGAAGATGTGAAAGGATAGTCATGAGCGATTTCAAGTTTAAGGCGGCCGATTGGGTTCCCTACAAGGATTTCGATCCCGAGTTGCTCGAACGTCTGCGCGCGCTGGATGCCACGAATTACGAGAACCGCGAGCCGACGCATCATCCGGACTTTCGTATCAAGCTGCTGGACAATGCCGGTGGGGTCTGCATGACGGACCGTTTCATGCATATCCGCGATTCCGACGAGAAAGATCGCAAATTCGTCATGATCTGTGGCAACCCCAATCCCCACAGCTACATGCCGCTGGCCGAATTGATCAATGTCCATCGCGTCGATTGTCGCAACCTGCACGTGTTCACCATGGACGAATGGGCCGACGAGGAGGGCAACATCGCTCCGGAAACCTACCGGGCGGGGTTCACCTATTCGTTCCTGAAGTATTTTTACGACAAGATCGACATGGAATTGCGTCCGCCCCGCGAGCAAATCCATCATCCCACCAACGAGAACATCGGGGACTACTCCCAGCAGTTGTTCGATGTCAGCGACGGCGGCCATTACACCCTGTACAGCGGTCCCGGATGGACCGGACACATCGCCTTCATCGATCCCTGCCCCGAACTCTGTCGTCCCGACATGGGCATTGACGAATATCTCGAACAACCGGCGCAGGTGGTATCGCTGCACCCGTTGACCATCGCGCAGAATTCGCTCCACGGGGTGTTCGGCTGCAGCGGCGATGTCGGCAATGTGCCGCCCAAGGCCGCCACGCTCGGACCGCTGGACGTCAAGCGCGCGGAGCGGCGCATTGAGACGCACGCCCTCAGCACAACGGGGGGATTCTCCTCTTGGCAGCGCATGGTCAGTCGGTTGATCTGCCACGGACCGATTTCGGCGCAGGTGCCGGGGTCCATCCTGCAGATGTTCCCCGCCACGGTATACGTGTCGTCCAATATTGCCCATCCGGTCGAATGCCTCGAAACGGTCGGCTACTGAGATTCGGCCTTGGCCTATGCGAAGCAGGGATTCCAGGGACGCGTTGACCTCGCTGCTGGCGATGCTGGCGGATTTGCCGGTCTTCTGGCTGGGCCTGATGGCCGCGGTCTGGTTGCGCTTTGACAGCGGATGGATTCTCTTGCGCCATGGTCGCGATCCCGACCTGTATATTAAGTACGGCTGGGCCGCCCTTGCGATGCTGCCGGTGTATTGGCTGGTGTTCCAGATTCTCAAGCTCTATTCGCGTCCGCAACAGGGCACCTTTGCCAACAAGATTCCGAGGCTGGTGCGCGCCTGCTTGGTGGGATCGGTCTGCGTCCTGGTGATCAATTCGCTGCTTAAGCACGACGCCGATTTCTCCAACGGCGCGATCCTGGTTTCGATGGGCACGGTGACGGCGGCCATCCTGCTGGAACGGGCCGCCATGTTCCGGGCCGAGATTGCGATGGCGCGTCGCGCCGTGCCGCGCCATCGCACGCTGATCGTCGGCGCGGGCGAATCGGCGGCGCGCCTGATCGAGGCCATCGAAAGCGATCCACGCCTGCGCACCCGCGTGGCCGGGATTCTGACCTTGCCGGGCGAGACGCCCCACACCGCCATCGAGGCCACCCGCTTGTGTGGCGGATTCGACGAACTTGAGCAAAAGGTGGCGGATCATAAGATCGACCAGTTGATCCTGACCGGCCACGACCTCGATCATGACGCCATCGTGCAACTGATTCTGTTCTGCGAGCGCCACCTGGTCCATTTCAACATGGTTCCGGACCTGTTTCGCCTGCTCACCAGCCGCATGGAGTTTCAGACGATACGCGATATTCCACTGCTGGGCGTCAGTCGCTGGCCGCTGGATCAGTTCTGGAACCGGTTGATCAAACGCGTCATCGATATCGTGGGGGCCACGGTCGGCCTGGCGCTGTCCCTGCCGGTGCTGCTGCTGGCGTCCCTGGCGATTCGGCTGGAATCGCCGGGGCCGGTATTCTACATTCAGGAGCGGTGCGGGCATCGTGGACGGTTTTTCCGCCTCTGCAAGCTGCGCACCATGCGTCCCGATGCCGAAGGAGAGGACGCCACTCCGGGTTGGACCGTGGCCGGCGACCCGCGGCGCACGCGCGTGGGCGCCTTTCTGCGGCGCTTGAACATCGACGAACTGCCTCAGTTCTGGAACGTTCTCAAGGGGGACATGAGCCTGGTGGGGCCGCGTCCCGAACGTCCGTTTTTCGTGGAACGGTTTGCGAGCGACATCGAGCATTACATGTGGCGCCATGTTTCCAAGCCCGGTCTCACCGGATGGGCGCAGGTCAACGGGTTGCGGGGCGACACCAGCATCGCCGAACGCGTCAAGTATGACCTGTACTACCTGGAGAACTGGTCGCCGGCCTTCGATTTCAAGATTTTGTTGCGTACCTTTTTTACCCGTCAGAACGCCTATTGAGATTTCCAATGGATTCCGTTTTCAACCTGTTTCGCACCCCCTGGTTCTGGTCGACCTTCCTGTCCTGGATGCTGGCACAGGGCATCAAGATGCTGGTGGACCTCTTGCGCACTGGGCGCCTGGACATTTCCTACCTGGTCAGCACGGGTGGCATGCCAAGCGCGCATTCGGCCATGGTTTCGGGCCTGGCCGCCTCGATCGGGTTGACCGAGGGGTTTGGGTCGCCGATTGCCATGCTGTCGGTGGGCGTGGCCGGAATCACCATGTTCGATGCCGCCGGCGTGCGCAACGCCGCGGGACACCAGGCGCGCATCCTGAACAAGCTGCTCGATGAGCTGTTCCGCGAACACCGGCTGAACGAACAGCGGCTCAAGGAACTGCTGGGCCACACCCGCCTGGAGGTGTTCGTCGGCATGATTTTGGGGGTTCTCTGCGCCATGCTGGTGGTTGCCCGGTGGATGCCGTTCTCCGGGTGAGACCGGGGCGGAACAGCAGATCAGGGATGAGGCGTTCGTTTCCCCATATCCTCTGACAGTGCGCTCCCGATAGCGATCTTGATGCTTTGGTCGTAGTCGGCAAAGTCGAAAACCGAACCCCTCCGTCGGAGACAAACTGCTACTTTACGCGGATTCAGATGCGCGGATTCAGATGGACAGTCGAGCGGCTGGACCCTATCATAATTGCATGCTTGTAGTGTTTGGATAAAGGGTATAGGTTTTTCTTCTACTCGAATGAAGGGGATCCACGCGAGCCGCTTCACATTCATGTTCGAAGGGGGGACAGTGTTGCGAAACTCTGGTTGGAACCGATGCCGGCGATTGCTGAATCATACGGCCTGGCGGCACATGAGCTACGCGAACTGATCAACGTCGCGGTTGATCATGCTGACGAGATCGAGAGGTACTGGAATGAACACTTTGCTGGCTGAACCCGTTGCCATCCAACTGCGTTTCGATGCGGATATCATGTGGCTTGAACTTGCCGATGGACGCCAATTGGGAGTGCCCCTGGCGTACTTTCCGCGACTTCTCCGGGCATCGCCGACGGAGCGGAATAAATATACCGTCAGCGGTGGTGGGACGGGAATCCACTGGGACGACTTGGACGAGGACATTTCCGTTCCCGCGCTGCTGATGGGGGTGGGGGACAGAACACGAAAACGGCGGACCGACACCCCAAAAAGGTCCGCCGACGATTAGGCGTTCGTGCCGCGCGGGTTTCCCGCGCGACAATGTCAATCGTCGAAGAGTTTCGTTGAAGGGGTTCCGATAAAGAGTGTCGATTAAGGGATTGCGTAAGTGTGGGACGCGCGGCGGCATGTTCATGACGCCTCTTGGCGGCCATGGGAAGGGTTGAGGGTTGAGGGGTAGGGCGGCGAGGCCCTTCGCCGCCGCGCGCGGGTC
>CAZIUM010000257.1:0-3988 GCA_964542285.1 uncultured Lentisphaerales bacterium
GGCGGCGGCGGCGGCGGACGCGTGGCCTTCTGGGTCAACCTCAGCGAAAACGCCCGCAACCGCATCACGTCGGGCGAACCCTGGGGAGGCGTAACCCAGGACGACCAGACCGCTCCCTTTTACGAAGGCGTGCCCGTGACCGTCGCGGGTGGATCCGAGGGCACGACGCGTCCCGGCGAGCCCGGAACGATTCGCTGGGTCTGGTCGGACGCCACCCCCGGAACCATCATCTTGGTGCGCTGAGGAAAAAGTCCCCAAACAGATCGAGAATCCCCTGCCATGAAACAATCCAACGTACCCTGTATCGTCCATACCACCTATGGCGATCCCGCCATGGGCGGCCTGCCGGTCGCGATCGGCGTCCCCTTCCCCGCCGGCGCCCTGACCGATCCCGCAACGCTTTCCGTAACCGGTCCGGACGGGGAAGCCCGTCCCGCCGCCATGCGGGAACTGGTGCGGCACCGCGATGGCTCCATCCGCTGGGGCCTGGTCACGTTTGGTTCCCGCCTGGCGGGAGCCCATCGGATTTCCTGGAACAACCCGCCAACGGACGCGATGAAGCCGGCGGTTGTTCTGCGTCGGCAAGACGACACCTGGACCCTCGACAACGGCCGACTGCGCGTCACCCTGTGCAAGACCGGCCCGGGCATCTTCGGCGAAATCGTTTGCGACGATCATCCCTGGCTTTCCGATCCCTCGCATCTGCATTTCAGCGTGGACGACGCCTCCACCCGCTATGAAACAAACCGGACCCTGCGCGTAATCGAGGCAACCTCCCAGCGCGCGCGGATACGCGTCGAGGGCGCCCATTTCACGACCGACGGCGCCCGGAAGCTGAACTACCGTCTGGACGTGGAACTCTGGGCGGAACAACCTTCGCTGCGACTGGACTACCATTACTTCAACCTGGAGAAGGGACAGCCCTTCCAGCGCGTTCGCCGCATCGCCATGGAGGCCGACTGGGCGCTTGGGACCAAAACCCAACGACATTTCCTGCAAAAGAATTACGGTCTGTACTACGTGACCCGTCACGTGTTCAATCCGGCCCCGGTCGCCCTCGCAACGGACGTCGACCGACCCGCGCCGCATGTCGAGGACCCGGCCATGCTGCTCGATGACGTCGAGTATCCCTTCTATCTCAAGCCGCCGCTGGTGACGACCCACGACTGGCTCGGGGCCGGAGATGGCGAGCACAGCGTCTACCTGCGCATGGCGGATTTCAGCGCCTCGGTCCCCAACCGGCTGACCAGCGAAGACCGGTCGCTGGGCGCCGAGTTCTGGCCGGCGACCGCCGAACCCCTCGAGCTTCCCCAGGGCCGCTCGCGCCGCCAGACCCTGACGCTGGCTTTCCTCGCGGGGAAAACGATCGAATCCGGATCGGCCAAGGTGTCCAACGCCCCCGTCCAGGCGCCCAAGGGCGTGGCCGCCCATCTCCAAGCGCTGATGCACGAAGGACGCGCCTCGTTGTCCCCCGCCTGGGTTTCGCATTGCGGCGAATTCAAGCAAGCGCACACGCTGCCCTTCGAGCGCCACGCGCGCATCGAGGACAACCTGAGCGACCTGGTGCGCCTCGACATGCCCTGCACGAAGTTCGACGTCGGCGACACCGATTCGCATTACAACACCGGACGCAGTGGCGTTTTCCTGGCCGGTGCGCCGGAGATTCCGCGCACCTTCCCGCGCAGCAAACCCACCCAGACCTATCTCGACCTGACCGAACCGGTCTGGACCAACAACGAATACGACGCGATCCATGTCTTCTGCAAGGAACTGATGCGCACGGGACGCTCCGAGCTCTGGAACACCTTGCGCCTGGCCGCGCGGCACAACATCGAGGTCGATTTTCTACATTATTCCGACCATCGCTGGCACCACCGCGCGACCCCGGCCCATTCGGTGCGACACACCACCACCGGCGCCTATCCGAGCCACTTCTGGACGCAGGGACTGCTGGAATACTACTGCCTGACGGGCGATCCCGACGCGCTCGAAGTGGCCGTCGCCCTGGGCGACAAGACGATCGAGTTTTTCTCCGATCCCGACCAGCGCAAGGTGCTGTGGGGATTCAACCGCGAAATCGGCTGGTCCGTGCTGCTGCTGGCTTGCCTGGTGGATATCACCGGCGAAGAGCGCTTCCGCAAGCTGCTGGACGAAATGGTTGAATACCTGATCGGCTTCGACCGGGAAACCTACCAGGGCGGCATCAACCTCTCGGGCGGCAATGACCGGCTGAGCATGAACCGCCAGATCGTGGACTGCTTCTTCGGCTATGCCAGCATGATGGAAGGCATCGACCTGTACCTCGACCTGACGGGCCGGAAGGATGTCGCCGAATGGCTCGACAAATTCTGCCATGACCTGGCTGACGAAGCGGTGAACGCGGCCCGCGAAGGCAAGATGCGCGGCATCGATTTCGGCACGGCGCTGGGCATCGGCTACGAACGCACCGCCGACAAGCGGTTCCTGCAACTGACGGGACTCGTCCTGGACCGGGCCTATTGGAATGCCCCGGGGGTGCAGGGCGGAGGCAGCGCCAAGCCGATTGCCTACGCCTACCGGGGCCTGATCCGCATCCTGGGACACGCCTGGCACCGGGGACTCCTGGACCGCTACGAATATCCCGGCATGCGGGAACTCAACGAAGCATTTCCGCCGAACGACAAGCAACATTCCGACAAGGAGTCATGAACCATGAAAAAAAACATCCCATTGAAAGCCGGATTCGGAAGAATGGACATCACGCCCGTGCTCGGGGTACGACTGGGCGGATACGGAGTTAAGGAAAGACCGGCCGAGGAGATCTTCGACCGCCTGCACTCGACCGCCATGGTCCTCGAAAAAGGAGACCTGCGGACGGCCGTGGTCAATCTCGACTGGATTTGCATCGAGGAAGACATCACCGCCCGCATCCGGGCCGAGGCTTCGAAACTCACCGGCATCCCGGAACTGAACATCTCGGTCTGCATGACCCACAGCCATTCCGTTCCCAACACGCTAAATTTCTGGGGCTGGGGCGATCGGGAGAACGAATACATCGATTCCGTGATTCCGGCCATCGCGGAATCGGTCCGGCTCGCGCAGGAAGAGTTGGAAGACGTCGCGGTCGGATTCGCCACGACCGAAAGCCTTGTCGGGGTCAATCGGCGCGGACTTGACGAAAATGGAAACTTCGGGTTCTTCGGCGATCCGCGGGGAAGTTTCGACCCGACCATGACGGTCGCGCATTTCAAAAGCGGTCTGAAAACCAAGGGCGTTCTTGTCCATTATGGCGCGCACGGGACCGCCATGGGCAACAACCGTCTGGTATCGCGCGACTGGAGCGGGGTCATGAAGGACCGCATCGAGCCGCAGATCGAGGCCCCGGTGCTCTTTCTCAACGGGGCGATCGGCGATGTCGGCCCCCGCACGAACGTCATCCGCAAAAACACGCGCCTCTCGGCCGGCGGCGGCGACGGCATCGAATCGGTCCGCGAGGTCGGATATCGGGCGGCCACGGACGCGATTCGAGCGCTGGTTTCGATGCGCGAATTCCGCGACGAACTGTCGCTCGATGTCCTGGCGGAAGATATTTTCCTGCCTTACGCTCCTCTGACCTCCCTGGAGGATGCACGTAAAGCGCTCAAACAATGGGAGCCCCGCAAGGACGAATGGGGGCACCCCATGGCGGAATACCGCCACAACCAGGCCGTCATCGAGGCCCATTCCAAGCCGCTGCTTGAAGGCCGCAATTTCATGCAGACCATCATCCGCATCGGGCCGCTTGCGGTGATCCCGATGCCGGGCGAGATGTTCGCGGGCATCTCGTTGCGCATCCGCGAAAACAGCCCCTTCCAGTACTCGCTGTGCTGCAGTGTGTCGAACGGCTCGCTGAGCTACCTGCCGACGCGCGAAGCGCGTCACCGCGGCGGCTACGAGACCTGGGTGGGACGGGCCGCCGGTCCCTACCTGCTTGCCGACACCATCGACGACGCGCTCGTTACGGAAAACC
>CAZIUM010000258.1:0-3847 GCA_964542285.1 uncultured Lentisphaerales bacterium
CCAGAAACCCCACGCCGCAAGCCTCATGTTCCATGCCCGGGTCATACATTCCCTGAGCTCCGGGCGGTCCTGCCTGATAATGGATTGCATGCATTGCCCTTGGGTAACGCAAGGGACATGCCAGAAGCACAAAACCCGGGGTCCGTCCAGGAAACAAGAACATAGAGGACATATTTGTCGCCTCATCCCCCTGCGTACGCGACAAATTTGTTGCGACCACATCGGCCAACGCCCTTTGCTTGTGGAGCCGCGGCAAGGAATTCAGAAGTCCAAGTACGCTTCACATTGCTGGAAGCGCGGCAACAGGCTTGTCGAAAAGAGGAGGGTCGGGTAGGATAGCCGCATGTCACAGCGAGGCAGCAAGACCATTCCGGTGAAACGGTCACCGCGGGAAAGCCATGCGTTGCGCGAGCTGGCCGCGGCCATGGTTTCATTGCGCGATGCCGGCGAGATGCGCCGTTTACTGGACGAGCTCTGGACTCCGGGCGAACTGCGCGACCTGGCCTTGCGCTGGCGCCTTTTAAAACTCCTGCGCGACGGAACGCCGCAGCGGGAAATCGCCGGCCGGCTGGGAGTCAGTCTTTGCAAGATCACGCGTGGCTCAAAATTGCTCAAGCAACCCCGCGCGGTAAGCAAAACGCTCTTGGAGAGTCATTCCACGCAAACAAAGGAACCGATGGATGCAGACGATCGCCCGTGAAATCGAGGAACAACTGGGCAAATCCTCCTGGATACGACGCATGTTCGAGACCGGGGCCGAGCTTAAACAGCGTCTCGGCCCGGACAAGGTTTGTGACTTCAGTCTCGGGAATCCCGACCTGCCGCCGCCGCCGGAAGCGGCCGATGCGTTGCGCGTCATGGCGGCCCGACTCGATCGTCCGCTGGCCCTGGGCTACCCGCCCAATGCCGGGCTTCCGGAACTGCGGCGGCGGTTGGCCGCGAAACTGGCCGCCGAGCAACAGACGCCGGACCTGCAAGCCGGACATGTACTGATAACCTGCGGCGCGGCCGGCGCCCTGACATCCTTTTTCAGGGCGGTGCTCGAACCCGGCGACGAAATCGTCTGTCCGGCGCCGTATTTCGTGGAATACGCCTTCTATTGTGGCCACTTCGGCGGCGTGCTCAAGCCCGTCCCGGCCCGCCCCCCCACGTTCGATCTCGATCTCGACGCGCTGATCGGCGCCGTGGGCCCGCGCACGCGCGTTGTGCTGATCAATTCTCCCAACAACCCCACGGGGTGCATTTATCCAGAGGAAACGCTGCGGGAGCTGGGACGCCGCCTGGATGAAATCAACCGCACCCGTTCGCGTCCGGTGTACCTCGTGTCGGACGAACCCTACCGTTTTCTGGCCTACGACGGGGCGCAGGTAGCCCCCGTCCTGCCGACGGGAACGTTTTCCGTCGTCGCGGGGTCCTTCTCGAAAAATCTTTCCATGGCGGGCGAACGCATCGGTTTTCTGGCCTTTAATCCGGCCATTCCCGAGGTGACGCGCCTGATCGACGCCACGACCATGACGATTCGCACCCTGGGCTTTGTCAATGCCCCGGTGTTGGGGCAGATGCTGGCCGCCGCGATCCTGGACTGCCAGGTCGACCTGGAGATTTACAAGAATCGGCGCCGGGCCATCTGCGACGTGCTGCAACGCGCCGGGTTGAAATTTGCGCCCCCGCGCGGAGCCTTTTACGTATTTCCCGAGGCGCCGGGCGGCGACGATGTCGGATTCGTGCGGCGCCTGCTGGCGGAAAACATTCTCGCCGTCCCGGGAACCGGGTTCGGCTTCCCCGGCTATTTCCGGCTGAGTTTCAGTGTCGACCTTGAAAGCATTCAACGGTCCGCGCCCGGGTTCCGGCGCGCGGTCGAAGGACGGACATCATGAACTATCGACGCGCTTTGGCTTATCTGGTTCTTGGGGGGGGCGCTGCCTTCTTCCTGGTGCTGGGGGTGCGGACCTGGACGGCAAAACCGCATGACCCCCCCCCGGCACAATCTTCGGAGCCGGAGCCGACCAAAGCGCGCGCCCTTGACGGACGGCACGGCGAATCCCCCGCGGATCGAACCGCCCAGGCTAAAGGCATCCCGAAACAATCTTCGGAACCGGAGTCTTCCGACGCACAGGATTTTGTCGATCGATGGAGCAAGTCCCGCGCGGCTCAAGCCGCCAGCGATCCCGACATCCTGGTCACGCGAGGCCTGATCGCCAATCGACGCGAACGACGCATCGATCTCCTGGCCGAATCCTGCGGACTGTCGGTGGAGGCCACGATGGAATTCGCCCTCGTGGGGGAATTCAGCGACCGGGACTATGAAGCGCTGGCGTTTTCCTATGCCACCCCGGGCGAAGTGGCCCGGGCGATCGAGTTCATCGGCGTGCCTCGCGGCGCCAATGTCAGCGCCCGGGAACAACGCTACTGGCCGCGTGGAGAACGCGTGACGATCGAAGTGCGCCCCGCCACCAACCCGGCCGCCCCGCCCGTTCCACTGGAACATTTCGTGCTCGACCGGCGTACCGACACGAAATTGGCCGTGCAAGGACTGGTCTATTGCGGTTCCGCCCGCATCCCCGATCCGGACGGCGGCGAAGAAATTTACCTGGCCGACCGCGAACCGCCGATGTCGATCGTCTCGACATACAACGACCCCCATACAATCCTCGATGTGCCGCGCAAGGCCGCCCAGGGCGATGTTTACGACACCTTTGTGCTGCATCCCGACCGCTACCTGCCGGAAGGCGCCTTGCTGCAGATGACCCTGAAGCCGGAACCCCGCCCGGACGGATTGCCCCGCGTGATGCCCATCGCGCTGAATGCGCTTCCTGGCGAGGGCGACACCGTGGTATTCGACCTGCGCGCGGACGACGGTCCCGAGGAACACATCACCGACCTCGGCGACCTGCTGCGACGATTGCAACAGGCGACCCAGTCGGAGCGCGACCCCTTTCTCTCGCTCCGATTTGACGATCGCCTGAAACTGGCCAACGTTCGCGACCTTTGCGCGGCCCTGCGCATGGTCGAAGGGGAACGCGGAATCCGCATCGACGCGCCTCCAGAGGGACAGATCTACTTTCAAAGTTTCCTGCCGGACGAGAAATGGCGCCGACGCGAAGACCGCCTGACGCAGCCGCTGGAATTGCGCGTCGGTCCACCCCAACCGCAAACCGGCAACCATCCGTTAACCCTGGTACACACCCTGGAAGACTGGTCCGATCCCGAGAGTCTCGATCCCATTCTGACCGTCAAAGAATATCCCCTGCCGGATGCCGACGCCGTAGCCGCGAAGATTCGGTCCCTGGAAAGCAAATTGCCCGTGCTGCTGGTGTTTGCTCCTTCCGACGCCCCGCTGGATGCCTTCATGCCGGTGCTGCGGCAGGTGCGGGACACCCATCCCACCGTGTACATCTTTGCCGAATGACGTCCCCTCCCGAATTTCACTGCCGCGGATGCGGCAACTGCTGCCGTGCCCCGGGTTATGTCCGGCTACTCCCAGAGGAACCGGAACGCATCGCCCGATTCCTAGGCATCCCCCTGGACCGGTTTCTCGACCAATGCACCCGATTGACCCAGGACCGCCGCACCCTGGCTTTAAACGAAACTTCGACCGGCGCCTGCATCTTCCTGACCGCCGCCTCGCGCTGCGCGATCCAGGACGTTAAACCGCGGCAGTGTCGCGATTATCCCGCTCACTGGCGATCCGCAGAACTGGTGGCCGGTTGCCGGGGATTTACGGATGCCGAATGCTGAATTCGCGCGGGAACCCGCGCGCGAAAAAAGGTAGGGCGTGCGAGGCCCTTCGCCGCCGTTCATAAACAACCGTTGCCTTATTGTGCCGCGCGGGAGACCCGCGCGACAC
>CAZIUM010000259.1:0-3817 GCA_964542285.1 uncultured Lentisphaerales bacterium
GATGCCGCCGATGTGGAAACCGACCGGATATGGATCACGGTCGAAGGCGATTTCACCCTCGGCCCCCAAGCGGAAATCAACATGAACCGCCGCGCCGGCAGCGGCGGGTATGATGTAATGAGCCGGGGATTCGGAAACCTGCGCGGACCCAGTCCCGGATCCGGGGGAGCCCGGGGTGGTGTCCTCTACGGTGCCAGTTACGGAGGACGCGGCGGCTACATCAGCGACTCCGGTCCGCAATCCTGCTATGGGTCTTTTTCCGCGCCCGAGAACCACGGAAGCGGCGGCTCGCGGGGCGGCGGCGGCGGTTCGATCCGTCTGGAAGTGGCCGGGACGGCCGTCATCGATGGTTTGGTCGATGTCGGCACGGACAGCGACGATCGCCATTCCGGCGGCGCCGGCGGTTCGATCTGGCTGACTACGGGAGCGCTGTCCGGCACGGGAAGCCTGCACGCGTATGCGGGACGCGGCTACCGGGGCGGCGGCGGGGGACGCATCGCCGTCATCCTGACGGAGTCGGAGGACTTCGCCGATCTCGACCTGCGCGCCTGGGGAGGCTACAACCGCGGCGGGGAAGCCGGCACCATCTACCTCCGGGATGCGGCCGGACGGCAGCGCCTGATCGTCGACAACAACGGGTACACCGGGGACCCGCTGGTGAATTATACCGAACTCTACGACGACGGCATGACCGATTTCCGCGAAGTCGAGCTGATCGTCCGCAACGGCGGGCGCGTGGGGATCGACCTCGCCGATGCGCGCATTAAAAACCTGACCCTGGATGCCACCAGTACCCTCTACCTGCTGGGAAGCGACCTGGTGGTGCGTAGCCCGGAACCGGGCGAACCCCTGGCTGGCACCGTCGTTCCCGATGGGGGATCGTTGACCTGGACTCCCAATGGGACCATGATCCTACTGCGCTGAATGCCCGCGACGGGATTCATGGGGGCTGTCGATGCCTCGTGTCCCGGGCTTATCGACGCGGGCTGGACGTCGTCCGACGGAAATGTCATGCTGAACACATGAATATTTTTCTGATCGGAGACAGCATATCCATCCACTACGGACCCGCCCTCGAAGCGGCCCTGCGTGATACCGGAATCGGGTACGAACGCAAGACCGATGTCGAATCCGCCGCCAGGAACCTGGACGTGGCCCAGGGCGCCAATGGCGGAGATTCGTCGCGCGTGCTGGCGTTCCTTCGCTCCCGCCAGGCGGAGGGACCGCCTGTCACGGCGGATACCCTGGCGATCAATTGCGGGCTGCACGACATCAAAACCGATCCCGCCACGGGCGCCAAACAGGTGTCCCTCGAAGACTACCGGAAGAATCTCGTGGCCATCGTGGAGCTGGTGACCCGCGCCATGCGTCGCCGCCTGGTCTGGATTCGAACGACCCCTTGCGACGAGGCCATCCACAATGTCCGTAGCAAGTCCTTTTACCGCTTTGCGGCGGACTGCGAGGCCTATAACCACGCCGCCGATGCCGTGATGCGGGCGCATGGCGTTCCGATCGCGGACCTCTTTACCTTCACGCGCAACCTGGGACCGGACGTTTTCTGCGATCACGTTCATTTTCACGAGTGGGTGCGCCGCGAGCAAGCAGCCTTTCTGGCCGGCTGGCTGCAGGCCTGTCGCGACAGGCTTGACGGGAACCTGTAAAATCCACCCTGCAATCCGCACGCAAATCAATGTTCATAATGAATTCGACCTTTTCAAAAACCAGCTATCGTCTGCAATCCATCAAAACCGGAAAAATTTTTAATGACCAGGGCTGGACCCTCGATGCGCCCGGGGAGAGTGAACCCACGCTCATCCGCTCAATTTTCGAAAAGCCGCGGCTCGAACTAAACGACGACTCCTGGGGACTCTACAAATTTGCCGACTGGCTTCCCATTGGACGAACACTGGACGGTTCCGCGGCCCCCATAACGTATCGAAGCCGGAAACTGGCGGGCGAACTCGGGTTAAAAAACCTGTGGATTACCTTCAGCGGCTACTGGCCTGAAAAAGGGGCCGGGATGTCCACCTGCAGTTTTAAGGAGACTGAAGCGTACGCGGTATGCGGACGAATGACGCCCGAAATGGACCGGGTCTTGGTGGTCGCTTCCGCGGGAAACACCGCGCGCGCGTTTGCCAGGGTGTGTTCCGAAAATGCCATTCCCTTGCTGATTTGCGTTCCCGAGGACAACCTTAATGCCCTTTGGTTCGAAACACCGTTGCGGGATTGCGTAAAACTCGTTTGCTGCCGTTCGGGAAGCGATTACTGCGATGCCATCCACCTTTCGAATCTCGTCGCCGGCATGGAGGGATTTGTCGCCGAAGGAGGCGCCAAAAATGTGGCCCGCCGCGACGGCATGGGCACTACCGTGCTCTCGGCGGCCACAACCATCGGTCAAATTCCGGAATACTATTTTCAGGCGGTCGGCAGTGGAACCGGAGCCATTGCGGCCTGGGAAGCCAACCAGCGCCTGCTTGACGACGGCCGGTTCGGAAGAAACAAGATGAAACTGATGGTTTCTCAAAATGCTCCGTTTGTTCCGTTGCACGATGCCTGGCAGGTCCGTTCCAGAGCGATGCTGCCCTTCGACGAAAACGAGGCTCGCCGGCAGGTGGAACACATCGACGCCAAAGTGCTTTCGAACCGCAAACCACCCTATTCCTTAGCCGGCGGCCTGTTCGATGCGCTTTCCGATTCGGGCGGCGATGTGCTTGTCGCAACCAATGAAGAGGCCAGAGCCGCGGCAAACCTTTTCGAGCGAACCGAAGGTGTCGACATTCATCCAGCCGCCGCCGTCGCCACGGCCACTTTGATCGAATCGGCAAGAAACGGTCGTGTCAATCCGGACGCTCTCATTATGCTCAACATCACCGGCGGGGGCGAAAACAAGTACAAAACCGAAAAGAAACTGTTTTTCCTGAAACCGGATGCGATTTTCGATTTCGACTCGAACCCGGACCACGTAAAATCAACGGTTCAGCGCCTGTTCTCCCGTTATTGACAAATCAGGGTGGTTTTGGTTAAATAAAACCCCATAGGCGATCAATAGGCATTGGACGGAGACGGATTCTAAAGGGTTTCTGTCCGGGTTTCGGGGGACCGGCGCGTTGCGACGGCCCCTCGTTGTTTTTGCGGCCTGCCGCGTCACGGGCTTTGCCCCTTGAAAGCTTCTCGGAGAAAATAAAGGAGACCGCAGCATGAGCAAAATAAGAAATATCGTAGGATTGTTCGGAATCGTACTGCTGGCGCTGGGCTGGAGCTTGCCGTCCGCGGCCACGGGCATTCCGGGGTTTCTGTTTTTCGAGGACGGCTTCGAAAGCTGGAACGGCTGGACAATCTACCAGGATGGGAGCGTGGAGCAGAGCGACAGCGTGGCACGCACCGGTACCTACTCCCTACGCAAGTTTGAGGCCAGCGATCCCCACGGGGGGTACAAGACGGTGGGGCTCGAATTCGGCCGCAACGTCGCGCTGGAATGCTGGATTTACCGTCCCTCGTCCTATGCCGGGGGTGCCGCGGACCGCCTAGCGTTGTCGGATGCGCAGTTCGATGGCTATGGAATCAACATTCAACCGACTTTCGTTGCCATCGAGCGTCGCGATGAGGGCAGCGGCACCACGCTCGAAGAGGCTTCCTGGTCTCGCCCGGAAAACAACTGGTATCGGGTGGTTTTTGTCATGAAGGAAGACAACTCGTTCGAATTGACTACCTACGACACCGATGGCGCCGTGCTGGTAAGCGTCAACGCCGCTGCCGATACGGCCCATGAAGGCTTCGACCGGCTTGTCGTTCATGGGGGATACGAGTTTTTCGTGGA
>CAZIUM010000260.1:0-3802 GCA_964542285.1 uncultured Lentisphaerales bacterium
CCCTCAACCCTCAACCCTCAACCCTCAACCCTTCCCATGGCCTCGCCGCCCTACCCTAGCAATTTCGTCTGGAAGCGTTCGAGCGAATATGTTACAGGTCTTTAACAATTTCCACACCTTTGAAAACTATACCGGCATAAGAGAACGCGATGAGTCCCCCACTTCCTTGGAAACCGCCCCTTAATTCATCCGATTCGTTCCCAGGAGACCAGGCACGTGAACAGTAACCCAAAGAAATCCCAGGAGACATTGCGGGGCTTCCGTATTACCGAGCAACCGAATTACATCCCCCAGAATGACGAAGCCCAAGTGTTCCGTGCCGCGTTCCACGCCCGCATTCCCCTGATCGTCAAGGGCCCGACCGGTTGTGGCAAAACCCGCTTCATCGAATTCATGGCGCATCGGTTGGAGTTGCCGCTCGTCACGGTTTCCTGCCACGAGGACCTGACCGCGGCGGACCTGGTCGGTCGCTTTCTTTTCAAAAACAACGAAACGGTCTGGCAGGACGGGCCCCTGACCCTGGCGGTGCGACACGGCGGGATTTGCTACCTGGACGAGATCGTGGAAGCGCGCAAGGACACGACCGTAATCATCCATACTCTGACGGACGATCGGCGCACGCTCTACATCGACAAAACCGGCGAAATCATCCGCGCCCATGACCGTTTCATGATGGTGCTCAGCTACAACCCCGGCTATCAAAGCATTGTCAAGGACCTGAAGCAATCCACCAAGCAGCGCTTTGCCAGCCTGAATTTCGAACACCCGTCCATTGACGTGGAAACCCGGATCGTCCACACCGAATGCGGTCTCCCCGAAGACGACAGCCGCAAATTGGCTGAAATGGGATCCAAAATCCGCCAACTCAAGGGATTTGGACTGGACGAGGGCGCATCCAGCCGCTTGCTGGTCTATGCCGGCAGGTTGATGAAACAGGGCCTCGATCCCGTGCAAGCCATCCGTCACGCGGTCAGTCAGACCCTGAGCGACGAACCGGAAGTTCTGGAATCGATCCAGGACATTGCCCGCCTGTATTTTGGAGACCTCATGGAGGAGACCGACCATGAGCCGCCCAACCCGGCCCAGGCGTGACATGGCCCCATCCCGAGCCCCCAAAAGAACCGTCAACGCCCCGGTGGACGGCAGCGACGGGTTCGATCTCAATCGCGTCACTTGGGGCTATCGCGACATTTTCAAGCGCACCCTCGAGGAATTGTTCGCGCAAGGCAGCCTGGGACCGCAACGCCAGGAGGTAACCCGCCGCTTTTTCGAACTGCTCAACCGATCCGATCAAAGCGGTTTCGATCATGTACTGCATCAATTTCTTGGTGCCCTGAACCCCCGGAATCGCTGGATCATGGACCTGCCCGGGGTTTTCCAGGACGTGGTGGAAACCGGCTGTGCCCTGGCCGACGCCAAGCTCTACTACGGAATCCATTTTTTTGAAACCCTGGCAAAAGGTGGCATGGGTTCCACGCCGGCATCCCTGCGCGAATGCCTGCATTGGGTTCATCATCTGATGCGAATCGACTACGACCTGGTCCTGGCCTTCCTCGCCGGGTACCCGCGACTGGCCCGCCGATTACGCCCGCACGAAATCGAACGCTACCTGGAAGCCGCCCTTGGAATCCGTCGCGGCAACAGGGAAACCGCCTGCGCCTTTGTGCGCGGCGAGCTGGCCACCTCCGAAACCTATATCCTGTCGATCACCCAGGAGTGTCGCCTCCAGGACATGTCCCTTTCCATGCGCGCCCTTGTCAGGGCGCTGACCGGTCGAAATTGCGAAGTGTTCGATCTCGGCCAACTGGATTCGGACGATCTCATGATGCGCGACACGAAAATGGTAACGGTCGAAGGGCAGATTTTTCTTCCGGCGCGCTTCCGGATGTTCGAATCGCATGTTCTCAACCGCCAATGGTACCGGTTTTGCGGCATCGTCGCGGCGGCCATGCTGGCGGATCGTTCCTTCCCTTGCATCCATGGCCACCCCCGGTTTTCCACCTGCGCCGACCTGGTCGGACGGGACCTCGGGCGACTCAATCTGTTCCAGATTGCCGAGGGTGCGCGTGTCCTGCGAAACGCCCTGCGCCGCTGGCCGGGCCTGCGTGGCATGATCGCATGGGCACTCCACTTTGAATCCGTCGCTCTCGCCGAAAGAGCCGAAGCGCTTTCGCTGCTGAAGGATGCCTTGAACCCCCAACCGGTCTCTCCTGCTGTTGAAACCTTTTGCCGTCATACCGCCCATTGCATCAATTGTTTCGACACGGCAAAGCAACTGGATGACTCCTGGGTGGACGAGGTGCTCGTAGCCTATCCGTTCCTGCGGACGACCCCGTTTCCGACATTGAGCTTCATGCCGGACTTTCTTTTTCCCATTCAATTGTCCTCTCCGCCCACCGAACAACGGTTGTCCGAAATGAAAGACGCCGCAAACGCTCTTTCAAAAAACAACCGCGATCGTCAAAAGCCCTCGACCTCCTCCCCTGCGCATCGCCAGCCCAACCCCGCCGCAAATGCCGATGGAGATTCCACGAAGCAGTCGATCGACGGAACGGCCTTTCCTTACGACGAGTGGGATTTTCAGCAAAATGACTACCGCCCGGGCTGGTGCCTTGTACACCAGATCCCGGTTAGACCCAAAAATCCACCCACCCCGGCAGCGGACTGGTTGAAAGAGGCGAATAAGGTCAAATCGGTTTTCGAACGACTCAAACCCGCGATGGTCCACCGCGAAAAATACCTGCCCGAGGGGGACGACATCAACTCGGACCAATTAATAACCCATATTGTGGATCGCCACCGAAATCCAAGTCCCCACACGCGTTTCTACGAAAAACCACTGATTTCGCATCGCGATCTTGCGGTGCTGATCCTGCTCGACGTGAGCGGCTCGACGGGAGAACCGGGGAAAACCGCCCCACGGGTGCTGGATATCGAGAAGAAAGCCGGCATCCTCCTTGGACAGGGACTGTCCGTCCTGGGAGATGCGTTTGCCGTTTGCGGATTTTGTTCCAATGGCCGCAAGCTCTGTGAGTATCTTGTTTTCAAGGATTTCACGGAGCGTTGGTCTCAAGCGGCCATTGGCCGCGTGCTGAGCGTTACCCCGCGCAATTCCACGCGGATCGGCCCCGCACTCCGACACTCTGGCCACCTGATGGCCAACCAGCCCCATCGACAACGACTGCTGCTGCTCGTAACCGACGGACAACCCCAGGACCAGGGATACGACCCCACCACGCGATATGCTCAACACGACGTGCGCATGGCCTGCGAGGAAAACGCCCGTCGCGGCATCCATACTTTTGCGATTTCGACGGAAAAGAATTCCCTGCGGGACATGGAAATCATGTTTCCACATCATCGATTCGCATTAATGTCCGATATTCGCCGTCTTCCTGTGATTCTGCCCCGGCTATACATTCAGATGACAATGCGATAACCGAAAACACCTCTTCTCAAAATCGCAATCGAAATCGGGATCGACTTCTTTCACGCACTGCGGTGGAGATGGGGGCGGCATGTGGCAAGTGGCTGCTCACACCCAATATCCAAATCCAATATCCAATGTCCAAGGATCACGCGGAGAATCCGCGCGAAAAAAGGTAGGGCGACGAGGCCCTTCGCCGCCGTTTATGAGCAATGGTTGCCTTATTGTAGCGCGTTGTTGGGATTCGCGTGGATTGGGATCGCGCAGGGGACCCGCGTCGAAATAATAACCTCAAGCCTCAACCCTCAAGCCTCAAGCCTATCACACCCCTCAAGCCTCAAGCCTCAAGCCTTCCCATGGCCTCGCCGCCCTACC
>CAZIUM010000261.1:0-3799 GCA_964542285.1 uncultured Lentisphaerales bacterium
GCGGCTCCAAACCACGGTCGAGCAGTCCGCGTATTGCTATCGCCGCCGGGCCGAAGATTGATTCCCGTTCGCATCCCGGCCGCCTCGATCTGTCTAATGTTTGTTCCACTATCGCCCAATGTCCGCTCAACATCCTTGACGCACGTCGCCACGATAGTCGCCGCCCCTGCGTTTTTCATTACTGAAAGCGTGTGCTGTTGCAGCTGCGTTGCTTTGCCACCCGGCCGCTTAATCTCAACCGCCACAAGCCGCCCTCGGTAGAGGACGATCAGATCTGGCAAACCTGCCCGCTGCATCGGCCCGCCATGCAGTTTTGAAAACCAAATAGGCTCTCCGGCTTTCTTTAACTCTTTCAGGTAACCCATGATGTGGCGGGTTACAGTCGATTCTTTTTGCCTCATGCTTCCAACCTCCACCGATATTTCGGTTTCGCTTCGTCGAGGATTACCAGCCGCCGCTTGGCTCGGGTGACTGCAACGTATTTGCAACGCGTTTCTTCGTCGAACCCTTCGGACGATTGTGCAGCGCGAAAACACGCCGACGGAATGGTCGTCAACACCGCGACGTTGTCGGCCTCGCTGCCCTTCGCGCTGTGTATGGTGCCAATGCGAACATTCGGCTTGTCCACCGCTTCTTGCCCCCATCGCTCGATGGCCGCGGAGTACTGTTCCGCTCCGTCGATCCACTGCCGCCACTTGCTCGCATGAACGCCATCAATGAACAGTTGCGTAGCACCAACGCCAGTGAGGTCTTCGAGCATCATCCACGGATACTGTGTCTGCGCGTCGTCCGCTGTTGTATCCTCGAAACGAGCCTTCGTGCCGTGCTCCAACAGCGCCCCGTCGGGCAGTTTTGAGGGAATGTATTTCAGAATCGACAACCACTCGCGCCCGTCGATCGGCGCGCCCGCCTCTAGGTTAATCATTGCGGCTATCGCTTCACTACGCACGGGAGCATTCCACGATCCACCACCCCGCGTGGGCAACCAAGGAATATCTGCTTCGTCAAGCTGCTTCGCCAACCGTGAAGCAAGGAAGTTAGTCCTCGCCAACAGCAGCCACGAATCCCTCGGGTCGATCAGGTCATCGAGCCCATCCTCCAGCGGCCAGTGGTCGATGCTCCCTTCGTGGTCGGCCGGATGTATCTGGCGATCGAAATAGTCAGAGCATTCATGCAAGAGCGTTTCGCCGAGATCGAGGATCGGCGCCGGGCAACGAAAACTTTTTGGCATGACGCGGCGCTTGACCGCCGGCCATCCTTCAAGGAAACACTTCGGATCGGCTCCACACCATCCGTAGATCGACTGAAACGGGTCGCCGACAACGTAACCCCACTGACACTCGGGCGTCGATACGAGCCGCTCGCACACCGAGTGCAGCAACGGAGAGGCGTCCTGTTGTTCGTCAAAGAACCATACCGGCAAGTCAGGCGGCTCTCCATCAGGGTCGCATCGGTCCGCGCCGTCAATGGTAATCGACCATCCCGCGAATCGGGCCAGCAGGTCGGTGAAGTCCATGCGACCGTCCAGCCGCTTGGCCTGCTCGTAACGCTCGACGATCTGACGGCAGAACGTCAGGTCGGGAACATTATTGGAAAACTCGTCGGCTATCGCCCACGTTTCATCGTAAGGCTGCAACCTGTTGCGAGCGGCGTCCCATATCGCCAATGCTTTCCCCGCTTCGGTATCGTTGCCCGCGAACGGATCGGCCAAGTCTTGATCGAGTCCGGTCGGCTTGCCGTCGATGTCCTCCTGCAACGACTCCTGAATCCACTGACGATCCGCCTTGTTCCCCGTCACAAGTTCCTTGCCGACGCCCAGGCAACGATAGCAAACGCTGTGAAGCGTTCTGAACCATCCGGCGTTTTCCAACTCGGTCGGTTTCAGGCCGAATCGGTCGGCCGCGCGTGAAGACGCCTCTCGCCGAGCGGCCCTCGTGAAACTCACGAAGCCAATTAAGTGCGGATCGTGCAACCGCTCGACTACGCCATCCATCAAGCGAAGAAGCTCGGTCGTCTTGCCGGTTCCGGCCCCGCCGATCAGTTGTGCTATCTGTGGCATGTGCTACCTCTGCTACTCGAAGTGTCAACCTATACGTAGTAAGGACTTACGGCAAAGCTACCCGAACTTTTTGAGTTCGAGTCCCACCTTAACCTCTTTGCTGATAAGCACTTAACCATTGCTGCTACTGCTACCCGAAGATTTTCAGATGTTCTTTCCCTCCTATATATAGGTAGGAGTATCACTCGGCAAGCTCGTATATCTCCCTCAAACGCTTTACGCAGTCAGGACTTAGGGCCATTAGCTTGCACTGTTTACCCGCTACCCGACGGTTCACATATTCAACGCCGACCTCTTGAAGGATCATGGAAAGCTCCCTCCGTTCTACCTTGTCCTCCCCCCGCCGCATGGGTTCCCAGACGTAACCGAACTTGCAGATAATCGAGCCGTCCGACATCAGGCATGGGCGCCCCCTGCGGTCTGGCTCCTTGCCTTCCTCTGTCACCCGAGCCTTGCCCAACTGGTCGAGCAACAGGCCGACTATCACCACCGATCGCTTGTCGTCGGCCAGTGCGTCCTTGTGCTCGGCGTTGAATACCAGCCGCTCATAGAGGCCGTCCTTCTTGCTCCAAAGCTTGTCGAACTCTCTGGGCAGGGGGTAAACGGCCTGCTTCAAAGCTTGGGTGCGTATCGCGCTCGGCGAGACCATCTGCTCTGCTGTGAGTATGATGCACTCGTTCTTAGCCTGATCGAATTGCGGAGCATGAAGTTCATACCTCGGCGGGTCGCTATCGACGATCACCAGCTTGAATAGCCCTGTGCTCGCTTTGCCCCGGGCGGCCTCGATCTGCTTTTCCGGCGTCTGCGGCAATACTGTCTCGGCGTCGGTGTTCATCCGCCGCGTCTGCTCTCGTTTCAGGATCGAGCAGAATATCGTTTTCAATTCTTTGTCGGACAACGGCGGTTGGTTCCTCGCGTTGACCGCCTCGGCCGATTGAAA
The DNA here is from genome assembly GCA_964542285.1 of uncultured Lentisphaerales bacterium. Classification (GTDB taxonomy): domain Bacteria; phylum Verrucomicrobiota; class Kiritimatiellia; order RFP12; family JAAYLN01; genus CAZIUM01. The sequence continues at coordinate 3,000 of CAZIUM010000261.1, forward strand.
CAAAACCGAAAACGCTTTTTTGCCAGACAAATCCTTCGCCTGCCCGAGCAGGTAGCCACAATAGGCGGCCATGTCCACATTGCGGGTACCTTCGCTCGACCCGCTTATAATTTTGCTCCATTCCTCCTCGCTGCGACCCTCCGGTGTCTCGTCGAATAGCGGCGTGTCCCCTCGCAGGTTCCACAACCTCGCCAACACCTGCTTAGGTATGTCCGCCGGCGGGCACTCGCTCGGCGGTACAAGCCATTGATATGCGTTACCGGACGGATGAATTGACGGCGGAAAGACGCTCTGCGCCCCCTTGCCCGCGTTCCCCGTGCGGACCTCGATTTCTCCAATGTGGACCACGGCCCCACCCGGCAGGTCGGGATGATAGCGGAACAAACGATGCTTACCACGCAAACCGGCGTAGGTCGTCGTTATCGGTGGGTCACCGTCGAACAATGCCAGATACTCTTGTTCCGCTTTTTTCGAGTCGCACTCAATGTCGATCAAGTTTGACCCTTTGCCGAGCAACACACCGACATTCGCCTCCGGCCATTGGTCCCACCATTGCTCGATAACGGCTGGCATTATGGAAGCCGAGATTTGCCACTGTTTTATCAGTGGCAATTTGCTGGCCGGTTTGATTGGCAGCACTCGCCAGCCGTAACCGGCGTATTCCAACGCGGCTTGGATCAAGTGTTCGTTTTCGGCTCGAAGTGTCATGCTCATTGCGTCATCCGCGAAAGACGAACTGGCCGGGCCGCTCGGCTGGGTTGAGCGACCCGACCGTAATCTAATTCTCTCGGCTATGCAGC
>CAZIUM010000262.1:0-3788 GCA_964542285.1 uncultured Lentisphaerales bacterium
GTGACACAAGCGCGGATTTCCCAGGATTACGAAGGGTTACGAAGGGATATCGATGGACAGGCCGCGGGAGCGTAGCCCCGGGAGAGAAACTTGCAGATGCAGCGGTCCGTCCTGGGTGGATGGCAGTGCCGTAAAAATGCGGGCGGCTCCGGCGGCGACCGGCAGAAAGCGTCCCCCCAGCAAGGCCGCCCGGGCCTGCTGACTGAGGCGGACCTCGGCTTGCTCGGTGTAATCCAGTACGGCGTGCCCCTGGGCGTCCACCACCTGCAACCCCATCACCACCAAGGTTTCGTCACAAGGCCCGGCACTTACCAGCGAATCGAGGTCCAGACGGATGTCGGTGGCCGGTCCCCAAGGATAGATGCAGGCCATGGCTTGCCTTCCCTGCCAGGAACCCTGAATGCGCAGCGGATGCCCGTCGAAACGGACGCGACATTCGTGGGTATACGCATCGGATTGGACGGCATGCAGTTCCTCCCGTGTTAGATTGCCCTGGCGTCCGGCGCGATCGTGGGGAGGGGGCCAGACCGCCACCTGTACGCGCGCGAGTTGTCGGCAATTGGTGACAATGCGCAAGGTGCGCGTGTCCTCCCCTTGGAGGCTCCAGTCCGCTTGCAGCCACAAAACCGGGCGATTCTCGGCCGATGCGGCCAGCCACTGCGCCGCCTCCTTGGGCATGCGCCAGCCGTCGAAAACCCCGCACTGTCGCAGGTAGCGTTTCTTGCGCAGGGTGGCGTAGTCGTTAAAACTCCAGACGGCAAATCCTTCGGCTTCGTTTTCGGCGCGGGGAATGTCGGACGCCAGTTGGACGCGTTGCGCCGCTTCGGCTTCGAGATTCCCTCTGGCCGCCATGGGCATGTTGGAGCATTCGGTCACCAGGGCGCACTGCAGCCGAGAAGCGGCACGTCCGGCGGCGAGCGCTTCGAATTCGTAATTGACGCCCCAGATATCGGTAATCCCAAGCGTTCGTTTGCGCCGGGCACGGCGAATGTGGTTTTCGGCATAGAGGGTGGGGCGCTTTTCGGGGTCGAGTGCCTTGACGATAGCGTCCAGCTTGAGATAGGCACGGCGGTGGCGCGATTCGTTGCCCAGACACCAGAGAAGAACGCTGGGATGGTGACGATCGCGACGCACCAGGCGGGCGAGTTGTGACGAGGCCTGCTGGAGCCAGCGTCCCCCACGCACGCTTTTCCAACTGGCAAGTTCCGGCATCACCCAGATGCCTTCGCGGTCGCAGGCTTCCAGAAAATGAGGCGACTGCGGATAGTGAGAGAGGCGCACGAAGTTGAACCCCGCGGTGCGCAGGGCCTGGGCATCCAGGCGGTGCAGACCGGTCGGCAAGGCATTGCCGAATCCCGGCATTTGTTCGTGGCGGTTGCATCCCCGTAGCGGGACTGGTTCGCCATCGCGGAAAAGACCCTGGTTGGGGCGCCATTCGAGTCGGCGAATGCCGAACCGACGCGTCAGTACGTCCTTTGTGCCGGCGGCGGATCGCAGGCTTAGGCGGGCGGTGTAGAGCCATGGGGTACGGCTGGACCACCGCGCGGCCCGCGGCAGCGTCAACGACAGGCGGCAGGGAGTCTGCCCTCCGGACGGCACCGTCACTTCCAGTGCGGTCTGCTGCTGGACCAGACCGGTGTGTGCCGGTATCTTCGGGGGGACAATCTCCAGTTGGACCTCGGCCGGGGTTTCCCGATCCCCGACATTCATGGCCGTGGCTTCGATGGTCACATCCACCGTGCCCTCGGGTCCGTCACGACTGGAGATCAGCAGGGAATCTTCATTCCAGTGCAGCGCGGGCAGCCACTCGAGCCAGGCTCCGCCGGCCAGCCCGCCGTAGAGCAAAAAGTCGGGATCGCGAATGCCCGGAAGAACATATCGCGGACAAGCATTGGTCAGGGTACAGGACAGCAGATTGTCGCCTGCCCGCAACCGGTTGCCCACATCCATTTTCCATCCCAGGTAGTCGCCGCTGAAAGCGCCGGCCGGTTGGCCGTTCACGCGCAGGACGCCCGTGCCATAGAAGCCATGGGAGCGCAACCTCCAGTGACCCGGCGTGGAACGTTCCGGCAAGGTGAAGAACAGGCGGTACGCTGCCGGGCCCCGATAATATTCGCGCCCCGGCTGGAATTCCTCGATGGCGTTCCAGCCATGGGGCAGGTGGACGCTCTGTCCATCGCCGTCGCCATCCAGCCAGGCGCGTCCGACACGCCCGCGGCGGAACAACCAACCGGAGTTCAGCGGCAGACAATACCTGTCATCCGTGCCGCAACTCGAGGGGTCCGCGTTACGATTCTGGCTTGTCGATGTCGGCGGCATGTTTCCCGGAAGGTTGTGGCGCGCAACCCGAAAAATATCAGCGCATGGCATCGGCCAGCGCCTGGCCGAAGGCGCTGCACGAAACCTCTTTGGCGTCGTCCATCAGCCGGGCGAAATCGTAGGTGACGGTGCGTGCCGAGATCACCTTGTCCATCGCCTCGATCAAGAGGTCGGCCGCCTCGTGCCAGCCCATGTAACGGAACATCATTTCGCCTGACAGGATCAGCGAGCCGGGGTTGACCTTGTCCTGGTTGGTGTACTTGGGCGCAGTTCCGTGGGTGGCCTCGAACAAGGCGACCCCGGTGGTGTAGTTGATGTTGCCGCCGGGCGCGATGCCGATGCCGCCGACGCAGGCCGCCAGGGCGTCGGAAACGTAGTCCCCGTTCAAATTGAGCGTGGCGATCACGTCGTATTCGTCCGGACGCGTGAGAATCTGCTGCAGGAAGGCGTCGGCAATGCAGTCCCGAACCAGGATGTCCCGGCCGTTGAGCGGGTTGGGGAAACGATGCCAGGGGCCGCCATCCAACGGCTGGGCGCCGAATTCGTCGCGCGCCAGCTCGTAGCCCCAGTCTCGGAATCCGCCTTCGGTGAACTTCATGATGTTGCCCTTGTGCACCAGCGTCACGGACTTCCGATCGTTTTCGATGGCATAACGGATGGCGGCCCGGACCAGGCGTTGGGTGCCCGTTTTCGATACCGGCTTGATGCCGATAGACGAGGTGTCCGGGAAGCGAATCTTGCGGACGCCCATTTCCTTCTGCAGGAAGTCGATCACCTTGCGCGCTTCGTCGCTTTCCGCGGGCCATTCGATGCCGGCATAAATGTCTTCGGTATTTTCCCGGAAAATTACCATGTTGGTGCGTTCCGGGTGCTTGACGGGAGAGGGCACCCCTTGGAACCAGCGCACCGGACGCAGGCAGACGTAGAGGTCCAGTTCCTGGCGCAGGGCCACGTTAAGCGAACGGATGCCACCGCCGACCGGGGTCGTCAGAGGACCCTTGATCGCCACCAATTGATTACGGATGGCCTCGAGCGTTTCGGGCGGCAGCCAGACGTCCCGGCCATAGACTTCGTTGGCTTTTTCGCCGGCATAGATTTCCATCCACGCCACCTTGCGCTTGCCACCGTACGCCTGGGCGACGGCTTCGTTCCAGGCGATCATCGCGGCACGCGTGATGTCGGCGCCAATGCCGTCGCCTTCAATAAAAGGAATGATGGGACAATCCGGGACCGTCAACCTGCCGTTGGATTCCATGCGGATGTCTGCGCCGTCTGCCGGCTTGGCGATTTTTTCGTAAGCCATAAAATTCTCCTGGTAAATGGGATGCAGTATATCAAGATGTCGCCCATTTTCCAAGGCGTGGATGGCCGGACACGAAGAAAGAAAGGCATTGCTAATTGTTTACATTCCGCGTTCAATGGGCGTCATTCGAACTTCTTTGGTTTGGGTGCGGGATCGGGCACAAATT
>CAZIUM010000263.1:0-3774 GCA_964542285.1 uncultured Lentisphaerales bacterium
AACCGCCAAACGCCCGCTGCTGGCCGATGACAACCTGTTGAAAAGGATTCTGGGCGGAAGGTGCAACCCCTGGTTGACAAGCAGCGGGAGTGGGAAGAGCATGAACGATGGCGACGACGCCACTTTTACGGTGAGGACGGCGAGTTGCTGTAAAGAACGATTCGATGGGTGAAAAAAGGAAATTGTCGGCATGAAAAATTCGATGTACTTGTGATCGGCGGCAGCGCGGCGGGATTGACCGCCGCCATTACGGCCCGGAGACATTATGCGGAGAGCCGGATTCTGGTCATCCGCCGGGAAGAGCAGGTTTCGATTCCCCGCGGCATTCCCTACGCCTTCGGCATCGTGGGAGACCCTGAAAAGAATCTGATCCCCGCGGACGAAACCCTGGCAAAAAACGATATCGAATCGACGGTCGGGGAGGTGGCCTCCATCGATCGGGAACTTCAAGTCGTACGCACGAGTGACGGGCGCGAAATTGGGTATCGTCGCCTGGTGCTTGCCATGGGGTCCAATCCTCTGGTTCCCCCGATTCCCGGAGTCGAGAAGGATAATATCTTCTCGATCCGCAAGGATGTGGACTATTTGAAGCGGCTGCTTAAGACGATGGATCGGAGTCGCGACTTGTGCATTGTGGGATGCGGGTTTATCGGGGTTGAAATTGCCGAGGAATGCAAGCGACGGCGTCCCAACATGAATATACGGATTGTCGAGATGATGACCCATTGCCTGCAATTGGTGTACGACGAGGATTTCTGCCTGCGCGCCGAGGAAACGTTGCGGTCCCAGGGAGTCGACCTCATGCTGGATGCCAAGGTGGCGGCCTTCGATGGCAAAGAACGGGTCGAGCGGGTGCGGTTGGCTCATGACGAAGAAATCAATGCCGACATTGTTATCCTGGGAATCGGGGCCGTGCCGAACGTGGGACTGGCCAAAACCTGTGGGCTGGAATTAGGCGCCAAGGGGGGCGTTCAGGTCAACCGCTACATGCAAACCAGCGATCCCGCGATTTTTGCCTGCGGGGATTGCGCCGAAAAAGTTTCCTTCTTCGATGGAAAACCCTCGGGATTGAAACTGGCTTCGATCGCCACCATGGAGGCGCGCATTGCCGGCGCCAATTTGTTTGCGACGAACCGGGTCAATCTGGGGGTGATCGGAGTCTACTCCACGGTGCTGGGCGATTGCGCGTTTGCCGCCGCGGGGTTGACCAGCGATCAGGCCCGGGCCAAGGGGTACGATGTGGTGACGGGAGAATTCGAATCGCCCAATCGCCATCCCGGCTGCATGCCGGGGAGTGCCCCGCTCAAGGTTCGCCTGATTTTCGAGACGGGCAGCCAGGTGTTGCTGGGCAGCCAGGTGTTGCTGGGCGGCCAGGTCAGCGGCGCCAAAAGTGGCGGCGAGTTGATCAACGCGATCAGCGCTTGTATTCATCGCCGCATGACGGCGGACGATATTGCCACCTTCCAGACGGGAACCCATCCGGCCTTGACGGCCTCTCCGATTGCCTATCAGTTGGTCAATGCCGCGGAAATCGCAATCGGAGCCATGCGAAAACGCCGGAAAGCCTCCCAGTCCCCGTTGTAACCCGGCGCGGATTTTGCCGCATGGCCTGGCCGGGTACTGGAGCGAAAATGAACCCTGAATCGCTGCATGTCGCCGTCGTCGGCGCGAGCGCCAAACCGGAGCGCTACAGCCATCAAGCCATCCTGTTTTTGCGGCAGGCGGGGCATGCGGTGTATCCGATTCATCCCGCGCTGACGACAATCGAGGGCCTTCCGGTGTTTCCACGTCTTTCCGCGACGCCCGCCGGGATCGATGTCGTTACGCTTTACCTGCGTCCGGATCGCCAGGCTGCCATGGCGCCGGATATTTTGCGGGTCCGCCCGAGGGTTGTGATCTTCAATCCCGGTACCGAAAACGACTTGCTGGCGGCAGAACTCGAAGCCCATGGAATCGGGGTCGTGATCGGCTGCACCCTGGTGATGCTCAAAACGGGTCAGTTTTCGTTCGAGGCCTGGTCAACCTCCACCCAATAATGAAATCGGGATTCCAGCAATTTGCAGTCGTTGGCGTCTGGATCGTTTGCGGTTTTGTTTTCTCCGGCGCGCGGGCGGCGGAAGGGGCGTCGACGCTCCGGCTTGATGCGTTCACCTCGGGTGCGTTCCGTTGGCGGGACGTGGCAACCAATTCCTATGGCGACGCGTATCGAAGTTCCTACAGCTATACTCAGGCGGTGGTTCAGGTTGTCTTCACGACCCACGCCACGCTTCTTCACGGCACCCTCACGGCAACGAACCTCAAGCCGAACTTTGCCTACCAGTTCAAACTCAGCGGGTTCCCCGAGACCGCTCCCGCGGCCAACGAGGCGCTTGGCTTTTCCGGGCGCTGGTGGCAGGAGGAATGGGGCGGCTCGTCCTGGAATACCGTTGGGAACCTGAACAACAAGGGGGACGGCACTTCGCCGACACCCAACGACGTAGCCTATCTGTCGCTGCGGGACGAGGTAGAAATCACCGGTTCGAGCCCGACGGGAATGCGCTATCGCTTCACCGGCTACCGGCCGTTCGATTACTTCATTACCGATGCCCAGGGCAACGCGACACTGACATTTACGATGCGCGACACGTACCATATGCTTTGGGGACATTGGCAGAGAACGCCCTCCGAGGATGACGGCGCGATGGTTTGGCACTCGTTCGACCCCGATCCTACGTCGCATCCCGCCTACGACACCGATCATCCGCCCGCCACGCGGGGCGTGTTCGGCGAGTGGGAACGGCTGCCGAAGGGAAAAATCTACCTGGCGCCGGGCGACTACTCGCTCGATTTTATGCTTACGGAGGAGTCTTTCCATGCGAATTTCCAGATCGATCCTCTTGCTGGCAACTGGGCGCATGCCTTGCACGGCGCGGCGCGCTTCACCATTGTCCGACCCGAGATCGCCGCGTCAGCCCTTCCCGACCACGGCGGCACGGTCAGCCTTGGCGCGGGTGTGGCACTCGATTGCGGCGCCTCGACCAACGTCGTAATCACGCCCGCCGACTATTGGGAGATTGACGACGTGGCGGTTGACGGCGTCTCCCGCGGCGCGATCGCCTCCTGGACGTTTGTCGAAGTCGTATCCAATCGTAACTTGCGCGCGACGTTTCGTCCGCTGCTGGCGGTTCACGACGTGCCGCAATGGTGGCTGGCGCAACGGAATTCGTCCTGGGCGGATGATTTCGACGCCGCCGCGCTTGCCGATCCCGACGGCGACGGCCAACCGACCTGGGTCGAATATCGGGCCGGAACCGATCCGCTGAATGGCGCCTCGCGTTTCCGAATTGCTTCCGCCGAGGTGCTCGGCGGCAGATGCCGCCTTGTATGGTTGAGTCCGCTGAGCGATCCCGCCCTGCCACCCTTCGTCATCCAGCGATCCACCAATCTGGTCGATTGGAGCGTGGTGGGCGAGGGGATGCGTTCGTCCGACGGCACCAATGCCTGGTGGGACCCTGCGCCACCCGCCGCCGGCGCGGTTTACTACCGCTTGACGGCGCCGTTTTAATTGCGCAAGTGAAGAGTACTTGAGAGTGACGTCCGCAGGTTTATCAGTGGCATCGATGGAAGGAAGTCGGTGAGCGGTGAAGAGGGCTTGCTCGGCCCCCAATATCCATGTCAGCGGATGCTGAGGATTTCGTCCCAGCGGGTCGTGCAGCGTGGCGAACGCGCGTCCTGGCGCATGTGCCAGGAGTGCGATTGGCCGGCCATGGCCGCCGCCGTCGTCACGGTTCCATC
>CAZIUM010000264.1:0-3770 GCA_964542285.1 uncultured Lentisphaerales bacterium
CGGTGAAGGGTCTCACCGCCCTACCTTTTTTTGCGCGGGTCCCCCGCGCGATCCCGGCACCCCCACCTCTAGCGGGCGTCTTCCGGGATCAACATGGCGTCGGGCGACAGGGAAAAAACCGACGGGGCGTTCAGCAGTCGGACCGGTCCGCCCCCCGGACGCCGGAGCGACCAGGCCCGGCCGTCCTTGCCCGCGGGAACTTCGATCACATGCAGGGGGCCGTCCCCGGGTTTCAATTCCGTGGGTTCTCCATCCGGGTCGAACAGCATGGACGAAACATTGCGGGGCGGATTGAAAATCGCCAGCGTTTTGAGTCCCGCCGGCACATGGAAGTAGGCGCGCACCCAGCCGAGGGGACGAAACGGAGCGAAGCACATTGGAATGTCATCGGGAGCGGCCAGGGTGAAGCCGTTCTTCTGGTCGAACACCCGCACGCGATACAGGCCGGGACGGCGCGTGGGAATCTCGAGGCGATGCGTTTGCGCGGGGACGTCGCGGGCAAGAGCCGGACAGGATTGCTCCAGTACCGTTTGCCCGGAGGGGTCGACGGCCGTCACGCGCACCTCCCGCCCCTCCTTCCAGTTGCGCGGCGTGAGACGCAAGGGCAGCGTGGTCGTTTCCTCGGGGACGTGAAAGTGGAAGGTGGTCGAGTAGATGGAACCGTACCCGGGACCGAATTCGCCGGAAGGCGCCGCGTCCGTTTCGACCGGCACCAGGGGGCCGTCGAACGATCGCGGTTCAAAATCCGCCGGGACGTAATCCCGGATGCCTTCGTCCACCCAACGCCGCAGCACCTCGTCCGTGGGGGAGCTCACGTCGGCCCATCCGGGGGTTTCGGCATCGGTCGGGTCCAGGTATTCCCGCAAGGCGCAGCCCTTGGCGGATCGATTTTGCAAGAGCTGTCCCAGGCGATAGGTCTGCACCATGGCCGAGGGGTAAATGCTCCAGATCAGGCGGACCAGATTCCGGGCCTTTTCGCAGGTTGCGGGCGATTTCGTGATGGAGTCTTGCTGGAAATCGTGTCGTTTGCGCAGGTATTGAACGTAGCCCGTGAAATCGCCGATCCGAGCCGCCACTTCCCGCGATTCGGCCCGGTCGTACGCTTCGCGCAAATCCCGGAACGACAAGGCCAGCTCCTGGTCGCCGAGGATGAATCCATCCGCCCAGCGGTTCAGCATGCGGCGCATGGGGGGGGCTGCCGTGCCAAAGGCCAGCCGGTAAAATTCCTCGAGAAGGGCTTCAACGTCAGTCTCGGGGTCCCACATCAGGCGGGCGCCGAGATAATGCGCCAGGCCGATGGCGCCGGCGCTGCAGGTGCTCTCCAGGTGGATGCCTCGCAGGCCCAGATCATGCCAGAAGCGAATCTTGTCGCGCGGCACGGTCCGAAAGTCGAACGCGGGCAGGTTTTTGCCCCAGTCGGTGATGTTCCAGTAATCGTAGATCGAAGCCGCGCCCCGGATGCCTTCGGCTTGGATGCGCTCGAGCCATTTGCGCAGCAGCGCGTCTCCCGTCATGCCGGTGGATTGAAAGGCGTTGGGAATGACGCAAACCTGCATATTGGGCTCCAGGTCGATCGTGGGCAGGTCTGCATAGGCGCTGTAGGCGTAGATGCCAACCCCGTAGGGCTTGCCGGGAAATTCACGGGAAATGGCGCGCGCCACGACATTGGCCACGTGGAATACTTGGTCGCTGGTGCTTCCCGAACCGATTTTGCGGCAAGATTCGCAGGTACAGAATCCCCCGCCGTCGGCGGGACCCACTCCGACGTAGCGCGAGGCCGGATGGTCGGGAGCCTCCCGGAGCTGCTTGCGCAATTGCTCGATCCGGTCCCGCGTAAAGAGGTCCAGCACCTCGGGATTGGAGGCGCAGAACTTGATTCCGGGACGATAGGGCACCCGTTCGCCCTGGACTTCGGCGCGATATTCGGGATGTTCCACGAAGGCCTGTCGGTGGCGTATGCTGAAGGCGTGGCCGACGTGACCGTAGGTTCGCAGGGACCCCCCGAAACGGTTGCGTTGTTGCCAGCGGCGCCAGCGATCCGCCATGTCCAGTTTCGGGTCGATCGGATTGCGGGGGCCGAACCCTCCGGTCCCGAAAAACGTCCGCATGGCGAATGCCGGCGCGACCAGGCGATCGACCGTAAGCGTGATATCCGCCCGCGACGGAATGAATTCCCAGTTTGGATTCGGAAAAAACCAGCGCGCTCCCAACCGGTCGAGGTAGGCATACATGCCATGCGACAGCCCGGCTTCCTCTGCCGCCGCAATCCACAGCCGCGCCGGGCCTTCCGACACCAGCAGGAAGGCTTCCGGCCCCTGTCCGTCCAGGCGGCGCTTCAAGGCCTCGGGCAGAGCCTCGGATTGCGTCGTCAACACCACGATGCCCGGCGACGCGGGAACGCCCTCCTCAAGCGGCGTCCGGGTGAATTCCGCGCCGGTCATTTCGCCCAGGGTGGCTTGCAGGTCGTCGAGAGCCCGCGCCAGGGCGGCCCCCGGTTCGGGCGGGGCGACGATCCTGTGCCCATAGTGCTGGGCCGTCGCGCGGCTTCCGGCGCACAGAAGCGCGCAGAGAATCGCTCTGCTGCCCAGCCGCGCGATTGCGAACCCGGTGTGAAAAAATCGGGGCTTCGGGGTTGGCGTTTTCATGGATTTAGCCCACTCCCTGCGAAAGGTGGTTCAAGTACAGGTTTAACAACACCGGCCCCCAGAAGATCCAGATCATGGCGGCCGCCGCGATGAAAGGGCCGTAGGGAATGCGGCTTTGCAAGCCGCGCTTGCCCGCCACGATCAGCGTTATCCCGACAATCGACCCCAGGAACGAGGACGCGATGATTGTAAAAAAAACCGCCTGCCAACCCAGGAAGGCGCCGACGGCACCCATCAGCTTGACGTCGCCAAATCCCATCGCCTCCTTGCGAAAGGCCAGCGAGCCAAGGGTCGCCACCAGCCAGAGGGTGCCGAATCCCACGACGGCGCCGAGGACGGAGCGCAGCAGCGCGGTCCCCGCGTGGACGACGCCGTGCATTTCGGGAACGAGCGGACTGAGCGCCAGCCCCAGCGCGATGCCTCCAAGGGTAACCCGGTTGGGCAGGATCAGGTGTTCCAGGTCGACGAAGGTGCCAAGCAGCAGACCGAACACCGCCAGCCAGTACACCAGGACCAGCGCGGGGTTCGTCGCGGGCGCCAGGCCCAGCAATCCCCCCCGCGTGGGACGAAACAGCAGGCTGGAGGAATCGCGCCAGATCTCGCCCAGCTCGGGATCGAGGAGCGTGGAGGCAAACTTGAGCCAGACCAGCAGAAAAAGCAGCGTGGTCAACAACTCCACGGCCGGGTAGCGAAAGGAGATCGGTCCGCCGCAATCGTGGCAGCGTCCGCGCAGCAGCAACCAGCTCAAAAGCGGAATGTTGCGGTACCAGGCAATCGGTTGGCCGCAGCCGGGACAGTAGGAACGGGGACGCACCACCGACAACTCCCGTGGAATGCGGTAGATGCAGACATTGAGAAAACTGCCGATGGCCGCTCCCAGCAGGGCGGCGAACAAGGTCAACAGCGGCAGAACGATCACGAATTCATTGTGGGACATGCGGCACAGTATACACGCAACCCTTCCCGAACCTCAAGCAGGGGGCTGACAGCGGCAAGCGGCAAAGGCAAAGGTTTCTGCCGGCTTGAGGCTTGAGGTTCCGTGCCGGGGTTTATTGTTTTGACGCATTGCGTCAAAATGGTAGGGCGGCGAGGCCCTTCGCCGCCGCGCGCGGGTTTCCCGCGCGA
>CAZIUM010000265.1:0-3688 GCA_964542285.1 uncultured Lentisphaerales bacterium
TCAGTCCGCGACCCCAGCCCGCTGCCGAAGAATCGATCGCGGCGACAAGCGCGGCCTTGGGATGGCCTCCCAGTGCGGGGGTCATGGTCACGCCACGAGCATTGCGGCGCACGCGCGCCACCGACAGGGAATAGGCAAAGGCATTGCCGGAATCGCGCCAGCCGGCTTCAAGACGCGCCGAACCGGCGCCGCGGACCTCGTTTTCGTCCGTCAAACGCACCAGTGCCTCGACCACGTAAGCGTCCTGTTCCGATTCGGGAGAAACGAAGGTGAACTGGTGGCCGGCCTCCACCTCAAAGACCGTTGTGTCCAGGAGTTCGTCGTTGACAACTCCCAGTTCCTGGTTGGGCCGCGCGGCGGTAATCGCCCAGTCGCCGACTGCCTCGACAGGGCCCACCGGCAATGAAGCCGCCCGGGCCGTCGGCGGGCTGAAACACAGCACACCCAACACGATTGTCGAAACTCGCAACCTTGAACCCCAAGTCAACAGCGCATCACACTTCATTTTTTTTGTCCTTCGTTCCAGCCAAGGTGTCATTCGCCCGTCGTCTGATGATCATGGCAGCCACTTCGCTGCTTATTTGATCAACAAGAGTGTACCGGTCACCCATTCGATGCGGCCGCCGTCATAGACCACCCAGTCCTCGTCGCCCCAGTCCGGATGGAACATCGTACCGACCTTGAGAGTATGGCCGTTGAGCACCAGTTGCGGGAAGGCGGGATCGCCATCGACCAGGTACAGATCGCCGACCTTGAGGTCGGAAGACAGGCCGACCCGGCCCCGTCCTTCGATCCGCAGGGTAGCGCATTCCAATTCGCCGGGTACGTCCAGCAGCGCCGGCGGCAGTTCGCAGTAGGTATTGGTGCCATACACGGTCGTCCCCGGGTTCCAAGTCGCGGCGGCCGTCACCGTCACGGTCCCGGCGCCATCGGCAACGCCGGCGGGCTGACGGTAGATGGTGCCGGGCGCCGAACTGTTACCACCACTGCTGACATCACAGGGCAGCGTCTCCAGTCCTGAACCGACGGTTTCCACCAGCGAGATGCGGCCGCCGCCGCTGGACAGGTTGCCCCGGCCCCCGAAGGCATGAATGGGCGCCTCCCCCGCAAAGACTCCCGCCCGCAGCCACACCGACCCGCCCGCGCCGCTGCCGTAGGAACTGGAAAGCAGGGTCATGTCCCCGTCGGCATCCACCGATCCGTTCAGGGTCAGCGTGCCGCTCACATCCAGTTTGACCGCGCCGCCGCCGCGGTAGGAAGACTTCTGGCTGCCCCAGTTTGTCGGGCACAGCACCGAACCGTAGGTCGGCAGAAAAACACCGTCGCGCACGGAGCCCCTGCCCCCATGACTGGCGCCGGGAGTATAGCCGCCGGAACTGCCGCCGGGACCGGTGCTGGATTCCGGAATCCGCGACATTGCCCTGTATCCCCGCCGATGGGCGGAGACCATGCCGTCGGACTCGACCGTAAGGTTGCCGTCCAGGGTCAGGTCGAGAGCCCCGTAAAAATTGTGCGACAGGTTGCCGCCGGCGGTTACCGTCCAGTCGCCCGCTACCTGCACCGGCACATCGAGATGCAGGCTGTAGTTGCTGATAACCATCTGGGCCGGGAAGGCCACATGATTGGTATTACGCACGGTGATGAAGGAATCCTCGGCGCCGGAGACCTCGAAACGGGCCGGATCCCAGTTCGTCATGATCGTGTCGCCGGAGACGCCCAGGTTTCCCTCTCCCGAGATGACGATCCGGCTGAAATCATCCAGGTTCACCGCGGGTTGCGTCTCCGTGGCGGGCGGCATGTCGGTCACCGGGCAGTGGGACCTTTGGTACAGATAATAACGATGATGCCCGGCAATCGTCAGGATTCCCTTGCCGGGCTGGTGTCCCTGGTGTTCCTGGTAGATAGTTCCCGCCGAACCCTCGTTGGGGGCATAATTGCCACCGTCGTTCCAACCGCCGCCGGCCATCGTCTGCACCTGGCCGAAATGCCGGGCATTGGTAACCAGCATGGCGATGCGCCCGCCACCGCCGGTGCCGCCGTAATACGCATGCCCGCCGCGCACGCTGAGCAACCCGTCGCCGATGATCGCCCCCGTGCGCAGCAGGATGCTGCCGCCGGCGCCGGCATTGTAGCTGGAACCCGTTCCAACACATTCCCCGATGGCGCTGATGCGGCCGTCGATCCGGCTGGTTCCCGCGACCTCCAGGCTCACCGCGCCGCCCCCCGGCCAACTATTGCCGCTGCTGCCCAGGTTGACCGGCGCGAACACGCTGCCGTAGGGGCCCAAGGACTGGCGTTCGCCATCCCAGCCACCGTAACTGGCGCCGGACTGCTCGTAACTGGATCCGACATTGTTTCCCCGGCCGGGACCGTAGCAACCTTTCGCGAAACCCTTGCCGTCCACGTTGATAAAGGCGTTGGTACCCAGCGTGAAATCCAGCCCGACTTCGACACGGAGGCGATTCACTTCGGTGTTGCCGGCAGGATTGGCCACCTGCGTCCAGGTTCCGCCCAGCAACATTACATTGCCGTTGACCACCAGGTTGGTGAAGGCGCCCTGGCCGGGGTACTTGGTCTGGATCGTGACCGTGCCGTCGTAATCCTCCGTCTGGGTCCAGGACATCAACGGCACATTCAGGTCCCAGGTGACATTGGTCTGGGCGTTGCCGTAATGGGAATCGTCGAGAAGGATGTGATCCCCCGCCACCGGCGCGGTCACGTCCGACCAGTTGTTGGAATTGGAGGCCAGGGCATCGGCGCCGCCACCAGTCCAGGTACGCAAGGCGTTCGGGTCGGAGGCAACGACGGTCACCGTGCTGGTCAGGGAAGCGCGGTTGCCAGCGGCGTTAACGGCCGTGAACTCCACCTCGTAGACCCCGCCGGACGTCAAGGTAACCTGCGGATCGACGGGTGTCGCATCCGAGGCACACCACAAACTCAGCGAATGTATGCCGATGGGCCTGCCGTCAATCTCTCCCGAACTGGTGCCCGCATCCAGTTCCTGCGGCATCAATTCCGCCGGGGGATCCCCGTCGAACAGGTATCGGGTCAGAGTGGGAGTCACGGCCGGAAGGGGCGCGGCGGTGGTATAAATGATCTGCGCGAGATTGCGCCGGGGAGCCGCCGTTTCCACCAGGTTCGTGAACCAGACCGTGAACAGCAGGTTGGTGTCCGCCGCCGGCAAGGTGTAAAGCAGCGATTCCGGCGGGGTGTTGGTGGCGGTCCATGACTCTGGGGCGGAATCCGGCGCGCTCTCGCCCTCGACAATCTGAAAATGGGTATACCCGTCATACGCGGGAAAATCGACAACATCCACCTCGTTGGAATTTGTAAAGCCCGTGCTGCCGGTCTCCATGTCGGCCAGCAGCGCCTTGTTGCCGAATACGCGCATTTCGTAAAGGTAGATGTACGTGGACCATTTCGAGGTGATCACCAGACGCACGTAGCGGCCGGCAACGCTGTCGAAATTTATCGGATGCGTGCCGGTTGCGTTGGGCAGTTCCCCCTCCGCCACCGGCTCATTCCAGGCCGCGGGTTCGGTTTCGTCCGAGACATACAACTGGTAGCCCCTGATCCGGTAACTGCCGCCGGAATAAATCTCAACCGCCCCGACTGTGTGGCGGGTGCCCAGGTCCAATTGGACCCATTGCAAGGGAGCCGTGCGCGTATACCAGAACGTGCCGGTATC
>CAZIUM010000266.1:0-3663 GCA_964542285.1 uncultured Lentisphaerales bacterium
AGGGCTTGGATTGCTTGCCGTCCGCATCCGTATAGGTGACGAAGAAATACAGCGGGATGCTGGGTTGCAGACCGCGCACCTGGACTTCCGTCGGCGAGTCCGGCGACACCGGGCGCGTTTTTACCTCCACCGCGCCCCGTCCATCCGGGTAGGCGCTGAGCCAGACCTGGTAGGCGGTGGCGCCGTCCACCCCGGCTATCGACAAGTTGACCTCGTTGCCGCTGCGATAATCCTTGGGCTGGTAGAGGCGCTGAATGCGCGTGGCAGCGCCCACGCCGGTGGCCTGCATGTCCCGGATCGGATTGGGCTGGTTGGCGGGATCGATTCGGACCTGCAAGTCCTTGCGCGCCTGGCGCTGGACTTTGACCGGCGCCTCCGTCATCGACACGGCATCGTCGTAGACGGCGGTCAGGTCGGCCATTTGCACCACCAGGCTGTCGACCGGCACCATGGCGTCGGCATAGACCATGTGCGAACGCATTTCCACGATCACCCGGCGCAGCTTCAGCGGCAGGTCCACGATCCCGTCGCCGGTGCTGCCCCACCAGACCGAATCCATCTCCCGGTAATCATCCCCCGGTGCACTGGCGGGCAACGGGAATTCCATGTAGCGCCAACCGTCGAAGTTGAAGAACGACCAGGAATGCGTGTCGTCGCAGTTCCAGGCATTGCGCGAACCGGTATTGCGGAAGATTTCTCCCTCGGCATCCTCGAGTTCGAACACCACCCGGTTCCAGGCCGAAGCGCCCTTGCCCCAGACGCCGATGGCCCTGGGGCGTCCCGGCAGTTCGATGGGCTGTTGCGGCTCAAACCCGCCGTAAAGCGCCAGCAGAGGTGCGTTTGTGACTGTTTCAGTCAAAGCCACCTGCATGACGGTCGCGTCGTCGCGCTCCTCGGCGGCAACGAATTCAAGCGCCATGGGGCCTGGCTTGCGTATGATATCCCAATGGTTTTCGGCGTAGCCCGGCAGCGGATCCGGATTGTAGCGCCAGTTGCCGGCCAGGCGATCCAGCACTCGGTGATGCTCGGCGGGCGCCGCATCGTATTGAGGATCGCCCACCACACCGGAAACGATTTCACCCTCGCGCACCACCAGCCACAACGGGGTCTGGGACAGGGTCACCGTGGCCTGGAATTCAGGATTCAGTTCAGCCACCCGGGAGTTGCCGTTTTCATCGACCACCTCTACCTGGGCATTCGCCGAGTCCAGCGTCACGGTCAAGGGCCGGGTGCCCCGGATCGTCCAGGCCGGGTAGACCCGGCGGTCGCGGTCCTTGAAGGCCAGCAGGTAGGCGCTGCGGGAACCGATGTCCAGCCAGGTGTCGTACTCGGCCAGATCCAGTACCCGGGTCATGGTGGCAAAAGCCGCCGCCGCCGGCTTGGGGTTGTATTCCGGACGCCGGGAGATCAGTCCCACACAGCCGTAGTGCTGCGACCCCCAGGCCGCGCTGCAGTCATGCAAGGACCAGCTCTTGATGAAACGGGTGGTACCCCAGGCCAGGCTCAAAACCGCGGTGCGCACCGTGTTATCGGCCTGCCCGCGATGTCCCAGGGCCAGTTCATGGCTGGAATGGAAATAACTTTCCACATGCATGATCGGCAGGTCGAGGTTGTTTTTCTTCAATTCCTGCTGCAAAAGGAACAGGCTGCTGGGTTCGGTGGAGCGCGGCTGACGTTCCGGCATGCGTTCAAACTGGGGCTGGTCGAGGCCCAGTCCTTCGTAGCGGCTGAAATCGTAGCCTTCGCGGAGAAAGGGGATGATGAAACCGGGCGCCGCCCAGCCGAACAGGAAATCCTTGTTGGGAGCCACTTCCCGGACGACATCGTCCGCCGTTTCGGCCATCAGGATGTGTGCCCGGATGCGGGCCTTCTCGCTGTCGGTAGGTTCCCACCAGGGGTCGCCCCAGGTTTCGGGCGGAATACCGTGCGTCATCCGCAGCGAGATACTGTGTTCCGGAAAGCTGGAAAACATCTGGATATCGCGATCCCGTTCGAGAATCGAGCGGACTACGCCTTCAACCCTGTCGCGGAACGCCTTGAGTTCCTCCGGATCCACCGGTTCCTTCAAGGTCCAGGCCGGCACGCCGCGGCCGGTAATCCGGGGTGCGCCGGGCGTGATGCCCCAATTGCGCCGTTCGGACCAGGGTTGGCTGCTGCCAGTCTGAACACCCAGGGCGCGCATGATCCGGTGATTGTCATCCGGATCGGGATTCGTGCCGTGCGTCCCCATCCAGTTCCAGAGACCGAAACGGGTATTGGCGCCGGTGGCGCGGCGGTTGTCCGGCGGCATCACCAGGAACGCTCCCTCGCGGGACTGGGTCCAATCGCCGACGGTGACCTCGGTTTGCACGGCATACAAGCCGTACAGGTCGCGCTCCAGTGCAAAGCGCAGGGTCCGTTGCTCGGCCGCGGTCAAGGTCGCCTGCTGTGAGTAGTTCCACCGCCTGCCTTCCGGACCGGTTACAACCAGGCGCACCTGGGCGGATACGTTGCGTTCATGCTGGTTGGCGAGTTCGACGAACCACAGCGGTTCCTCCGGATCGGTATAGAGATTGGCGTTGTGACGTCCGCGGCCAAAAGCATGCACGGGGGCTTCTTCCAAGGTCAGGCCGTAAAGGCGCACACCGCTGGGCAGTCCACCCTGGAAATAGCCGTAATTGGCCGGATCGGGAAACGCGCGATGGGGATAGATGGCCTTGGTAAGCTCTATATTGAAAATATCCTGCTCGCGGTAATCACTCGCCAGGGCGGCGGCATCGATCTCGATGGGCAGCAGCCACAGCGACAGGGGCTGCCCGTCGCGGCCGGGCACTTCGATGCGCCTGGCATTGCCGTCGGCACTGCGCACGCTGAAGGCGGGCACGTCCACGGTCGAATCGATGGGCCAGCCTTCCCTGGGCCGGTAGAAACGCAAGGTCAGCACCGGTAGGTGACTGGGACGTTCATCGAAAGCCGCCAGGACCCAGGCGCGACGGTAGGCCCGGGCCGGCACGCGGGCCATCAGGCGGGCAGGATCCATCTGTGTCGCGGCGGGATAGGTGTTGTGGGGATGAGCCGCAGGCTTGTAGCCGGTTTCACGCCGGTAGCGGAACTGGCTGGCGGCAACGTCCACATGATCGCCCCGGGCCGTGGCGGGAACTAGGCGGAAAGGCACATCCGCCACCCGCCCGTCTTTGCCGATCCGCTGCCGCCAGGCGGCGGTATCGACCGGCCCCCAGGCATTGCCGAGATCATCCAGCGGAACCGTTACATAATTCCCTGTATCCCGCATGGGGGCCAGCGTCCGCGAAGCCAGTGCCGCCAGGCGGGCCGGACCGGACAAGGTCAGGCGGAAGGGTCCGTCGGCGTTCAAGCGGCGTGCATCGTCGATCACCAGCACACCGTTCTGATACATGCGCACATTGCCGGACCGGATCTCAATCCGCAGCGAGCGCCAAACATTGCGTGCCTCGGGAATGCCCGGCAAGTCGGCTTCAAGCCCCTCGCGCATGTGCCGGGTCTGCAGCGGGGAAATGTCCGAGAGGTTGAAGCGCGGACTGACGCTCAGTCTGCGACCCCAGCCCGCTGCCGAAGAGTCGATCGCGGCCACAAGAGCGGCCTTGGGATGGCCTCCCAGTGCGGGGGTCATGGTCACGCCCCGGGCAGTGCGGCGCATGCGCGCCA
>CAZIUM010000267.1:0-1899 GCA_964542285.1 uncultured Lentisphaerales bacterium
AGCACGGTGACCGTTTCGACCAGCGTCATGCCGTGTCGGTCGGAATGTCGGTGCAAGATGGAGGACTGGATGGCCACGCGATCATTATAGCAAATGTCGTGCCGGATTTTCCGTGAACCTGGAAGTGATTGGGAACTTCATTTGGGTCTGGCGGCGCGATAGGCCGCTTCGCGCGCCAGGCAGGTGTCGACGACGTGGCGGACATCGTCCAGGTCGTTCAAAGAGCCGATCTGTCCCCGCAGCCAGGTTACGCCTTTCAGCCCCGCGAGATAACGGAAGAAATGGCAGCGGAATCCGATTACGGCGGCGGCGTCGGGCGTCAGGCGTCTTTTGGGTAGGGGGTAGCGAGAAGCGAGCGCACGCAGGTGTGCGATTTCGCTCTCCAGGTGTTCAAAGAGCACCTCGCGGCGTTCGTCCAGAGATGCCATAGGCGGCAGAGGCAGGCCCTGCATGGCGGCGGCGACTTCGCGCAAGACCCAGGGATTTCCAATGGCGGCGCGTCCGATCATGACGGCATCGACCCCGGTTTGCTCCAGCATCCGCAAGGCGTCGTCCGCGGAGCGGATGCCGCCGTTGCCGATCACGGGAATCGGGCCGCGGCATTTGACTTCCCGCAGCAAGGCCAGGTCCGGATTGCCGGCGTGTTCCGACGAAGCGAAGCGCGCATGCAGGGTGAGGGCGGCGGCGCCGGCGGCGCTGACGGCCTCCAGCACCTTGAACACGGTGATGTTTCCTGGGTGAGGTCCCAGGCGCGTTTTGACCATCACCGGCAGGTCGCTGACGTCGCGGATGGCGGTCACGATGTCGCCCAGGACTTCGGGCCGGTTCATCAGGGCGGCGCCCGCGCCGGAGCGCGTGATCTTGCGCACCGGGCAGCCGGCATTGACGTCGAAGGCCGCGAAGCGTCCGGTCCGCGCGATTTCGGTCGCGGCCGCGGCAAAGGCTCGCGGTTCGTGCCCGTACAGATGCGCCACGACGGGGCCTTCGTCGGGAAAGGTTTCCAACAGTTGCCACGATTTTCCGGAAGCATGGATCAGCCCCGCGGCGTTGACCATTTCGGTGAAGGACAGCGTCGCGCCGAAACGGTGCGCGATGCGGCGGGTGGGGGCATTGGTGAAGCCGGCCATGGGGGCCAGCAACAGGGGGGGGGCCAGGCGCAACGCCTCGATGTGCAACGCCGGGGTCGGCGAACGGGGAGCAACCGCGGACATGGGTAGACTACTCCTCGGGCTGGGGCGGCGACGTGGACAGGGAGTCCGGGACGCTCGGACGCGGAAAAATCTTGAAAGCCATGTCACGGCGCAACGGGGGCACCTTGACGCGCAGGCGTCGCTGTTCGGCTTGCTGGTCGATTTGGCGGATGGGCTGTCCCTTGCTAGTGTCCCAGAACGCGATGCGATAGACGCTGTTGGAACAACCCACCCAGGAAAAGGAGAGGTTTTCGATGGGATGTTCCAACGCGGTGGCGTTCGGGGCAAACGTCGATGGGATAAATATCCAGCCGACGGCCCGCGTGCCCGTTGCCAGCGAGACCGAATCGATCTGCTCGGGCGACACGGCATCGTCGATCCCAAGGTGCAAATTCATGCGGGTGGGCCGCAGGTCCGGATCGCGCCGGTCGAGGTCGCGCATGAATCGGGACAAGGGCTGGTAATAGTCGTAGAGGTTCTGTTCGTCGATCACCTGCCACCACCAGAACAGCGGGGTGCCCGCCAGCAAGGTGCTGGTGGAGGTCCACAGGGCGGCATGCAGCTCTTGCTTCAGGTGATTCAGACCCGCGCCCATGGAGGAGCCGCCAAACTCGGTAATCAGCACCGGCTTGTCGAACTGCTCGTAATAGTCGGCGGTTTCGCGGATCAATTGAACGATATGCAGCGGGTTTTCGCTGCCGTGATAGGC
>CAZIUM010000267.1:1999-3618 GCA_964542285.1 uncultured Lentisphaerales bacterium
TGCAATTCGAGCGCGCGGGGATGTTCGAAAAATTGCATCAGCTTGTCGGCGGGGATGAAGCCGCCGCGATCCGCATTGTAGGGATGGTCCGGCCATTCGCCGTCGTACCAGGTTCCGACACGTCCGTGATTGTTGAGCACCAGGTTGATGCGAATACCGTATTCGCGTGCCCACTCCAGAACGCGATCCAGTTCCCAGGCATTTCCGAGATGGTAGTCGCCGGCGCCGTGATACCCGGGATGCACGGAGGACCATTCCAGTCCCAGCGACCAGGCGCACATCCAGATTTCCGCGAAATTGGCATCGGCTTCGGCCATGCGGCGAAAATAGCGTCGATAGGCCAGGCTGCCTTCGGGATGACGAAAGCGCCAGGGAAACTGTTCGTCCATGCGTTCGTCGAAGGGCGAGCGGATATTATGTCCGATGGGAAAGAACGGGCGGCCGTTATCGAAGGCGAAATGGCGGGGCGCGGTGGGATCGACGCGCACGAAGCCGGGGCGCTCCGAGGCTACGGCGTCGAACTCTACAGGACCCCATTCGGCCTGGCCCCCGGCGTCCCGTACCGTGACGAGGCAGCGATGGCGCCCCGGGACCGTAGGGCTGTAGCGGATGCGCCAGTGCGAACGCCCCTGGGGCACCAGCGTTTCTCCGATGCTGTCCGCCTGGCGGAAAAAATCGCGGGTGAAGAATCCATGAACAAGGTTGGTGCGGCCATCCGGGGTTTCGATGGTTGCGGTGAGATCGACAAGTTTGGGGTCGAAAGGATTGGCGTAGCGGTCCGGAAGGTCCATGCGCAGTTCGAAGAGGTCGTGGCAGGGGACGGTTTTCCGGTTGGCGCGCAGGTTGCGTATAAAGGGTGGGGAAGGGGGGGCTTTGGGCGGAATCGTCAATACGATTGAGGCGAAATGGCATGTCCCCGTATAGGTTGTTTGCCGTGAGAAGATGCGCAGCCCCGCCAGTTGCGGGGTCAGTCGCGAACGGTATTCCCATACGCCATGATGTCCCACGGGTTGCCAAACCTCGGCGGAGGCATCGATGGCAATCTGCCAGCGATTGGTGCCGGCTCGCAGGAGTTTATCGTGCAACGCCTGGTACCAATGGCCGTCGCGGTCCTTGAAGAAGGCCATCAGTTTCAAGCCCTCCGGTGCATCGGCGGGCAGGATCAGGTCTCCGCGCAACCACTCGCCTTTCAGCCAGTCCCCGTCGTCGGTTGCCCGCAGATAGACATCGGCATCGCCCGGTAGGTGCAGGAGACGTTGGAGCGATGCGGTCGCCTGGACGGCGTTGGTCGCAGGCGCCAGCCGCAGAGGAATCCCCGCGGAGGTCGAATGCGGCGGCAGCCACAGAATTGCCGCCAGAATCGCGCTGAGAACGCAAGCAGTAATGAGAGAATGTCGATATGGCATCATGTGTCGGACGGAGGGGCCGTTTCTTCAAAGTTCGAAGGCGAAAGCGGGCGGCGCCTTGGATTGGAAGGCATTGAAGCAAAACGCATGCCAGGATACTGAATATTGTCCCTCGTGGAAAGACAGGTAGGCTGGAGGCTGGAGGGGGCGCAGGGTTGTATTGTTTCCGCGTATGCGCGGAAAGGTAGGGCGGCGAGGCCCTTCGCCGCCGCG
>CAZIUM010000268.1:0-3618 GCA_964542285.1 uncultured Lentisphaerales bacterium
CCAGGTGGTGGTCGACGGCTTGTTGACCGCCAACGGCTATCCGGGACATTATCACAACGGTTCGGGCGGCAGCGGCGGCGCGATTTTCATCGCCGCCCCGCGCTTCGGAGGGCGCGGCACGCTCCAGGCGCGCGGTTCGCTTTACAGTTTGAGCTACTCCAGCGGCGGCGGCGGACGCATTGCCATCTGGCACCATCTTCCGCCGGCAACGGTGGAACAGCGCATCGCCACCACGAACGACAGCGGACTGGCCTGGAGCGGCACGTACACGCCGTTCGAAGGAACCCTGGACGTGGACGTGCCGACATCGAACACCGATCCACAGGCCGAAGCGGGAACCGCCGGATTCTATGCCATCGGCGCCACCCTGATCCTGCTGCGATGAACAAGACGCTCTGGCAATACTACGTGGACCAGGCGGCGGATATTTCCGACCGGGCGCTGGCGGAAATCGACTCGCTCGACCGGTGGCAACGGGAACGCTCCCGGCGAAGGCGGGAATTCTTCCGTTCGATGGGGCTGCAAGACCTTCCCTCGTGCGACCTGGATGTGCGCGAAACCGGTTCGTTCACGGGCGAAGGCTACCGCGTCCTGCGCCTGGCCTACCGGATTCTTCCCGATGTCTGGGGCACCTGCAACCTGTGGCAGCCCGACCCCCTGCCCGCGACGCCCCGGCCCGCCGTGCTGCGGGTCTGTGGGCACACCTCCAGCGGCGTGGGCGACAATATGTACGAGGCGGTTGTCTGGGCGCGCCGGGGCTACGTCTGCCTGGTGTTCGACACCCTCACGCAAACCGACAACATCGGCGCCCATCGCGGCATCGCCTCGGGGCGCCGCATGGATTGGATCGCGCGCGGGTACAGCTCGGCGGGCGGCGAACTGCTCAACGGGTTGCGCGCCCTGGAAGTGCTGCGGCACCGTCCGGAGATCGATCCGGCCCGCATCGGGGTGACGGGACGGTCCGGCGGGGGCGCCCAGAGCTTTTTCCTGGCCGTAGCGGAGGAACGGCTTGCCGCCGTCGTTCCGGTGGTCGGAGTCGCCTCCCTGAAATGGACCCTGTCCGAACGCGCGTTCCGCGGTCATTGCGACTGCATGTACGTCCCGGGATTGTTCCAGCGCGACAACAGCGATTTTGCCGCCCTGATCGCTCCCCGTCCGTTGCTTTTCTGCTACAGTCGCGAAGACGATCTGTACAGTCCGGAAGAATACCGCGCCCTGTTCGAAAGAACCCGGCGCATTTATCGGCTGTACGGACGCGAGGACCATTGTCGGCTGCTGGAGATGCCCGGCGGCCACGGCATGCGCGAGCCGGCATTTGCTGAAACCCAGCGCTGGTTCGATCGGCACGTGGCCGGCGTCTCCGCCCCCGTCATGCCCCTGGCGCCACGGAAAATCGGCGAACCCGAGGGCAGCGTGTTCAATGGCCGGCGTCCCGTTCCCGACCGGGTCGACCTGCTGCCGGAACTTTTAACCACCGCACCGGGGCTTTCCCTGCCCCGTTCCGCCGCGGACTGGCCCGCGATACGGGAAGATGCCGTGCGTCGCCTGCGCCAGAATGTCTTCGGTTGGCTCGATCGCACCGACGAATCCGCCTCGTTCGAACATCGGTGTCATCGTCGTCACCAGGGCACAATCGGGGGCATGCAGGCCTGGTTGGAACTGCCGCGCGAACGCACGGAAGCGTCCCGGTGGATCCTGGCCGTCTGCGATCATGACCAGACCGCGCCGGAACTGGCCATGCAAATCGCCGCGGAGTTGCCCGGCGCGACCGTCGCCATTCTGGAACCGCGTGCCTCCGGCCTCAACGCGCCACCAGGCGGTTCCGCCGGAACCGAAATCCAGCGGGCGGGCGCGCTGGTCGGCCTGACGCGCCCCTTGCTCTGGATGAACGACATCCGGCAAACCCTCGCCTACCTGCGTGCCCAGGCCGGCCTGGGCGAAAAACACATTTACCTCTATGGCACGGGCGAATCCGCCGTCGCCTGCCTGTACCATGCGATCTTCGACCCCGAAATCGCCGGTATCATCATGGTGTCGCCCCCGGCCACGCACCTGGATGGCGCGCCCCTGCCCGGTATTCTGCGCGAAATGGACCTGACCACCGCCGTCGGTCTGCTGGCGCCACGCCCCGTCGGAATCGTGGGGGCCAACCGTCTTTCGGAGTGGTATGCCCTGCGCTGGGGCCACCGCGTCTATCACCGCCTGGGCATTTCCGAACGTCATGCGTTCGGCCGTATCGTGGGCGAGGTGCTCGATCGGGTTCTGGTCTGACGCGGGGATCGCCGGGGCATCAGCAACAGCGACATGCCCACAAAACAAGCCGGAACCAGGTAAAAGGCATAATCGAGCCCCACAAGATCGCCCACCAGCCCCATCAGCCAGGTCAGCACGCCACATCCCGGCACCCCGGCACAGGACAGGATCACGAAGACCATGGTGGCGTCCAGATGCGGCATTGCATCGACCGTGTAGCTTTGAATGCTGGGCCAGAAGGGCGCCGTGGCCACACCGGAGAGGAACAAGACCAAAAACAGGGCACCGAACCGGCCGGACGCGCCTTCGTGCCGGGCCAGGATCGGCAGAAGACTGCTGACGGCCGCCGCCGCAAACCCGGCCCATACCACCAACTGTCGCAGCTTTTTCTGTCCCACCAACAGGCCGAATCCCGTCCGGCCCAGGAACATACCCAGCGAAAACACCGCCGTTCCCGCGGCGCCGGCCAGCGCCGTCCCGGCAAAGTTGAGCTGGATGAAACTGGCGCACCAGAAGGTCAGGCAGTACTCGCCGCCCCCTGCCAGAAACATCGCCGCGAAAAAGCGCCAGAAGCGGGCTTCACGCAGGATCGTGCGTGTCTGTGCGCAGACTTCACGCGCCGATACCGACTCGTGGCGTTCGGGATAGGGCCGACGCCGTTCCGGCAGCCACAGCAATAACAGCGCGGGCGCCATGAAAAGGGACGCAACCCCCAGCACCAGCCGCCAGGAGCTGCCGCGCGTCAGTAACAGGCCGAAGATCATCACCGCGCTCAAAATGCCCAGCGACCAGAAGCCATGGGCGAAATTGACATAGCGCCCCGGTTCCCGCGAATGCAGGTTCTGCACCAGCGGCGTACCCAGGCCCTCGACGGTGCCCTCGCCCAGACCCGCCAGCAGCAAGGCCATCACCAACATGGCATAATTTGAAGTAAAGGCACACAGCAGAATCCCGCCCCCCATCAAACCGACCGCCACTCCGACCGAACGACGGTTGCCCCAACGCGCGGCGGCAAAGCCGCACAGCACCATGGCCACACACATCGACAGGCTACGCACCAAGTGCAGCCCGCCCCCCGCCGTCATGCCGCCGCGCTCCAGCGGGAACCCCAGTTCGCGCGCCATGGTTACCAGGACAATGGGAATCGCCAACGAACAGGATGCATAGGCGCTGAAGGTGGCGAAGGCCGCATAGTCGTAGCGGCCAAAATGCATTTTTCGAGGGATGGCGGTCATGAGAAAAAGGGAGGAAAAAGGGAAGCATTCTGCCGGAAGTTCTCGCGCGCGACAAGTTCTCGTTCCGGAACCCGTGCGGGAACGATGTGCTTCGCAGGAGGGAAGCACCGAACGCGGAAGCCAGGAGTCG
>CAZIUM010000269.1:0-3572 GCA_964542285.1 uncultured Lentisphaerales bacterium
TGGGCGGCGTGGACAAGCTGCAACTGATCAAGGGCCCCGAAGCGATTCGCAAGTATCTTGCCACCCTGGAGCCCCTGGTGGAACGCGGCGGCTACATCCCCTTCTGCGATCATCGCTGCCCCCCGGACGTCAAACCGGAGGATTACCTCTACTACCTGGACCTGAAAGAAAAGATGTTCGGAATGCCCTGAACGACCCGAAAAGCCCGCCCGACTCCCAATGACCCGACCCCGATCCAACTCCATATGCGCGCAACTCTCGTCTCCTTAAATCCCACCGCCGCGGCCAGTCGCGCCGGGCGTCCCGCGTTGACGCCCGAACTTCTGGCCGCCACCGGCGCGCGCTACTCGCGCAGCAACGAAGGACTGGAAAGCATCCTGGCCCGCATCGATCCCCAGGACCCCGATCGCTCCGTGGACGCGATCTTCCGCATGATCGACTATGGCCACCAGTCCATTGCCGACATGGCGCCGTTGGCGATCTTCATCGACGGCATTTCGGCCTGGATGGCCTGGTATGTCTGGTCGCTCTGTCCCCTGGCGGGGGGCCAGGAGAGTTCGACCCGCTACATCCGCATCGCCCCCGAAAGCCTGATCGACCCGGAGGCGCTCGGATTGCCGGCCGACCGGCGGGACGCATGGCGTCGGACCATGGATAAAGCCTTTGCCCATTACGCGGACCTGCTGGAGGGATGGACCCGGCTGGCCGAGGCGTCTCCCGCCCGGCTGCGCCTGCCGCCGGCCCTGCGTGACGACCCATCCGAACGGGGCCAAAAGCAACGCGACCGCATTCGCCGAAACTACGCCTTTGACCGCGCGCGCTATCTGCTGCCGGCGGCCCTGGCCACCAACATGATGCTGGTGATGTCGGCACGCGCCTGGGCGGGACTCTGCCGCCATCTGGCCTCCCACCCGCTGCCGGAAGCCCGGGCGCTCGGCAAAATCCTGCGCGAAGAACTGGGCCTGGGGGCTCCCCGCATGCTGCGGCATGCCAACGAAGACGCCACCCTCGCCGAGGCCCTGCGGGAACAATTCGCCGCCTGGGCGGCGGTGGCGTCGACCGACGCGGCCGCGCCCCTGGCCGACCCGGCGCTCCCTGCCGAGCATCCCTGCCGCGCCTCGCTGGATGTGCTCGAGCCGCCGGGAGGCGCCGTCGGGTTTGCCGATGCGTTGCGTTTTCACAACCACCGCTATGCCTGGATCGGCCCGGAGATCGGTCGCACGGCGGTCCGCTTCGGCTGGGAAGCCGTGGCGTTCGCCGAAATTCGCGATCTCAACCGCCACCGTACCGGCCATAAATATTGCCCTCCCATCCCGATGGGTTTCTACAACGCCCCGGACCAATTGCCGCAGCCGGATGAAGCGGATTTCGACCGGTCTCCGGCGCGCGCCGTGCGGGAGGCCGCCGAGCACGGAAGGGCGGTCGCGCGCCAGGCGCACCGGCTTCTTGCCACCGGCGACTCAACGAGCGTATATTGGACCCTGTTGGGCACGCAATTCGCGTTTGAGCACG
This sequence comes from uncultured Lentisphaerales bacterium, assembly GCA_964542285.1. GTDB lineage: Bacteria > Verrucomicrobiota > Kiritimatiellia > RFP12 > JAAYLN01 > CAZIUM01. The sequence continues at coordinate 1,513 of CAZIUM010000269.1, forward strand.
TCACCACGGGGGACAAGTTCATTTACGAAGCCGAATTGCGCACCGGCCTGGGCGCGCACTACCGTTACGCGCAACATTTGCGCGACGCGCTGGCCCTGTGGTACCGGCGCTATCCCGAAACACGAAACATCATCCTGGAAGGTTCCGCGGAACCGGAATAACAACAGAAAGAGACATCATGAGCAACCCGCGCAAACGCTACGCGCACGTCGGCCTGGGCGGCCGGGCGAAAATGTACTTAAACTCCATCACCGAAGACCACGCCGACCACGCCGAGCTGGTGGCCCTGTGCGATCGCAACCGCGGTCGGCTCGAAATGCGGCGCGATGAAGTCGCGACGAAATCCAGGGCGCCCACCCTTTACGATGCCGCCGATTTCGACCGCATGATCGCCGAAACCCGACCGGACACGGTCATCGTGACCACCCAGGACAGCGACCACGATCGCTACATCTGCCGCGCCATGGAACTGGGGTGCGACACCATCACCGAAAAACCCATGACCATCGACAACGAAAAATGCCAGCGCATTGTCGACACCGTGAAGCAGACCGGCCGGCATTGTCGCGTGACTTTCAATTACCGCTATGCCCCCCCGAGGTCGCAGATCAAGGACCTGTTGATGTCCGGCCTCATCGGGGAAATCCACTCCGTGGATTTTCACTGGCTGCTCAACACCCAGCATGGCGCGGACTATTTCCGTCGCTGGCACCGCAACAAGAAAAATTCCGGCGGCCTGCTGGTCCACAAGGCCACCCATCATTTCGACCTGGTCAACTGGTGGTTATCGAGCGTGCCCGAAACCGTGTATGCGCGCGGGGAGCGGCGCTTTTACCTGCCGGCCACGGCCGACCGCATGGGGCTGACCCGTCGCGGCCCCCGCTGTCATGGGTGCCCGGAAGCGCGCAATTGCCCGTTTTTCCTGGACATGGCGGGCAACGCCAACATGAAGGCGCTCTATCTCGACCATGAATGCCACGACGGATATTTTCGTGATCGCTGCGTATTCAGCGACGAGATCGACATCGAGGACACCATGCACCTGACCGTGGGTTATCGCGGCGGCGCCCTGATGAGCTACTCGCTGCATGCCTTCATGCCCTGGGAAGGGTATGTCGTCAGCTTCAACGGCAGCAAGGGCCGCCTGGAACATAAATGCCAGGAAACCACCTATATCAACGGAGACGGCACGGTTCCGGGCGAACTGAAACCGGAAGGCACCACGATCAACGTGTTTCCCCATTTCCAGTCGCCCTATGCGCTGGATGTCTGGACCGGCACCGGCGGCCATGGCGGGGGCGATCCGGTCATGCTGGCCGATCTTTTCGCGCCCAATCCGCCAGAGGACAAATACCAACGCGCCGCGGATCACCGCTCCGGCGCCTGGTCCATTCTGACGGGGGTGGCTGGCAACCGTTCGATCGCCACCGGGGCCCCAGTCCGAATCGACGAGCTGGTGCAAGGGCTGGAAACTCCGGATTATCCCGCCATGCCCTCGGGCGATGAGCCCATCGATCCCGCACCCTACATGCAAGCGATCGCCGCCCGGGAAGCCAAGGCATCCGCCTCCTGAGACCCCGGGTACGATGGACATCGTCGTGCGTTGCGGCGCAACGCACCGAGCGCGGAAGTCAGAAGTCCGAATTCAGGAGTCAGGATGAAATCGGACTCCATCGCGGGGGGGGGAAACAGACTCCATCGCGGATATATTCTCTCGCGGAGGCGCGGAGTAGAGAAAACGCCACGGGATGAGAGGCATTGCCAATGACCGCCGACGTTCTCCCCCTCGTCAAACCGGACGTGCGGATTTCCCGCATCCGGCTTTCCATTGAAAGATGGGTTTCGCACGAGTTTCATTTCAGGTAGACGAGTCCGAGACTGCCGAGTTCTTCATAGAAGCTCTTCCCGCTGGCCGGCCTGTACTTTCGCTGGCTCCGCCGTTTCAGGTGGATGGTCATCCGGACTCTGGCATAGCGGTTTATTTCCCGATAGGCCTTCGCCGGATAGCCGTACGCATAGTAGCGCGCCCAGCCTTTCATCTGGACATTCACCCTACGGAT
>CAZIUM010000270.1:0-3508 GCA_964542285.1 uncultured Lentisphaerales bacterium
GATGGGATCGCGCGGGGGACCCGCGCGCGGCGGCGAAGGGCCTCGCCGCCCTACCATTTTGGCGCAAAGCGCCGAAATAATAATACGGTGCGGAACTCACCCCTCAAGTCTCAAGCCTCAAGCCTCAAGCCAGAATGGGGACGGGCTCCAGCGCGGAAATTAACTCCCGACGTTCGGCAGGGCGTCGATCTCGCGCCGGATGGCCGCGGAGGTTTCTTCGTCGCTTTCCTTCTCCAGCGCCTGGTTGTAATAGGCGCGGGCCTCGTCGTACGCCTTGGCGGCGGCATCCGGCTGGCCTGCCTGTCCCAGGAGGTCGCCGATGCGTTTGGCGTTGCGCCCCAGGATCATTTCCTTGCTGTACACCATTCCGGTGGAAGGATCGCTGGTATGCTCATCCTCCGACTTGGCGAGGGTGGACATGAAATCACGGAAATGGCGGACGGCTTCGAGGGGCTGATCGTTTGCAAGCGCCTTGTGCGCCTTGACCTTGCTGATGGCCATGGCATGCCAGTTGGCATCGCGTCCGGCGATTCCGGTTTCGAGGATGCGCAAGGCGGCGTCGAAATCGTTGAGCACGAAGGCGGCATCCAGGACCATGGTGCGGATCTGGTCGCGGATGTCGTCGTTCTCCGCCAGCGGAATCAGGCTTTGTCCCACGCGCTGCATGGCTTCCACGGTGGCGGCGTCGTCGATCGTCCGGTAGAAATGACGCATGAAGAGCCCCGCCAGGTTGCGGGGGGCGAGGTTGGCGCGGCGCAGCGCCTCGATCTTGACGGGGATCGCGGCAATATCGTTGGCGGCGGCGTTGTCCAGCCACTGCCGTGACGCGATGTTCATGGACTGGGTCTTGTCGGCATGATGGTCGATGACCGTTTCGCAAAGCCCGTCGGCGAGGTCCAGGCGGGAGGCCTTGACGAGAGCCGGCAGGGCCATGCGCAGCAGGCGATAGAGATAATGGTCGTTGAGCTTGTCCGCGGCGTCGGGGAATGCTTTTTGCAGGCTGTCCCACTGGGAACGCGCGAGACGCAACCGCATCCGCACGAAGAGCATCAGTTGCTGCGTGTCGGGGTCGCTGGTCACGCGGCGGTCGGCCTGTTGCAGGAACTCGTCGACGCAGGCGAGACGCCCGCGATCGAACAACTGGTCAAAGGCGCGGGACAGCAGGGCCACGGCGTCGTTGGCGGGAGCCTCTTCCAGCAGTTGACCGGCCAGTTGCAGCACACGATCGTCGTTTCCAAGCTGGATATGGGTCAGCAGGTTCCACTCGCGCATGGCCCGCCGGACTTCGTGGGGCAGGGGATCGATTTCCAGCACCGTTTCCGTCCATTCGACGACCCCGGTGGGATTGTTCATGGCCTGCAGTTGCCCGTACACCAGGCCCAGGCCGCCCAGGGCCAGTTGTTCGTCGTCACGATAGGCCGCCAACATGTTTTGCTTGGCTTCTGCCGTCATGTCGGCCATCAGCAGCAGGCGAATCATGCCGTTGAAGACATGCTGCCGCTGGGGAGCCAACTCGGGGTTTTCGAGTCCCGCGCGCAGTACGGCCAGGGCTTCGTTGGTCTGTCCGCCGAAAAGATAATCTTCAGCCTGCATGAAAAGCGAGGCGATGCGATCTTCTTCCGGGGCAGGCGTTTCGGGGGCGGTCCCCTGTTCGGTCGCGGGGGCCGGCTCTTCTGCCGCCATTTCGGCGGGTTCGCGCCGGCCACAGCCCACCAGCAACATTGCCACGCCCGTTATTACAACGGAGGTTCGGCAAAGATACAGGAACTTTGTTGTCATGATACAGTCTCCTCGGTTCGTAGTTGCGATCATAAAACGAAACCCACTTAAAAATCAAGAGTCCATTCCGAGAGGGCGATTCCGGCTACAGGCACAGACAGGACTTCCTTCCGGGAATTAACTCGCGCGCGGAGGCAGCGGGCAGGAAGGCGCAGGGAATATTCGCTACGAAGAGCACGAAGGACACGAAGAAAGGGGCGGCTATCGCAGCAAGATCATCGTTCCCTCGGGAGGAGGCTGGTAGAAAATTGTGCCGTCGACGGAGAGGTTGCGGGTATCCCAGTCGCCGGAAAGCTCGGGCAGCTCGATCGCGTCGAATTCGCCGTGAAACGCGATAAAATCGAAAATCTTGAAGGCTTGCTCCCGCGGTTTGTAGTCCTCCGCCAGCGTAATGCGCAGGGTTCCTCCGGCGAAGAAACTTCCCGATTGGGGGCCCCGGGCCGAATCCTCCACCGTATAAATCTGGTCATACCGGTTGGTTTCGCCGCCGGCAAGCTGGATCTCGATCACACCGGTTGGGCGATTGGTGACGGCCCCGAAGACGGTAATCCGCCCGATACCGTTGGTGCCGCCGGGAACGATTCGTCCATTGTTGTCCAGATAGCTGTACCCCAGCGTGCCTTGGCCTTCCAGGGATGACCGATCGTTTTCCAATGAAAAAGAGGCGAAGGAGTAGTAATCGTACAGGTAGGCGCCGTCCAGAACCAAGCGACCCGAAGCGTAGATCCGGTGTTCGGGATTCACGTAGTAGTTGCGCACGTCGATGTCGCCCGCGAGCCGCACGGTCACTCCGGGATCGAAGATGCTGAGCGCGATTTCATGCATCTGGCTGCCGCCATGGATTTGCAGGTCCGAGTCGGCATACATTTTGGTGCCGGCTTGCCCGCCCAAGTAGGCTCCGTTGGTTGCGATCAACGCGCCGCGAATGTCGGAATACCCGGAGGTCTTGTAGGCGGCTCCCGGTCCGTCGACCACGATCCGTGCGGGAGCATAAATGTAGGGATAGGGAAGCCCTTCCCCCTGGGCGTTGCGCAGCATGAGTTCGGAATCGGCTCCCCGGACGCGAAGCCGTTGGCCGTAAACTCCGCCGCCCGTCCCCAGGCTTTGCAGGATGCCGTTGGTGACGGTCAGTCGGGCCGTGGTGGTGTCGGTTCCGATGCTGGAGACCGAGGAAAGCGAATCGAACGCATAGGTGTATCCCTGCAGGTCGAAGGTCACGACCCCCTCGTGCATCCGGAAGGAGGCATTGGTGAGGGAGCGATTCCAACTCACGGTGTAGGGCGATGTGGTCAACGAGAACACGGCCCGGTGGTCAGGATCGGGGACAAAGGGAGGGTCCCAGTTGTCGGGATCGTCGAAATCCCCGCCGGCCGGGTCGATCCATACAATTTCGAAGGGCGGCGCGGGCGCCATCCAGCCGGTGTCGGGCTGACTGAAGGCGCTGGCATACAGCGCGTTGGTGGCCTTGACCCAATAGGTGTTCGTCACGCCGATCCCGACCCCGGTGTCGTCGAAGCTGGTGGCGTCCGTGTTCCCGATTCGGCTGGCGGTGGCCAGATGGTTACTGGCATTGCGCCAGACTTCGTACCCGGTGGCATCGGCGGATTCCGACCAGGAAACGACGACACGTCCCTGGTACATGTACACGCCGTCGCTGGCCGCAACGTTCTGGGGCACGGCGGGCACGGGCAGATCGGCCTGGCGCACCCCGGCGGCGGGCAAGCTGAAG
>CAZIUM010000271.1:0-3483 GCA_964542285.1 uncultured Lentisphaerales bacterium
TGTAGTCCAGTACGTCCCACAGGGACTCCACCGCCAGAAAAGGCGGCTTGCCCGCGGGACGCGCGGCCATGGAATCCTCCCATCCCGGACGAAGCGCCTCCAGCGACGCGCCGGCGCCCAGGGTTTCCAGTACTTTTTCTACGCGTGGATGAGACATGATGCTCCTTTTATCGGTCCAGGGTGATGCCACGCCGCAGGTAGGTGGGGATGTCAAGATCTTCGCCATCGCGCAAGGTGGTTTCAACCCCCTTAAAACGCCCCCGTCCGGTGGCGCCGAAACTCAGTTTCGATCCGCGTGCACCGCCACGTCCGCGACCGGGTCCCGTTTCGACCAGGATTTCGGGGATCAGCCCCTCCGCACCCCGTGGGTCCGGTTCCGCGGCCGGTCTGTCGCTCCAGGCATCGAAGAGCAGCACGACCAGATGCAGCCGTCCCTGCAGGCGATCGTCGAGGACCGTTCCCATGCGCAAGCGACACCCGGAGGGCATGGCGGCCTGCATGCGTTTCGAGATCTCCGAAAGTTCCGCCAGGCACAGATCGTCTCCGCCCAGAATGCCCAGCATCATGGCCTGGGCGCCCTGAAAACCCCGGCCGAGCAGCGCACTGCGGCCCAGCAGCGCCACGGCCTCGTTGCCGCGACCGGGTCCCTCGGACGAGGCAACCGCAAAACGGCATCGCCCGCCACTGTGCCGCAACATTTCATGCAATGTCGCTAGGTCCAGGGGAATGAAGCCCGGATCGCGTACCAGTCGCCAAAGCAGGGTCAACCCGAACGCCATGCGCTCATCGGCACGCGGAACGGCCTCCGCCAGAGTAAAGCCCCCGGCATCGGCGAACAGATCGTCCAGCGGCACGACTGCCAGGGCATCCGCATATTCTTCAAGCAACGGCAAGGCCCGTTCGGCCGCGGATCGTCTGGCTTTACCTTCCATCTCGAAGGGCAGGGTGGCAAAGCAGAGTGTATGCGTTCCGAGGTCACGCAACATCTTCAGGATCACGGGCGCCGCGCCGCCCCCAACGCCACCGCCCAGCGAAATGACCACCACCGCCGTTCTGGCGCCGGACAGCGCCTTGCGCAGCGTCTCGACATCGTCTTGGGCCGCGGCACGGCCCTTGACCATGTCCCCTCCCGTGGCATGCCCGTCCAAACGCGGCACGCCAATCAAATGGCATCGCATGCCGGTCAGAGAGCGAGCCGCCAAGGCATCGGTATCGAACCCGACCACTCGCAACTCCCCGGCCAGCGAGGCGCCGGCGGTTGCGGCCATGCGGCATCCGCCCCCCCCCACCCCCACCAACAACATGTCGACTTCCTGTGTACTCATGATCGCTTTCTCTGCGAAAGTCCCTGCCACCATTCGCGCAGTGACTGCAGCAGACTGCTGTCGCGATACGTGCGACATCCATAAATCACCAGACCGGCCGCGGTGGCAAAGCCTCCAGGGTGATCCACCCCGCGTAATCCCACGACATTGCAGGGTTCGCCGAGGACGCAGGGTACGCCGAACACCTGTCGCGCCAGTTCCGGCAACAGCGGCAGAGCCGCGCCTCCGCCCGTCAGCACGACCCCCGCTCCCAGCCTGGTCAAAACCCCCGCATCGTTCAACGCCGCACGCACCATGCGCAGGGTTTCTTCCATGCGTGCATGAATCACCACATGCAATGCCTTCAGGCTGATACTGCGCTCGGGAAACCCCACCGACTGCGGCAGGGTCAAACGCTTCAGGCCCACGTCTGCCGCGACCAAAGCCCGTCCCTCGTTGCATTTAAGGGCCTCCGCCCGGGCGATCGGGATGTTAAACGCCAACGCAATATCGTTGGTGACGTGATCGCCGCCAACCCCCAACGATCCGGCCGCCGCCATCCGATTGTCGGCGTAGGCCAAGTAATTGGTGGTACCGCCGCCCAGGTCCACGATCGCGACGCCATTGCGCTTCTGCTCGGGAGTCAGCACCGCCAACGCCGCGCACAATCCGCTGAAGGCTACATCCTGGACATCGAGTTGAACCCGCTGGACCACGTTGCGAATGTTCTCGATGGGATTTCGCAAGGCATGGATCACCAGCATGTCCAACGCCAATTGCGCTCCCTTCATTCCTTCAGGCTTCACGATGCCACCCTGTCCATCGAGGCTGAAGCTCTGGCTGATGGTATGCATCACGTCGCGATCCGGCGGCAGATTGATGGCTTTGGCGATGTCCATGACCTCTTCGATATCATCCCGCGTCACGATACGATCGCGGGCATGCACCGGAACCGAACCGCGATTGATCGCCGCCTCGATATGCCCCCCACTGACCGCCAGCAACAACTGGCCGATGTTGACCTCGCTTTCGTCGGCCGCCTGCCGCACGGCGGCCTCGACGCCCACCTTGGCCATCTCGATGTCGACCACCTGTCCCTTGCGCACGCCGGTCGATCGATACACTCCGCGCCCGGTGATGGTTACACGCCCCTCATCATCGGGCTCTCCGACCAGGGCCACGGTCCGTGAGGTGCCGATTTCAAGTGCTGCAATAGGTGGTATGGCCATCGTTCTCGTTCGTTCGGTTATAATGCATAGGCGCGCCCCGGCACCGTCGCGTCCCAACGGCCGCGAACACGGCCGGTCTCTGAATTCATGCTGCGCGCAAGTTCCATCAATTGATGCCGCAAAAGGCTTTGCGATCCGATCTTTCCCGCCGCGACGCCTTCCCAGGCCAGTTTGACCATGCGCTGATCCGCCATCGTGCAGATCAGGTATCCCTCCCGCGACACATCGATATCGGCGATCGTCAGGGGGATGTTCTGAACACGCATCAGTTCCAGCAGGAGGATGGCCGATCGCGCCAGCCCACTCACCCGCGCCCCGGGGGTCAATCCATGGATTTCATATCCCGAGATGCTCGGCAACTGGTCAATTCCCTTGTAACGGACAAAAATGAAGCCCTCGGCATCCAGCGCCAGGTTGCGGCGCGCAAACCGTGCCAGCGGCATGCGCTCCACGATTGTCACGCTCATCCGGTCCGGCAGATGCCGCTGAATGGTGATGGTCTGAATGGTGGGCGCGTCACGCATGAACTCCTGCTGGCGCCGAGCCAAGTCCAGGGCGAACAGGGGCATGCCGTAGGACAGGGACAGGTATTCGCTGACCAGATCCGCGCCCAAGGTATCTCCGGTAACGATGCGAGCTTCCCGCAACTGGAACAAACCGCTGGACCGCAGATAGTATCTCAGCCCACCGAAAATCAGAACACCAAGGCATGCCAGCACCACCAACACCACTCCAAGGTGAAATCGGTGTCGCTGGCTTTCGCTCCAGACCGCACGCCCGGCGGTGCGAGCGAACAAATGGGTCCAGGCCCCGCCGCGCCTTCGTCGCGTGAAATCTTTTTTGCCGGCTTTCCTGCTCACTCGTATACTTCATATCCGAGATATCGGGTCATGGCCTCCCGCGCCGGGGCGAGGACCTTCCCCGCCGCCACGGTCACATGATGCCGGTGT
>CAZIUM010000272.1:0-3472 GCA_964542285.1 uncultured Lentisphaerales bacterium
CCTTCCCATGGCCTCGCCGCCCTACCTTTCCGGCGCCTGGAGCCGGAACAGTAAAACCTTGCGCGAACCCTCAACCCTCAACCCTCAACCCTCAAGCCTCTCCCCTCAAGCCTCTCCCCACACCCCTCCTTCAACCCGTTGACCGTGACCATGGACGGCCATTGGCGCCTTGTACCCCCATCTTCATTGCGCTAAGCTGTGGGGCAGTTTTGCTTACACAGGGCGCAACGGCCCACAGCTCCGTATCGGTCTCACGGCCCCACAACCGAAAGGAAACGACATCATGCGCATCTATCACCTGGACATGAAGATCGTCATGTTCAAAGAATCATGGCTGAGAAGCTGGTTCCGGCGACTCGCGGCCGCGGGGTATGACGCCATCCTGGTCGAGATCGACAACAAGCTTGTGTTCCCATCCCATCCCGATTTTGCCGCGCCCGACGCCCTGTCGGCGGACCGCTGGCGAAGCCTGGCGCGATATGCCAAGCGCCTGGGAATGGAATTTTATCCCCTGATCCAGACCCTGGGACACATGGAACATGTGCTTCACGGCCACAGCGCCTACCGCCACCTGGCGGAAATCCCGGGCGGTTCCTACCTGATGTGCCCCAGCAAGCCCGAAACGTTCGCATTCATTCGCGACCTGATCGACGACATTTACGAAGTGTTCGACCATCCCGCGCGCATTCACCTCGGCGGCGACGAAACCCGCGGGGCGGGCACCTGCCCCCACTGCGCCAACCGTCCCGTTCCCGAGCTGTTGTCCGGCTACCTGCATCAACTGGCCGCCCATGCCCTGAAGAAGGGCATGCGGCCCGAATTCTGGGCCGACATGATGCTGGCGCATCCCGAAACCCTGTCCGGATTGACCAAGGAAGCACGCCTGGTGGATTGGCTTTATTTCCGCGACGACCGGTTGAGCACCCGGAAATTCTTCGCCTTTGGCTTCAACTGCCACGAGCACCCCGAAAGAACTCCTCAACAACACCTCCAGCACCTGCCGGAAAGCATGACGCCGCTGAAGCCCTACCTGGTGGACGCCCGCGGCCGTTTCGATCCCTTCCATGGCGCGAAATTTCTCAAGGACCGCGGCTACGACCTGGTGCTCGGCAGCGCGGTGCGCTTTGCCGGCGACACCTACTATCTGCCGCGCACCCGCACCAATCTGCGCAACGTCGGCGCGACGGAACGCGTGGCGCGTTCGCTGGGAGCCGACCACCTGGTCACCAGTTGGGCCGTCCGGTTGAGCCATCCCGAAACCACCTGGCCGGGCTTGCTGGCGGAGGGGCGTCGCGGCACCGACGAACTCAAAACCTGCGGACGACCGATCGGCGGCCTGGATGGGCCGCTGTTAAAACAACTCGATCTGGCCCAAACGGTGATTCCCGGCATCGACAACACCCTCGAGCCGCAAATGCGTTTCCAGCGTCCGTTTTATGGCGATTGGCTGCAGCATATCCTGAAGCTGCGAGATGCCCCCGGAAGCGCGGCCCTGGCGCGCAAAATCGGTCAACGCGCGGAAGTATGCGACGCACTGCGCCAATTATTCGCGAAACGCCTGCAACAGGGCCAGGGCGACGAAACCGTCCTGCGCCACTGGCTCGACGGTTTGGAAACCGGCTCCTTGCGGGCCGCGCAGACCGCCGTGTTGCTCGAAATCTACCGCGGCAGGCAACCGGTTTCGGCGCTCAAGCCCTTCATTGCCCGCAACCGGGATCAGATGAAGCGTTTTCGCCAATTGTGGCGTCAAAGCCTGACCCCGCATTCGCTGGACCAGGAACTGGAGATCAAATTCCGCCGTGACATCCGCTGCCTCGAGGAACTCCTGGGGTGACAAGGCCCTCTGCCGGTTCTGACCGGGGAACGCCTGAATGAATACCAGCATGCGGTCCAACCGATTCAAACACCGTCTTGAATATGCCGGCTTGCGAATGGCGGGCGGCATTCTTGCATGCTTCCCCCTGCCCGCGGCCCTGGGACTGGGCTGGCTGTTGGCCCGGGCCGCATTCCACCTGCTGCGTTTCCGGCGCAAGGAAACCCTCCGCCGTATTGGGGAAGTGTTTCCCCAATCAACGCTTCGCGACCGGAAGCGCGTCGCCTGGCTGTCCCTGCGCAACATCTGCTTCAATGCCGTCGAGCTCATGCGCGCCAATCGCTACACCCACGACTGGATGCAACGGCATATCGAAAATCATGGCGATTGCATGCAGTACGTTCGCGCGCAAATCGAGGAGCACGGGGGGGTTGTCCTGGCGGTGCCGCACCTGGGCAACTGGGACCTGGCGGGACTGGCGGTCAATCTGGCCGGAATCCGCATTTTCAGCGTCGCCGGGGTACAGCGCAATCGCCTGGTAAACGACTGGATCAATCGTCAACGCGCTCAAGGCATCGACATTCTGGACCGGGGATCTTCCGCCTTGCGTCAGATCGTCAAGCGCCTGCGAGGGGGCGAAGCCTTCGCCATCCTGCCCGATGTACGCACCCGGCATCCGGACCTGCGCATTCCTTTTCTGGGTTCGGAAGCCAACCTGGGGCGGGGCATGGCGCAGTTCGCCCGCGCCGCCAACGTTCCCATCCTGCCCTTCATCGTCAGCCGCGTCGGCTGGCAACGACATCGTTTCCACAACCTGCCGGCGATTTATCCCGATATTGGACTCGACAAAATCGCGGATATGCGCAGAATGACCTTGCTGGTGATGCGTGGGATCGAAGAAGCCATCCGTGCCGATCCCGGCCAATGGTTCTGGTACAACAAGCGCTGGGTGCTGGAACCGCTGGACGAGCACAAGACAACAACCGACGATGGTACCGAAGGAACGACATGATCCGGGTCAACGAACATTATGACAAGCTGCAATCCTCCTATCTTTTTGCTGAAATCGCCCGTCGCGTGCAAGCTTTTCAGGACGCCAATCCCGCATCCGACATCATTCGTCTTGGCATAGGCGATGTGACCGAACCCCTGCCCCCGGCATGCATTGCCGCGTTGCACCAGGCCGTCGACGAAATGGGGTCTCCCGGAGAATTTCACGGGTACGGACCCGAACAGGGGTATGACTTTCTGCGTACGGCGATCGCGCAGCACGACTTCCAGGACCGAGGCGCCCGAATCACGCCCGATGAGGTTTTTGTCAGTGACGGTGCCAAGTGCGATACGGCCAACATTCAGGAACTCTTCTCCGACAGGATCAAGGTCGCGATTCCCGACCCGGTCTATCCGGTCTACGTGGACACCAACGTAATGGCAGGGCGCACCGGTTGTTTCCGAGACGGCCGGTATGATGGTCTAACATACCTGGAAGGAACCCCCTCCAACGGGTTTGTCCCGCCCCCGCCGGCAGAAGCGGTCGACCTGGTCTACCTCTGTTTCCCCAACAATCCGACCGGTGCCACCGCCACCCGCGAGCAACTCACGGGCTGGGTGGACTATGCCAGGCAACACCAGGCCCTCATCTTGTTCGATGCCGCCTAC
>CAZIUM010000273.1:0-3458 GCA_964542285.1 uncultured Lentisphaerales bacterium
TTTGCCCGGCAGGTGCTCGACCAGGCCATGGCCGCCCCCGCGCCCGGAGTCGAAGGGGTCATTGCCCAGGGCCTCTTTGCCTTCTACGACGAGGCCGGCAACTTCCGCCTCAGCCTGGTCTTCGGCCAGGCGCAGGACCGGAAACTGGTCTGGAGTTCCGCCCGCCGCCTCAGCTTCTACGTCGAGGCCGGCGCCCGAAACCGCACCTTCCGCGATCGCATGGCGCTGCCTTGGACCTCGTTCGAAAAGCTCAAGGACGCCTTCTCGGTCGAAAAACTGACCCACGAGTTCTACAGCAGCCTCTTTGCCTGGTACCAGCGCGCCATGGCGGACGAGGACGTCTTCCTGCCCAACGACATCGTCACCGACAAGGAACCCGGCGAGGTCAAATCCGAGCAACTCATCCGCCTGATCACCCGCCTGATGTTCGTCTGGTTCATTAAGCAGAAGCACCTCGTGCCGGATGCGCTCTTCGATCCCGCCCGGCTCCAGTCCATCCTGCACGACTTCAGCCCCGTGCGAGGCGACACCTACTACCGCGCCATCCTCCAGAACCTCTTCTTCGCCACCCTCAACTCGGAAATCGGCGAACGCGCCTTTGCCGTCGATGCCGGCAAGCGCTCGGTCAACGTCGAGCATTTCGACATCAAGACCCTCTACCGTTATGGCGCTGATTTTGCCATCCCCCAGCAAGCCGTCCTCGACCTCTTCCGACCCATCCCGTTCCTCAACGGCGGCCTCTTCGAGTGCCTCGACCGCGGGAAGTACTATTTCGACGGGTTTTCGCGCAATCCCAGAAAGCGGGCCCGCATCCCCAACCGCTTTTTCTTCGACGAGAACGACGGCCTGGTCACGCTCCTGGGGCATTACAACTTCACCGTCGAGGAAAACGCCCCCGGCGACCAGGAAGTCGCGCTCGACCCCGAACTGCTCGGCAAGGTGTTCGAAAACCTGCTGGCCGCCTACAATCCCGAGACCAACGTCCAGGCCCGCAAGGCCACCGGATCCTTTTACACCCCGCGCGAGATCGTCCACTACATGGTCGATGAAAGCCTTGTCGCGCATCTGCGCACCCACGTCCCCGAAGCCGCCGAAGACACCCTGCGCACCCTGCTGGGGGAGGACGCAGTTCCGGCCCTGGCCGCTCCCCTCCGCCGCCGGCTCGTCGACGCGCTGTTCCATTGCCGCGTGCTTGATCCCGCCTGCGGCTCCGGCGCCTTCCCCATGGGCATGCTGCTCAAGATGGTGCATCTGCTCCGGAGGCTCGATCCGGACAACTCCCTGTGGAACGAGGTCGTCCTGGCCCGGACCGAAGCCGAGCTGAAAGCCGCCGAAACGCTCGATGCCGAAGAAAAGCGCGCCCACCTCCAGCGCGTCACCGAACACTTCGATCAGAGCGTCAACGAGCCCGACTACACCCGCAAGCTCTACCTCATCGAATACTGCCTTTTCGGGGTGGACATTCAGCCCATCGCCGTGCAGATCGCCAAGCTTCGCGCCTTCATCACGCTGGTCTGCGACCAGCAGCCCGACCTCGACGACCCCGCCCGCAACTACGGCATGCTGCCGCTGCCCAATCTCGAAACCAAGTTCGTCGCCGCCGATTCGCTGATCGGGTTGCCCCGCGATGGCGACGCCCTGCCCATGCAGAACGTCGAGACGCTCAAGCGCCAACTCTGGGACGTGCGCCACAAGCACTTCCGCGCACGCACCTACCGCGAAAAGAAAGCCCTGCGCCGCCAGGACAAGGCCCTGCGCGAGAAGCTCGCCAAGGCGCTGGAACGCGGCGGCGGCTTCGATACCGAATCCGCCCACCTGATGGCCGCTTGGGATCCCTACGACCAGAATACCAGCGCCAGCTTTTTCGACCCCGAGTGGATGTTCAACGTCAAGGACGGCTTCGACGTGGTCATCGGCAACCCGCCGTATGTGCAGATTCAAAAACTGCCCGCACGGGTCAAGAACGCGCTCGCCGAGCAGCCTTACCAGACCTTCTCGAAAACCGCCGACCTGTATTGCCTGTTCTACGAACGCGGGCTTGCCTTGTCCCGTCCGGAAGGCACGCTGGCTTTCATTTCGTCCAACAAGTTTTTCCGCGCCGGGTACGGCAAGGCGTTGCGCCGGTTTCTGAACGAGCAAAAAACCTTGCGCATTGTCATCGATTTCGGAGAACTGCCCGTGTTCGAGGCAGGGACCGACCCTTGCATCCTGCTGGTGTCCAACCGGCCACCAAGCGGCGCTCCCATCCGGGCCGCCGTCGTCAAGGAAGCCTCCGGCATCCAGAACGTGCGCTGGACCGTCGAATCCATCGGCTTCGATCTCGCCCCCGCGTCGCTCAAATCCGAAGGCTGGACGATTGACGGCGGCGTCGGCGCTGCGCTGCTCGACAAAATCCGCGCTGTCGGTCAACCGCTGGGAAAGTACGTCCAGGGGCGATTTTACCGTGGTGTTCTAACCGGCTTCAATGAGGCGTTCGTGATCGATCGCGACACCCGCGACCGATTGATAGCCGAGGACCCGAAATCCGCCGAATTGATCAAGCCCTTTGTTAATGGTGCCAACGTTAAGCGATGGCACGTCGACTTACAGGATGATTGGCTTATTTATGTTCCCTGGCACTTCCCTCTACATTTAGATGCATCCGTCAGTGGGCCAAACGATATGGCCGAAAAAGCATTCAAAAAAGATTATCCTGCGATTTACCAGTACCTTCTTTCCTTCAAGCCAAAATTGCTTCAACGTAATAAAATGGAAACAGGCATCCGATATGAGTGGTATGCGCTTCAACGGTGGGGCGCTGAGTATTGGCAAGAGTTTGAAAAATCTAAGATCGTATTTAACGAAACATCAAAAGAACTACATGCTTTTTTTGACGAGGAAGGCCTTTTCATCAATAAGACGCTTTTTATGATCATTGCGCCTTATCCCAAGTTTTTATTAGCCATTTTGCTTAGTCGTTCACTGGATTGGCTTTTCCGACAGGAATTTCCAAGTTGGGGAGATCCTTGGCGGGGGGGGAGGATTCAGTTCAGGGGTGACCGGATGAGGAATCTTCCCATCCCCACCGCCACGTCCGAACAACGCGCCGCTATCGAATCTCTCGTCGAGCGTATCCTCGCCGCCAAGAAAGCCGACCCCGCCGCCGACTCGTCCGCGCTCGAAGCGGAAATCGACCGCCTCGTCTACCGGCTTTACGACCTCACGCCGGAAGAAATCGCCATCGTGGAGGGGGCTGGGAGTATGCCCGACGCCGGACGCTCGACGCCCGAACGTGACGGGGTGGGGACGCCCGAGGCCCGAGGCTCGCGCGTCGGCTTGAAAGGTGCGCCGAAAAAACGCCCCCGCAAACCCACGCTCCCCCCCAGCCGGGAGGGCTGGGAGTAATAAACCAACATGGAAACGTCAACCAATCCATCAAGATACTGGGGTATGGGTTCAGAGGGGGAATGGCAACCCGG
>CAZIUM010000274.1:0-3456 GCA_964542285.1 uncultured Lentisphaerales bacterium
CCTGGTTGTCTCCAACAACCTGGCCGAGTATCAGGGCGGCGGGGTCTCCATTGTGTATACCCTTTCCGGCGCGAACATTACCCTCGAAAATTGCCGGATGGTTTCCAACCGTGTGAACTATGCCGGATCGTATGCCAGGGGAGGCGGGATGTATGTCTTGCGAGGCTATGGGATCACCCTGACCAATTGCGTGATCCAGGCAAACAACGTCCATTCCACCGGTCCGTATGGAGGCGGGTTAGAATGTGTGTATGCCACCGTGACCGCCTACGACACGCTGTTTGCCGACAATTGGCTGTCGGGCGGAGCCTATTTCCGCGGCGGCGCGGCGCATGTCCACAGCGCCGCCCGCCTGTACCTGCGCTCCTGCATCGTGCGCAACAACCGCTGCCTGGGCGGCAGCAACGCCCGCGGCGGCGCAATCTATACGGACAGTTCGGCCTCTTTCTCCATCCGCAACACCTTGTTTGCCAACAACCAGGCCCAGGGGAGCGTCACCTATGGCGGCGCCATCGGCTATTATACCGGCAACAACCTGACGCTGGACAACTGCACGTTTGTCGGGAACAGCCCGAGCGCCATTCACCGCCTGAACGTAAACGGCAGCATCGAACTGAACAACTGCATCCTGTGGGACAACCAGGGACAGGATATCATCGACTCGGGCACGACCATAAAAACCACCGCGTATCATTGCGACATTCAGGACGGGTTCAACCTCGGAACCAACGGCTGCATTCGGCTCGATCCGTTGTTCCTCCGACCGGAAGCAATGGATTTCAGCCTGCGTTCCGCTTCCCCTTGCCGTGAGACGGGCATGACGCTGGACTGGCACGAGGACGCCACGGACCTGGTCGGCAATCCGCGAGTCATGCCCCGCAATGGAGTCGTCGACATGGGGGCACTGGAGGGCATGCCCGTGATGTCGACCCTGTTTTTGATGCGGTAAGAGAAGAGACGGGAAGGAATGAAGAATGATTCGCAGATTTCAAAAACGCACGGTTCGGTTAGGTTTCACGATGCATTTTAATTCGTGGGTTATGGCACTCTGCCTGTTGACCCTGTCGCTGCATGCCGGCACCAACCTGTGGACGGGCGCGGGCGACGGGCGGCTTTGGTCGGACGGGGCCAACTGGAGCCTGGGAACACCGGTGCCCGAACAGGATGTCGCCGTCACCAGCGCCGCGGCCGAGGTTTTGCTCGAGGCCCCCACGCCGGAAATGGCTTCCTTTACCCTGTTGGGCGGGACACTGGTCTGCACCAATTGGACGACCTGCCTGCGCGCGGACGCCGTTACCCTGCGTGGCGGGGTCGTGACGCTGCCCCCGGCGTTCACCGGGGAACAAATGTCGAACCGTGTCTGGATCGTGTGCGACGTGTTTCGGCTCGAATCCGCGGGGACGATCCAGGGGACCGGACGCGGCTACCTGGGCGGACGGGCGGACCGCAAGGCCGGTTGGGGTCCCGGTGCGGGAGAAAATGACGGCAACAACGGCACCGGCGCCGGGCATGCCGGCGAGGGCGGCGGCGAATCCAGCGAAGCCATCGGGGGAGCGATGTATGGCGATTGGCTCGAGGCGACCACGCCGGGCAGCGGTGGGGGATACGGTTCCGGGCTGGGCGGCAATGGGGGAGGCGTCGTCGTGATCGAAGCCCGCCAGGCCGTTACGATCGACGGGGTCCTTTGCGTCGATGGCGTCCCGGGAGGTTCCAAGAGCGGCGGCGGATCGGGAGGCTCGATCCGAATCGATGCCGGAACCTTTGGCGGTCAGGGTCTCTTGTCCGCCCGTGGAGGCAACGGGGTGCGCTATGGTGGCCCAGGCGCGGGCGGACGCATCGCGGTGCGCTACGAGGTCGAAGCCCAGGTTGCGTCGCCACGGGTGAAGTTTGCCACCCGCGCGGGGAGCGAGGCCGTGGCTACCACGTTTGCCGAGGATGGGACGGTTTTTGTCTCCGGAATCGATGTGCTGGACGAAACCGTCGATGGCGGACGCTTCGACGGCGTGCGGTTGCGGATCGGGCAGACCGATCGCTGGGACGTGGCTTCGCTGACCGTCAGCAACGCTTCATTCACCCTGGCCAATCCCGGCTTTCGCCTGGAGTCGAGCGGGGATATTCTAATCGGCTCCCAAGGGTTCCTGGGCATCGGCGACCTTTATCCCGCTTCGAATTACTGGTTGCGTGTCGGGGGCGATCTCGTCGTCCAGGAGGGCGGGGAGTTGATGCTGCATGGGCTGGTGACGAATGTGCTTGCCGATCCGCAAGCCGGGCATCTCGAGGTGACGAAAATTTTGCGAATCGAGTCCGGGGGACGGCTTGCGATCGCTTCCGATCGCTGGTTGGGAGGAACGCCCCGGCTGCGGGCGGGCGCGGCCGAGGTGGCGCCGGGCGGCACGATCGATGCCGATGGGCTCGGGTTCGGCGGCGGGGATCGCCGGCAGAATAACGGCTATGGACCCGGCGCCGGGTTGCATAGCGGACTGCAGTCCGGCGGGGGCGGCTACGGCGGTCGCGGCGGGGATTCCTCGAGCAGTGGCGAGCAGGGCGGATCGTCGTATGGCCTGGCCAACGCGCCGCAATTTCCCGGCAGTGGCGGCGGCTATGGCACCAGCGGTGGCGCCCGGGGCGGGGGTCTCGTGCAGGTGGAGACCGCGCGCGAATTTGCGCTTCAGGGCACGATTACCGCCTGCGGCAGGGGTGGATCGTACAAGTCCGGCGGCGGAGCGGGCGGCGGCATTTTCATTCGATGCGCGCGCTTTGATGCGGGACCCCAAAGCATTCTGCTGGCCGAGGGTGGCGCGGGAAACCGCTATTCCGGCAGCGGCGGCGGCGGACGCATCGCGGTCTGGGAGGGGTTGAACGGACTGGACCCGCTGTTGCTGGAGAAGGTGCGCCGGGCGGAGCCCCTGCCCGGCTTTCTGGAAGTGCATACCAACCGGAATGTCCTGGCGACTTCTGTTTCGGTGGATAGCCTGGCCGGACAATACGATCCCGGGGAAACGGGCTCCTTTGTCTTTATTCGCGTGTTTTATCCCGGGACACTGCTGCTTTTGCGTTGAGAATAGAATGGATAGGATTTTTCCGATGGTACGAAGCAGGAAACGTTTTTTTCGTTGTTTGCGGTTCGAGGGTCCTGCGGTCTTGTGGTTGCTGGCCGCCGGCGCCTGCGGACCGGCGCCGGACCGTCCGCTCCCGGAGAACCCGAAGCCGGCTCCGGCGCAAACGAAACCCCGGGAGCGTCCCGCCCCGGTCACGCTGGCCGCCGCGGACCGTCCCGCCGTGGTGGTGGCGCCCGCGACGATGGAGGACCAGGTGCTTTTTGCCGTCACGGACCTGACGAACTACCTGGCGCGCATCACCGGATGCCCCGTGGTCCTGCAAACCCACGACGCGCCCAACGGCACCGTGCATGTCGGAGCGCTGGCCGTCAACCGCGATCTGGGCGAGCGGGCCGCG
>CAZIUM010000275.1:0-3441 GCA_964542285.1 uncultured Lentisphaerales bacterium
GTTGTAATGGTTGGCGAGCCGCGCCTCCCGCTCGAGATGCAACTGGTAAGCCGGACCCCGCGTGATAGGTCCCCAGTAGAGGACGGCGTTGTCGACCGGGTAACCCTGCCAGACCCGGGCGAACGTTTCCCAGGCGGCGGCCACCTCTTCGGCGGCGTCTTCGCCCCACTCGATCGCCGCCAGGCGATGCAGAAACTCCGGTCGCGGCGTGGCGGTCTCGAAGGCGCCCTGCCCGGCTGCCCGGGTCGTGGGACCGGGGAAGCCGCCCGGAATCCAGGTCATCATCGAGCCCTTGACCCCCAGCTCCGCCGCGAGACGCAGTTTCTCGTGCTCGATCCCCGGCACCGGAATGTACGGCACGCTGGAAAGTTCATACGAAGTGCCGATCTGGAGCTTGGCGTACATGGACGCGCCGGTTTCGTCCGCCGTCGCCACCATCTCGCGGAAATAGTCCGACGGTCCCAGGCAGGATAGCGAATACTCGTGCATCTGAACGCGTCGACCTTTAACATCCTTGAAACAGCCGTGCTCGAAATTGCCCAGCCAGCTTACCCCGGGATCGGTTTGCCGCATAACGTCCAGCATCGGGGCGATGGGGCTGGTTTCTCGACTGGAATCCATCAGGTAGGTCCAGGCCATGAAGGAGGCGTCGGAGCCGGCTTCGCGGATGCCTGCCATGAAAGCGTTGAGCGTCTGGGCAAGGGTTTCGGCACGTTGGCGCCGCGAGCAAAGCGGACATTCCTCCACGATCTTCGGATTCCACCAGCAGGTGGTCGGACGCTCGCCGCAAAAGATGTTGATCAGGCCGGCCAGGTCCGGGACCTCCGTGAACAGGTTGCGCATCAGTTCGCGAACGTACATCAGCACCTTGGGCGACGAGCCGCAGAGCGCATGCCTCGCGCCGTCAATTTCAGGATACTTTTCCAGGGCCGGATGACCCGCCGGCAGTGCGCGCGGTTCGATGCAGAACAGGTATACGCGGATGCCATGGCGCGCCGCCCTGGCGATGACGGTTTTGAGTTTTTCGAGGCGGTGATGCGGCGGGCCGATCTCCGAGAGGATGCGGGTGGCTACCATACGACGCAACAGGCCGGGAATCCACAGGCCGTTGATACCGTCATGCGCCAGGCGGGCGAGATAGTTTTCTGGATAGTAGTCGTGCGGGTCTTCCAGCTCCCATCCCGACAGCCAGCGGTAGGGGGCAATCGGCGAGCGGACGATTCGGGCCTCCAGCGGTGTCGAGCGGCGGATCTCCCCCCGCGGCAACAGGGGGGCGCGCCGCGCCATCATTTCATCTTCGAGGAAAAAGACGGCACGGCGAAGGGCGTCCATGTTGCCGGCTTCGAGTTCGCACCCGGTTTCGGAAATCCGGATGGCATGGGCTTCCCCATGTCCCGGCGGCATCGCGTCGGGAACCCGCCGCCGCAGACGAATGGCATAGCCGTCGGGAGTCTCCGGTGTCTCCATGACTACGGTCATGAATCGCCGCAGGTCTTCAAGCAGTACATCAAGGTAGGACTCGCCGGCAAAATCCTCTGACGTGATGCAAAATCCGTCAGCCAGCGAGGCTTCGCCATCCCGCTGTTTTCTGGAGTGGTTCCGAAGACCGGCGACATGCAGCGGTCGGGCCAGGTCGTCAATCACCGGCTGTTGCTTCCCGGGATAATCGATTCTGGGATGCATCATGGCTGCGCATCCTCGGAAACCACCCAAACCCGGTCGTAGAGACCGCCCAAGCCGTCGCGGTTCTCGACCCGCACCGTCAGCGTTTGAAAGCGTTGCGACCAATCGATGGCCTGATCGATCCGGATGGTGAAGGGACGGCGTTTTTCTTCTTCGCGGCTTGTGGTGTGTTCTCCGGCCGGCTGACCGTTGACAAAGACCCGGCAGGCATCGCCCACGCCGCCGAATGCCAGCAGGATGCGTCGTCCCCGCAGGTCTTCGGGGGTCGCAAGCCGGCTCGCGTACCAGGCCACCCCGTCGTACCGGCTCAGCTTGCGCCGCAGGTCGGGTTTCGTTTCGCTGTCGTAGGCCTGCTCCCAGAAATTGTCCACGCGCAATTGCTCCCAATTTGCGGTTTCCTCCCAGCCCTGCTTGTGCCACCCCTGGGCCAGTCCCCGGTTGTCGGGATCCATGCGGAAATTCCACGCCATGCCGGTTTGCAGCCAGGGCAGCGGATAGTCCTTCAGGTGCTCCGCCACCTTGATTTCCGGGTTGGCATAGCGGGCTTCCCAGCCAACCAGCCGAACCCATGACAGGTTGATGTTTTGCCAGTGTTCTAGCCGAAAGCGCATCAAGGCCTGGGTTTTCTCGAAACGCTCCCTTCCTTTCGGGGCGGTGACGCTCTCGAAAACCAGCCTGGCATGGCGGTTGGCCATGATCAGCCGTTCCAGTCGGCGGCGTTCCGGCTGCGACAGGGATTGCTGGCTGGCGGCCGCGAGGAGGGCATCGGTGCGGTCAAAGTCTTCGGTACGGTAGTAGGATTCCAGGTTCCACATCAGGCCGCGCGCGAAATTGCCGGCCCGCCCGGCTGCGCAGATCGTATTAATCGCTGGCGCCAGGCGCGCCTCCCAAATCTCTCGACGCCAGTAGCGGAAAAATTCCGCCACCTCCGCGGCGGCCGCGCCGAAGGCCTCGAAGTATTCCGCTTCCCAGCGTTCGAACGGTTGATCGGGCTCGGCCAGGGCGCGGGCCAGGATGTAGTCGGCGATCCCGCTTACCGTCCAGTGTCCCATGGCGCTGTCGTAATCGGTCGAAATACATCCGTTGGCGACGGCGGCCTGGAACACATCGAACATGCGCCGCTCGATGCCGAGCGGCAGGGCGGTCGTCAAATATTTGTGATGATAATTGGGGCGCAGGGCAAGTTGCGTGGCGCCGGCCTGCTTCCAGCCCTCGAAGTGTTGCGTGACCGTATCCAGGTCCAGGGGATCGACATAGGGGACGATATGCACCACGATGTTGGGCTCGAGTTGCTGGTGTCGGGGTGGCTGCAGTGTGGTGAGATACGCGTACAGGGTCGCATAGGCGTCGGGCCGATGTTCGCGCGCTTGAACGGCCACGGCATTCGCGAGATAAACGTAGCGGTCCGTCAGGTGATCTTGCCACGATTTGCCGGACAGCGTTACGTCGAGAGCGCGGCAGTTTTCACATTCGCAGAAATTCCGTGTTCCATCGTTGACGCCGGCATTGACGTAGCGCATGCGGTCCTTGCGGGGCAGCCAGTCGGCGATCAACCGGTCCGCCACCCTGGGGTTGCTCGGACAGACTTTGACGAAGGAGGCTGTCTGTTCGGGCTTGGGCATGGGGACCGGTTCGCGTTTGCCAAACTTGTTGAGCGCGAAATATTCCGGGTGATCTTTTCCATACTTCTCCCACCAGGAACTGAAGGCATGCCCGCCGCCGGGACGGGCGCCTCCCATGCGCATGCGCTTCTGCCAC
>CAZIUM010000276.1:0-3413 GCA_964542285.1 uncultured Lentisphaerales bacterium
CCATGGTGCATCCCTGCGACATTCACCTTTGTTGCCGGTCGCCTGCCGGCACATCCCTCCACGTCGGGACGGTGGCGGGTTTTC
Source organism: uncultured Lentisphaerales bacterium (assembly GCA_964542285.1). Classification (GTDB taxonomy): domain Bacteria; phylum Verrucomicrobiota; class Kiritimatiellia; order RFP12; family JAAYLN01; genus CAZIUM01. The sequence goes on from CAZIUM010000276.1 coordinate 85, forward strand.
CCCTGGGGCGCAATGTCACGGCGGTCAAGGAACACGAAATCCGCAACGCCCTCGAATTGGGGGCCGACGAGGTGGACATGGTCATCAACGTGGGCGCCCTGCGCGACGGCGACGAGCGCCGCGTGCGCGGGGAACTGGAGATGTTGAGCCAAACCTGCCGGTCCGCCGGGGCTGTAAGCAAGACGATTCTCGAAACCTGTTTCCTGACCGACGAGGAAATCTGCCGGGCTTCCCGGTGGGCGGCCGCGACGGGCGTGAATTTTGTCAAAACCTCCACCGGCATGGCTTCGGGCGGCGCCACGGCGCACCATGTGCGGCTGATGGCCGCGGCGGTGGAGGGGCGTGCCGCCGTTAAGGCCGCCGGCGGGATCCGCACGTCCGCGGATGCATGGACGATGATCCAGGCCGGCGCGACCCGTCTCGGCACGTCCGCCGGACCCGCGATCATGCGCGACTGGACCTGAGGAACCGCGGGACCCCACTATCGTGAAGCGCATCCAGTCCTGAGATTCGGGTCCAGGCTGTGTTCGGGCTGGAACTCTTGCCAGCGATGGGGACTGCCGGGAGGTACCTGGGCGACAATGGCGGCCTCGTCCTCTTCCGTCAGCAGGGGCGTGACCCGCGTGGTGCGGAATTGATGGTCCCGTCCGCTGGCGGCGATCAGCGCCACGCTGCGGCGCAGGGCCTCCGTGTCGCAAGGCACTCCCGCCAGCCGTTGATAACGCCGCCAGGGCGCCTTGATGTCCATGGCGACGAAGTCCAGCAGCCCTTCCCGCAGCAACCGCTCCAGCACCTCGGGGTGGGATCCGTTGGTGTCGAGCTTGACGGTCAGCCCCAGCGATCGCACGGCGCGCAAAAAGGGGAAAAGCTCCGCATGCAACGTCGGCTCGCCCCCGGAGACCACCAAGCCTTGCAGCTTGGATGCCCGCCGCTTCAGCCGTGCCAGCACCCTCGAGCTGTCGAGTTCCGGCGCTTCCTCCTCCAACAGGTGTCCGTTGTGACAGAAGGGACAACGGAAGTTGCAGCCGCGCGTGAAAACCATGGCGGCGAGATGACCGGGATAATCAGACAGTGTGAGCGGAAGAAATCCGCCGATCGGCAGCATGCGTCTTCTCCTCCTCGGGCGGTGTGCGCACGGAAAAGGTGCTGCGGAGCGCGAATTCCGTCTGCTTGCCCTCGTTCCATTGACTGATCGGCCGCAGGTAACCGACCACGCGCGAGTAAATTTCGGTGACGGCGCCGCAGGTCGGGCAACGTGCTTGCTTCCCATGCAGGTACCCGTGATCGGGACAGATGCTGAAGGTGGGGGTCAAGGTGAAGTAGGGCAGTTGGTACTGGCTACAGACGGCGCGCACAAAGGTTTTCACGGCTTCGGGATCTCCGGCGGCCTCTCCCAGGAAAATGTGTTGCACCGTGCCGCCAGTGTACTTGGTCTGCAGCTCGTCCTGCAAATCGAGCACCTCGAAAATGTCGTCGCTGTAGTTCACCGGGAGTTGGGAGGAGTTCGTATAGAAGGGAGCGTCGCCCTCGCCGCCGGCCGTGACAATTTTCGGAAACAGCTTGCGGTCAAGCTTGGCCAGCCGGAAGGAGGTGCCCTCGGCCGGCGTGGCTTCGAGATTGTACAGGTTGCCGGTCTCCTCCTGGAAGCCTTCCAGTCGCGCGCGCATGTGGTCAAGCACCCGGCCGGCCAGCGCTTGTCCCGCCGGCGTGCCGATGTCGCTCTTGAGGAGGTTCAGGCAAGCCTCGTTCATACCGGTCAGGCCAATGGTCGAAAAATGGTTCTTCCAGAAGCAGCCGTTGCGCTTGTGCACCTCGCGCAGGTAGAAACGGGTGTAGGGATAAAGGTTGCGCTCGGTGAACTGTTCCAGCACCTTGCGCTTGATTTCCAGGCTGTTGCGCGCCAGCAGCATGAGGCGATCGAGGCGCTCGATAAAATCGTCCGGATCGTGGGCCAGGTAGCCCAGACGCGGCAGGTTGATGGTGACGACCCCGATCGATCCCGTCTGGGGGTTGGCCCCGAACAGTCCGCCTCCGCGCTTGATCAGTTCACGCTTGTCGAGACGCAGCCGGCAGCACATCGAACGCGCGTCGTCGGCATCCATGGTGGAGTTGACGAAATTGGCGAAATAGGGAATGCCGTAGCGGGCCGTAACCTCCCACAGGCGGTCGAGCCCTGGGGCATCCCAGTCGAAAGCCGGGGTGATGTTGTAGGTGGGGATTGGGAAGGTGAAGACGCGTCCCTTGGCGTCGCCCTCGCTCATGACTTCAAGAAAGGCGCTGTTGAGCAGGCTCATCTCGTCCTGGAATTCGCCGTAGCTTTCCTTTTGCGGCCGGCCGCCGATTACCACCGGTTGGTTGGCCAGCGAAGCCGGCGGCACCAGGTCCATCGTCAGGTTGGTGAAGGGGGTCTGGAACCCTACGCGGGTGGCGACGTTGAGGTTGAAGACGAATTCCTGCAGCGCCTGGCGCACCTCCCGGGGCGACAGCCCGTCGTAGCGGATGAAGGGGGCCAGCAGGGTGTCGAAATTGGAAAAGGCCTGCGCGCCGGCGGCCTCGCCCTGCAGGGTGTAGAAAAAGTTGACGATCTGGCCCAGCGCCGTCCTGAAATGCTTGGCTGGACGACTTTCGGCCTTGCCGGACGCCCCGCGGAAGCCGGTCATCAGCAAATCCTGCAAGTCCCATCCCACGCAGTAGACACTGAGCTGCCCGAGATCGTGCAGGTGCAGGGCCCCGTTGTCATGGGCCTCGCGAATCTCCGCCGGGTAAATCTTGTTGAGCCAGTAAATCTTGCTGATCTCACTGGCGATGTGATTGTTCAGGCCCTGCAGGGAGTAGGCCATGTTGCTGTTTTCCTTAATGCGCCAGTCGAGCTTGTCGAGATAGGCGTCAATCAGGTCAAGGTCGGCCTTGCTCACCATTTCGCGAATGCGCGCGTGCTGTTCGCGGTAAATGATGTAGGCCTTGGCCGTGCGCCGGTGGGGCGAGTTCAGCAGGACCTCCTCGACGATGTCCTGCACGAACTCCACCGTCGAATCCCGCGAATCGCGCAGGGCCTCCAGCATGCTCAGCACGCGCACCGTCAGGCGCTGCGCCTCGCCGCGCTCAAATTCTCCCGTGGCTTCGCCGGCCCGTTGAAGCGCCCGGGTGATTTTGACGGCGTCAAAAGGTTCCGACCGACCGTCGCGCTTGAGAATCGTGGTGCCGGAAAGTCCGGGGGACGTGGTTTCGTGGGGGCTTGACATGACAAAACTCCTGATGGCAAAAGACTTGGAACAACTCCTTTTGGACGCAAGAGGTCCATTGGAAAATTACTATAGATTGTGGTAGTT
>CAZIUM010000277.1:0-3407 GCA_964542285.1 uncultured Lentisphaerales bacterium
AATGCAGGAGTGATACGATTAACGAAAGACAGAATGGCGCCCCCGGGCGGACCGGAGCGCCATGCCTGATCGCGGGACTCGATAGGGCCGGCGTAGAAATCATTTTCGGATATCCAGGTGGGGCGGTACTGGACATTTTTAACCTGCTTCCGGCGGCGTCGATGCAATTTGTCCTGACACGGCACGAACAGGGCGCCGTGCACATGGCCGACGGCTACGCGCGCGCCACGGGGCGCGTGGGGTGCTGTCTGGTGACCTCCGGTCCGGGCGCAACCAACGCCGTGACGGGGCTAGCGACGGCCTTTGCCGACGGCATTCCCCTGGTGTGCATCAGCGGGCAGGTGGCCACCAACATGATTGGAAACGATGCTTTCCAGGAGGCCGACACCACCGGCATTACCCGACCCATTACCAAGCACAACTACCTGGTGCGTCGCGCCGACGATCTGCCGCGCGTGGTGGCCGAGGCCTTTCATATCGCCGCCACCGGCAAGCCGGGGCCCGTGCTGATCGATATTCCCAAGGATGTGCAACGGCAAATTACTCACGAACCGACACTGGATCCGTCCGTGATTTCAATTCGCAGCTACCAGCCCTATGTTCCGCTGGATCAGAACCAGGTCATGCGCCTGGCGGAAGCCGTCAATCGAGCGGAACGTCCGTTGCTTTACGTGGGAGGCGGCACAATCGCCGCCGAAGCCACCGTGGCGCTGCGCGAACTGGCGCAGCGGGCGCATATTCCGGTGACCACCACCCTGATGGGAATGGGGGCTTACCCCGAAAACGATCCGCTCGCGCTGCGCATGCTTGGCATGCACGGAAGCGTGGCGGCCAACAAGGCGGTGGCACGTTGCGATTTGCTGATTTCCGTGGGCGCGCGTTTTGACGATCGCATCACGGGAAGAATCAGCGAGTTTGCGCCGCTGGCAAAAATCGCGCACATTGACATCGATCGCAGCGCCATCGGTAAGAGCGTGCGTACGGATTATCCCGTGGCGGGGGATGTGCGCGCCGCACTTGAAGCGTTGCTGCCGCTCGTGCGGGAAAACCGTCATGAAGCCTGGGTGGAGGAAGTCGGATCCTGGAGCCGCGAGTCCCCCTTTTCCTACGAGATGCCGGAAGGCAGCCTGCCGGCGCCTTACGTGATTGAACAGATCGACAAGATCTGCCAGGGCGACGCCATCGTCGTGACCGACGTCGGGCAACACCAGATGTGGGCCGCTCAGCATATCCGGCACCGGCGGCCGCGCAGTTTTCTCACCTCGGGAGGACTCGGCACCATGGGGTACGGTCTGCCCGCGGCGATCGGGGCGAATTTTGCCTGTCCCGAACGACGGGTGGTCTGCATCGCCGGCGACGGCGGCATTCAGATGAACTTCCAGGAGCTGGTGGTGGCTGTCGAGCACAAGCTGCCCGTCAAGATCGTGATCCTCAACAACGCCCACCTGGGGATGGTGCGCCAGTGGCAGCAGATGTTTTACCAGCGCAACTATTCCGCCGTGATTCTGAAGCCGAACGACCGGCCGGTCAACGAACGTCTTCCCGAGTGCGGCGGGGAATATCTGCCCGATTTCGTGAAACTCGCCCAGGCGCACGGTGCGAAAGCTTCGCGTGTCACCCGGGCGGAGGACGTGGCGAAGGCGCTGGAGGAGGCCTTTGCGAGTCCCGAGCCCTGGGTGGTCGAGGTGCGCGTCAACGAGGAAGAAAACGTGTTTCCGATGGTGCCGCCCGGCGGTTCCGTGGAACAGATGATTCAACGACTGGCCTGATGCGGCGGGAGAACATGACAATGAAACACACGATTACGGCTTTGGTGGAAAACAAACCCGGGGTGTTGTCGCGCGTGGTGGGGTTGATCTCCGGACGTGGCTACAACATCGAGACCCTCTGTGTGGGGCCCACGCAAGACGATAGTTGTTCCAAAATCACCATGGTGGTGCCGGGCGACGACCATGTGCTCGAGCAGGTGATCCTGCAACTTCGCAAGCTGGTGGATGTGCTGCATGTGACCGACGTCACGCGACGCCGCCATCTGAGTCGCGAAGCGCTGCTGGTGGAAATTGCCACCGGGGTCCAGGGGCGTGCCGCCGCGCTGGAAATGGCGCAGTTGTTCTCGGCCGAGATCATCGGCGTGCGCGAGCAGTCCGTGACGTTGCAACTGGTGGGCGACGAGGTTCAGGTGAGCGATTTTCTGCGGGCCCTGCGGGCCTGCGAAGTTCTGGACATTGCGCGCTCCGGCGTGGTGGCGGTGGCGCGCGGCAACGGCGTCGCGGTATAGCGGGGTGGGGCCATGGGCAAAGGCACTCCGGATCGTTATGCCGTGCTTGGGCATCCTGTGGGACACTCCCTGTCGCCGCGCATGCATGCGGCCAATTTCGAGGCGCTTGGCATGGCAGCCAGTTATGAAGCCTTCGACGTTATGGAGGAGGCTTTGGCCAGTCGGCTGGACGAGTTTCACGCGGCGGGCTACGCGGGGCTCAACCTGACCATCCCGCTCAAGGCGCGTGCGCTGGAACAAGTGCACGAGGCCTCGTTGCGGGCGCAACGGTTGGGGGGCGTTAATACCATCAAGATGCTGCCGGGCGGCCGAATGTATGGCGACAACACCGATGGGTTCGGATTCCTGACGGCGCTGGCCGAGAAAGGACTGACGACCTTTTCGGGATTGCGGGTCATGATCCTGGGATGCGGCGGAACGGGACGTGCCCTGGCCCTGACTTGCGCCCAGGCGGGGGCTTCCGCGTTGCTGCTGGCAAACCGGACGTTTTCACGCGCCGAGTCCGTGGCGCTGGCGGTGCGGGATGCTTTTCCCGCGGTGACCGTGCAGTCTCTGGACGCGGATCGAAGTGCCTGGGCATTGGCCTCGCGCGAATGCGACCTGATTGTTCATACAACTTCGCAAGGATTGCGTGTCGGCGAGTCATCCCTGCTGCCGGCATCGGCCTTTCGACCCGGACAGTGGTTGTTCGATGCCGTATACACCGCACGGCACACCCCGGTGATGATGGCCGCCTTGGAGCGGGGCGCGCGGACGGTCAACGGACTGGGGATGCTGTTGCACCAGGGCGCCGAATCGTTCCGCATCTGGACGGGACGCGAACCGGATATCGAAGCCATGCGAGCCGTTCTAGTCGGCGCCACGTGAGCGTTCCCGAGCCCGTCTCAGGCCACATCACGCCAAGGAAGAGACGTGCCTCACAATTCCGGGTGCAATCCGATCGGATTGTTTTTTGGATTGTTTTCTTGTCAAATCATGACCGCTGTTCTATCTTGTCGCCATGGCTGGCGGGTATTCGCCATGAAACATAGGTTGATGCATTTTTAATGCGTTGGGAGATAACGATGTTCGGACAGCAGTTTTTCGTTCCGGGATGAGTTCACAGGTCGTACCTTTTGGCGTGTCCGGA
>CAZIUM010000278.1:0-3390 GCA_964542285.1 uncultured Lentisphaerales bacterium
AAGAGCTGACGGCCAAGGAGGCCCTGTCGCTCTATGAGGACATGCTGACGATTCGCGAATTCGAGGAGATGATCGTCAAGCTGCGCACCGGCGCCTATCCGGCCTGCGCCGGCTACGATTACCGCGGGCCGACGCATGTTTCGATCGGCCAGGAGGCCACGGCGGTCGGCGCCTGCGCGGGGATGCGTTACGACGATAACATTACCTCGACCCATCGTGGTCACGGGGACTCCCTGGCCAAGGGGTGCGCCGCGATTCGCGGCATGGGCCTCGACGAACTGCGCGAACGCCTGCCCTGGGTGGAGGCCAAAAAGCGCGAAGAGCTGATGGAGGCGGGGCTCGAAGACCACGTATACCGCGCCATCGCCGAACTGTTTGGCAAGGAAGACGGCTACTGCAAGGGACGCGGCGGCGGCATGCACATCGCGGACTTCCGCGTGGGGCACCTGGGGGCCAACGCCATCGTCGGCGGCGGCGTTCCGATTGCCACGGGCGCGGCCATGAGCGCGCGCTACCTGGGCAACGGCAAGGTGACCTGCTGTTTCGCGGGTGACGGGGCCTACTCCAACGGTGTGGTGCTGGAGTCGCTCAACTGGGCCGCCATGGGGCAATTCACCGACAAGCGCTATGCCGGCGACAAGGCGTTTGGTCTGCCGATCGTCTATGCGCTGATCAACAATCACTATGGCATGACGGGGCGCGCGGACGGCGAAGTGACGGGGGTGTCGAGCCTGGCGCGTCGCGCCGCCGGTTTCGCGGACAATAATCTCAATGCCGAACTGGTGAACGGCATGGACCCGCTGGCCTGCCTGGATGCGATGCGGCGCGCCGCGGAAAAATGCCGCCAGGGCGAAGGCCCGGTGCTGCTGGAGTTCGACACCTATCGTTACTACGGCCATTCCCTGAGCGATCCGCGCGTCGAGTACCGCACCAAGGACGAAGAAGCCGCATGGAAAGCCGTCGATCCGCTGGCCGTTTTCGAGCAGCAAATGCTGGATGCCGGGGCGATCACGGCGCGCAAGCTGGCCAATCTCAAGGAGAAGGTAGCCGATCGCAACGCGCGTGCCGCCGCGCGTGCCGCCGCGGCGGCCGATCCCGATCCGCGCGACGTCATCAAGTACATGTACACCGATACCGCGGTCGAAACCGTGCCGGAGGAGGCCGCCCAGGTGGCGACGGTGGGCGAACCGCCCGAAATCAAGCGCGCCGAAGGCGTGATGACCTACAAGGATGCCATCAAGGAAGCCCTGCTCGAGGAAATGATGCGCGATCGGCGCGTGGTGGTGTATGGCGAGGATGTGGCCGAATACGGCGGCGCCTTCAAGGTCACCAAGGGGTTGATCGATACCTTCGGACGGCAGCGCGTTTTCAACTCCCCCATTTCCGAGGCCGCGATCTGTGGCACGGCGGTGGGCGCTTCGATGACCGGCATGCGTCCGGTGGTGGAGCTGATGTACATGGACTTTGCGCTGATGGCTTCGGACCAGATCGCCAACCAGGCCGGCAAATGGCATTACATGTCCGGCGCCACGGTCGAAGTGCCGCTGGTTTACCGGGTCAGCGTGGGCGGCGGCAAGGGCTACGGCGGACAGCATTCGCAGACCCTGGAGTCGATTTTCGCGCACATCCCGGGACTTTATGTGATCTACCCCTCGACCCCGGCGGATGTCAAGGGACTGCTGAAAGCGGCGATTCGCGACAACAACCCGGTGATGTTTGTCGAGTCCCAGTTGCTCTACAATATGAAGGGCGAGGTGCCCGAGGGCGAACATATCCTGCCGATCGGCGTGGCGGATGTTAAGCGCTCCGGCGACGATGTGACGCTCGTCACCTGGGGGCCGGCGCTGCACGATTGTCTGAAGGCTGCGGACGTGCTGGCCAGGGACGGTCATTCGGTCGAGGTGATCGATCTACGCTCCCTCGTGCCGCTGGACATGGAAACGGTGCTGACCTCGGTGCGCAAGACCGGCCGTTGCGTGGTGGCCAGCCAGGCCGTCAACATCGGCAGCTTCACGGGCGAGATCGCTTCGCGGATCATGGCCGAGGCTTTCGACTATCTGGACGCTCCGGTGCTGCGCGTCGGCGCCAAGGACGGCATCGCGCCGCAGGCGTATGTGCTCGAACAGGCATTCCTGCCTTCGAGCGAGGACATCGCGGCGGCATGCAAGGAGGTGCTCTGATGGCCCAGGCAGTCATATTTCCCAAGTTGGGACAGACGATGGAAGAAGGGGCCATCGTCAAGTGGTTGAAGAAGGAAGGGGACCCCATCGCCAAGGGGGACATCCTTTTCGAGATCGAGACCGACAAGGCCAACCTGGAAGTGGAGAGCTTCTGGGAGGGGACCCTGATTAAGGTCATCGTGCCGGAAGATGTCACCGTCCCGGTAAACACCGTGGTGGGATACATTGGGGAAAAAGGCGAGAAGGCGCCGGACGCGCCGCCGCCACCGAAGGTGGAAGCCATGGCCCCGGAAGCGCCGGCGCCGGAACCTTCCAAGGGCGCGCCCGAACCGGCGGTGCCCGCGGCCGCCGTGGCCGCGGCGCAAAACGCCTCGACCCGCACCCGGACCGAGCCGCTCAATCCGGCCGTTCCGGTGGCGCAACCCGCGATGCCCCCGGCTGCGCCGGCTCCGGCGGCCGCTCCGGCACGCCAGGCCATCTCGCCACGCGCCAGGGCGTTGGCGCGCGATTGCGCCATCGACCCGGCACCGATCCGCGGCAGCGGCCCCGGCGGCCGCGTCGTCGAACGCGACGTGCGCGCCTACCTGGAAGCCCAGGGGTACGAGTCCCGGCGCATCTCGCCAGCGGCAAAGCGGCTGGCACGCGACCAGGAAGTCGACATTCTGTCGGTTCGCGGCACCGGGGATGCGGGACGCATCATGGTGTCCGACATCGAACGGGCGGTGCGATGCAAACCTCAGACGATGTCGCGTATGCGGCAGGTGATTGCGCGTCGCCTGGTGGAAAGCAAGCAGACCATTCCGCATTTCTACGTCACCGTGGCCGTGGACATGACCGACCTGATGGCCTATCGGGCCGAGCTGAAGGCGGCCGGCACGGTTTACAGCGTCAACGATTTCATCCTGGAATCGGTGGTGTTATCGCTCGAGGAGTTCCCGCTGGTCAACAGCGCCACCGACGGCCGCGAAGTCACCTGGCATGGCGATGTCGACCTGGGGGTCGCCGTCAGCGTCGACAATGGGTTGGTGGTTCCGGTGGTCCGTTCGGCACAGTTTCTCAGCATGGCGGAGCTGCGCGACGAGGTGAAGGTCCTGGCCGAAAAGGCCCGCCAGGGCAAGTTGACGCCCGACGAGATGACCGGCAGCAGTTTCACGGTGTCCAACATGGGCATGCTGGATGTCGAAAACTTCAGCGCGATCATCAATCCGGG
>CAZIUM010000279.1:0-3370 GCA_964542285.1 uncultured Lentisphaerales bacterium
TCGCTTCTTGTCCGATTTGTCGCATGAATCATGGTTTTCGTTCCCTGACTTGTGCTGCGCGGAGACCGGCGAACCCTCATCGGTCCTTGTCCCCGCCAATGTTGCGGTCACTTTTTCAATAGAGATTTCTGAAAGTCCAGCCCGGCCATTCAACCTTGAAAAGCGGCATAAGGCAAATCAAAAACGACCAACATTCATCCGGCGCGGGCGGAAACTCCCCGATTTTATCGTTGCGCCACATCTCCACGGGCGGTGCGTTCGAAGAGAAAGAGGGTCTTGACCAACCGCGGCTCACCTTCGACTTCCAGCAGCGGATAAGCCAGGAAATTGATGGGGCCTGAAGTCGGGCCGGGATCCAGCACCAAATCTCTACCCCGGGAGAATTCAAACCGATTGGCGGGATGATGGCCGAAGTAATACATGCTTAGTGCGCTGAATTTATCGGCTTCGCTGATGTCTACCGGATACCATTTCCCGTCGGCAAAGAATTCCGCCCAGCAGTGATAACCGTCGGTTCCGCCATCATCTCGCTCCGAGGGAATGGCGACGCCGATGGCGAAGCGGGCCGGGATTCCGATGGACCGGCTCAGGCCGATGAACAGGGAATGGTAGTCCGTACAGTTGCCGTACAGGGAACTGCAGGCAAACGTGGCGTTCCCTTCTCCCCAACCTTCACCGAACTTCATGTAACGCATTTCGTCGATGACGCGATCGTAAAGCGCCCGGGCGCGCATCAGGTCCCCCTCCAACCCTTCGACCGCTTTTTGGGCAAACGCCTCGATCTCCGCACTTGCGGGCACGAAGTTTTCGGGTTGAAGATGCTTCCGTGCCTCTGCCGGGTTGCCGCTGTATGCGCCTTTTTCGAAACGCTCGACGTCATACACGATCTCAATGGTCTGATGGCTGTGTTCGGGGTCCAGTTCCAGGAAAAGCACACGGTTGCCGTGAGCGGAATCGACCAGTGTGCGCTGTCGCCCCGGCACGTGAATGGATTTGACCTTAACTTTTTGGTAATCGTCGGATTCGGCCAGGGGCAGCCAGCATCGGGAAGGTCCCGTCAACTCAGGCAGCGTGGCCTGGTATCGGAATTCAAAGGCGTCCCGTCCGGTGAGCACGCCAAGCAAGTCCTTCGACGCCTTGTCCACGGGTGCGCGGACCCAGTGTTTGTCTTCGTTTTGTTTCCAGACGTAAAAGGGGACCCCGTTCAGTTTATGAACGGTCGTCTCGGTCACGGTCATGTTGCCGGGCTCCCCTTCCATGAAGAAATCGATGTCATAAAACTGGCCATCGGCGCTGGCCATATCCACACAGGCAAAATGTCGGGTTGGGGCCAGGGAAGCGAGATATTCCACATGCACCCGCACCAATTTAAGGTTCAAGTCCCGGCCTTCGAAGGGCACGTGAAAATACCCATCCCCCAGCTCGACCGCTTCTGCAATGTGCTTCTCGATGCCGGCCCGTATTTCGCCGGTCACAATCGTTGGAACGTAGGGTTCCGTCTGCGGTTCGATCGTTGCCGAGTTTGAGAGACGGACCCGGCTGCAGGCGGGAAGGGAAAGGCAAGCCACCAGCACGAACACCGGTCTTATGAGGCTGAAATATCCAATGTGTTTTGGCGCGGACGCACGCATAATAACCTCTCGGACAAGGAAGGGAATAGAACGGCTCGGCGGGGATTCTAAACCGGCGAGCCGTTCCGGATTCAAGGGCGACCTCGTTAACTCAATGTGCCGGATGGTCTTTCGGCATGTCGGTCGTCGAGTGTTCGACGGCCGATTTCTCAACCGCTTCGACGGCCTGTTTGACTTCTTCCGCGTCCACCGGGGCGGTTTTTTCTTCCTTGCACCCTGTAACGGCGGCCAGGAGAACCCCGAACACGACCATCATGGACATTCTTGCATATAATTTCATATCGCTGGACTCCATTTTACCGTGCAGGCCTGTCGCTCCCGGCACGCTGCCGGGGCACAAACCTTTACCCAGGTATTCTCGACAATGGATTGCCTTTCGTCAAGATATTCGCGCAGGGTCCGACAGGAGCGTAAAGTGCAAAATGTGGGTCTTTCGCTCAAGCCGGGCGGAAAACCGTTTTTTGTCGAACTACTACGAAACCGTACCCATCCCCTCCACCCTTTCGCGGGTACACGGACTGCCTTTTCCCGAGACGGATGGAGTTCCGGTTTGGGCACAGATCGGAAACCGAGCACACCCATCGGGGCGCTCCTCATGGAGCGCCCACCGTGATGGAGCGTTGGTCAGGGACGCTTCAGGATTTCGGCCAGGTCGGGATACAGGGTCCGCTGGAAATTGCGCTGGACCTTGCGTCCATGGAAGTGGCGGTCCATGAAATCGAGCAGGGTGTCGTAGTCCTGCGGCCAATGGGCGTGTCCCCCTTCCCGGACCGTCCAACCGATCGCCTCGGGCGTTTCCAGCAGGTCGTAAACGCGTCGGGTGTCCCGGCAAGCGGCATAGGCCCCCGGTGGATTGGCTCCATCGTCTTCATAGGCGTCCGTTACCAGCAGAAGGCGGGGAGCCACCATGGCATGAAGAAAATGTTGATCGTACGGGAGTTCGGCATCGCGTCCACGGAACGCCTGAAACGGTTTCCCAAACCAGAAAATATTGCGAGAGCGATAGAACGATGCGATCTTCTCGCTCCCCGCGCATTTCAGTCGATGCAGGCCCGCCCCGCCGATGCCGGAACAGTTCGGATTGGTCATTGCGATTCGCCGGTCCGTCGCGCCGGCCAGGAGCGCGGTCTTGCCGCCGCGCGAATGTCCGGTGATGGCAATGGCATCCGAGCGTACGATGGGCATCGATGTCAGGGCGTCCACGGCGCGGTGGAAAATCCATGCCCAGGCCGCCAGAACACCAAAGGAAGCCTGGGGGAAGAGGCGGAATAATCCGGTCTCCCGAAAGCGGTCGGCATGATCCGCGGCTGCCTGGGTTCGATCGACCGAGACCGCGATGTTGCCGCGGGCCACGATGCGCCGGACCACGGTCGATTCGTTGAAATAACGCCAGCACCCATCGCCGTCGAGCACCACGGGGAAGGGCCCTTCCCCCGGCGGAATCCAGAGGGACAGGGTAAAGCTGAAATCCCGCCCGTGTTCAAACATCACCCGCACCTCGAAGACACGGAAGATCGCTTCCGGGTGCAGTTCGCGCGCTCGGGAATGCGCTCGGCAGACGATTTCGGTTCGGATGCCCCGCGGTGGCAGACCGCCGTATTCATGCGGCAGCAGCGTGGCTTCCAATTCGAGACGGCGTTCGGGCCAGGTATCCGCCGTGACGGGAAGACCGTTGCGGAACGTTAACAAGTCTGGGGCAAGTTTCATAGCGCACTACCAAGTTGTGTCGGTTTCTTCCC